>NZ_CP045915.1:3498075-3816082 GCF_009650095.1 Gracilibacillus salitolerans | reverse complement strand
TCTCATCTCCTGCTTTTATATCTGTGAAAGCATAGAAGTCAAATGTGTGATTTTCAAAATTAATCTCATAATTTGAATTAGGTTCATAAGAATGGTTAAATAACATTCCATAACCAAGAAGGATAGCAGAATGGTTTATACCATACTCAAAAGCGTAGTCCTCGAGTAATGTTTTCTCAATGTATTGATGCTGCTCGTTTGGATAAGCAATCACAGGTGCTTCATGAAAAAGCTCTCCTTTTTTGATATCACTTGTTGCAAATACCCCTCTATTGAATTCTCCATCACTAATTGAAGATGTTTTTATCTCAATCATGTTGTCCACCTACTCACTATTAAAATAATATTTCTAACCGTAACATTTAGTTTAACACTTTTTGATTAGAAAAGAGACTCTCTCCAACAAATTATCGACAATCTTTTTGGTTAATTATTGCCCCCTGTAGTTTAATATTGCAGAAATCATACGTATTAATCGGACATTTGATTCGTTATTTGTATTAAAATAGCTTTTTTCAAGATTTAAGAGGTCCAAATGATTATTCGCTTATTTTGTCCACAATATATTCTGCATCATATCCTACACCTTGTAATAAAGCAGATCCACGCCTAGATTGCCAGGATAAACCAATAAAATATAACCCCTCTATGTTTGATACTCCTCTGTTATGAATTATTTTTCCTTCTTTATCTAAAAACCCGTCTATTTGTAACCAAGGAAATGCTGTCTTAAATCCCGTAGCCCATATTATATTATTCACTTCAAGTGTTGAGTTATCTTCAAAGACTAATTGGTTCTTATTGGCATTAATCACTCTTGTTTTCACTTTTACTTTATTTTGATTGATTGCCTGTTTTAATTCTAAACCAAATACGGGGTCTCCCCTTTTTTGAATTGCCCTACCAAGTAAGGAATGATTGCTTGCTTTTAGGATTCCTAACATATCTAACCACCAAAAAATATTTCTATTACATATTACTAATGGTAAGTAACTTAGATTCTTGCTGACTGCTAAATAAGTCACCATCTTTTTAGATAGTTCAACAGCAATCTGTGCTCCGCTATTGCCTCCACCTACTACTATTACGTTTCCATTTAACAATTGATTTGGGTTCTTATACTGTGATGAGTGAATTTGATTGATCCTAGGAGAGAGCTCTTTTGAGAATAAAGGGATATTAGGTGTTTGAAAAGGACCTGTTGCAACTATAACTTTTTTCGCATGGTATACATCTCGGTTTGTTTTAATGATGAAACTATTGTCTACCTTAGATACCTTTTTTACTTCTTCATTTAAGTGAATAGGGAGATTAAATCTTTGTACATATTCTTTTAGATAAGACGCAATCTCATCTTTAGAAGGAAAAGCATGTTTTTCTCCACTAAGAGGTAAACCAGGTAATGAACTATAAATTCGAGGGGTAAATAAAACTAAAGAGTCATATCTATTTTTCCAATTTGCACCAACTTCAGTTCCTTTATCTATAAGTAAGAAGTTCTTATTTGCATTTTTTAAGAAGTAGCCGATTGCAAGACCAGCTTGACCAGCTCCAATTACAATTGTATCGTACATTCTTTATCCTCCACAAAAGCATGATTATATGTTCATGTAATCATTTTAATAAAAAGAACATCAGCGTACAACTCCAATGTTCAATCAATCATATCGGTCTTGAATAAACATTTAAAAGATGCTATTGTAATGATGCTTTTATGTAATCGCTATCAAAAAGAGAAGGGAGGGTCACAACTTGAAACGCTTGTTTAGTAAAATAGTAGCTTTTTTTGAAAAATTAAGCTTGAAAAGTAGAATTTCATTAGTGTTTGCTTTAAGTACTTTTTTACTTCTCATGTTCACCATTATGTTCTCCTATCAATCGATGTCGAATATTCTAACAAATAAATTACATGCTACATTCAATAGCAATTTACAACAAATCCGCTTGTCCATGGAAAACACAATAGAAGATTTAAACTATGTTGCACAGCAAATTGCCTTTTCAGAAAATCTCACCTTTAAGTTGGATGATTATTTACACTCGTCTCCGTCTTACGATAGAGTCAAAGTTTACGAGGACATCAAAAATGAGTTAAATGTAATTCAGTTTAGTAATCCCGGCATCGGTTTATCCTTACTTTATTTAAAAGAAAATGATGAGTATCTTTTTTATAATCATGGAGTAAAAGATGAATTCTCCTTAGACCATGAACCATTATTGGATGAAGGATATAATATGCACACATATGGTCCTCACATAAGTATGGAACAGTATAAAAATAAGTATGTACTCTCTGTTGCAAGGAAATTAGATGTTAATTATGCTGATGACATTTATATCTATTTGGAATCGAACCTTGATTTAACGAACGATCTTTTAGAAGTAGACAATGTGTTGAATCATGCCGATTATATAATTTTAGATGATACGAGGCAGATCATATATAGTGAAAATGAAACTTTTCCATTTAATAGTTCATTCAACGGTAATGAAAAAGGATATGGCAAGAATACTGGATTTTACTGGTTTGAGGAGTCTACGGAAAAAGGATGGAGTATTGTAGCATTAATACCAATATCAGAGTATAACGAAGAAATGAATCAATGGGTTATTTTAATGATTTATATTGCGATTCTGTTTGTTTTTATTAGTCTCGTTGTTTCCTTATTGTTATGGAAAACACTCTACAAGCCTTTAAACGAATTCCGTCATGAAATAAAATTAATGGGAAACAACAATTTTCATTCGGAAATTGTTCATACCAAAATACCTGAATTTGTTGATTTAATAAACCGGTTTCGGAATATGAGAGTGCAAATTGTCAGTCTGATTCAGGAGATTGAACAAAAGGAAAGAAAACGTGCTGACTTAGAAGTAGAAAAATTAAAACATCAAATCAATCCTCATTTTTTAATGAATACATTAGATACGGCAAAATGGTTGGCTATTTCTGGAAATAAGAAGGAACTTACTGGTCTATTAACCTCTTTAAATAAATTGCTCTATTACAATATGGGAAAACTAGGGATATTATCAACACTTGAAGAAGAGTTAGATTCGATGAAGCAGTATTTAATGCTGCAGCAAATTCGATACGATTTTGAATATGTGACGAATCTAAATGTACCGAAAGAGATCTTACAAGCTCCTATCCCAAGGTTTATCCTGCAACCGCTTGTAGAGAATTCGCTATATCATGGACTAGTGGACGAAGGAACAATTGAAATAACAATCAACCTCGAAGGTAAGATGATTGTTATCGAAGTTCGTGATGATGGTAGAGGAATGACGAGAGAGAAAATGAACGAAATTTTAAACGATCAATCTTTTAAACAGACGAGGAATGGGATGGGTATTGGATTAAATTATGTTAAGAGAATGATGGAAAGAACGTATGGCAATTATGCAGAGATTGAAATGGATAGCATGGTTGATAAAGGAACGGTCGTCCGTTTGCGAATACCATATATAAAGGGTGATATGAAATGATTAAAGTATTAATTGTGGAAGATGACAAGTTAGTCAGAAAGAGTTTCATCTCTTCCTTTCAATGGGAACAATTTGATATGGAGATAGTTGGAGATGCCAAAAACGGGGAAAAAGCTTTGCAGTTTATCGAAGCTCATCAGGTGGACTTGATTATTACCGATTTAGCAATGCCGATTATGTCAGGAATAGAACTTATTCGGATTGTTAAAGAAAAATATCCAGAAATCTTTATCGTCGTACTTTCCTTGCATCAGGATTTTGAGTATATACAGGAAGCGATGCGGTTAGGAGCAATCGATTATATAGCCAAAATTGAGTTAGATGGTAATGACATGGATGATATTTTGGTTCGTATTCAGCACAGGATTGAAAAGGAATCAGAAAAGCAATCTACTATGTCAACTGTCGAAGAAGTGACATGGACTAGTGGCTATACACTAATATCAGAGAAGATTCCTGCTGTTGAAAAGGCACTCAAAGAGTTTCTAGATGTAAAAAATATCTGTAAATGGAACGATTGTTGTATTCTGATAAAGAGCGATACACTAACCCCAGAGGAAATCATTCAGAAAATCCTAGATACTAAGTATGACATCCGTCCATTGCTTCTTATTTATCCAGAAACGGAAGAGGATTTTAATCAAATGAAGGAATGGGCACTTCCTTATCATCAGCAGTTATTATTTTATGAAGTGAGCCAGGATAAGCAAATTGCTATAAAAGCATGTCACTCTCTGCACAAGCCATTACAAGGTACGAAGCAACAACTCGAGACTTGGAAAGAAAGGTTAATTTCATTGGATTGGATAGCAAATAAACAGGAATTAGCGGATTTATTATCTGATTTGTATGAGACTCGTTTTCAGATTAGTCAATTAGAAGAAATGCTAACCTGGCTGGTTAATGAATATATGCGAATGTATCGAGATATTCTTCCTGAAGAGGTTACTGCCCCTCTTGAAGTGAACTATTGGTCTGATATCGAAAACTGGTTCAAGCAATTTCAAAGATTTATGTATACAACTGTGTTTAGTCCAGCATATTCTCCGGAGACAAACCAATGCATATTAAATGCGATCTCTATAATTGAGCGTGAACTTTCCTCACCGCTGACAGCTCAATATGTTGCTCAAGAAGTCAATATGAGTCGAAGTTATTTTTCAACTTGCTTTAAAGATATTGTCGGAGAAACTTTTAATGAATATGTTCGGATTGCAAGAATTAATAAAGCGAAGGATTATCTTGTGTACACTCGAGAAAAAATTGGGGTTATTTCTGATAAGGTTGGTTATTCTGATATAAAATACTTTAGTAAAATTTTTCGTCAGACGACAGGACTCTTACCAAGTGAATATCGAAAATTAAATAAAAAGGGGTCAAATGTTTCGATGTTGTAAGGGAAATGTTGTTTCCATAGGTGAAGGATTCTAGAAACGATATAGAAAGTACAATTACCCCCTTTTTTTCGAAACAACCCTCTTATTGAATACGCTTACATTATTGGTATGATTGTATTGAAAAATAAATTTCAAAGGGAAGAGGGGAAAAGGATGATAAGGAAGTACTTATTTTTATTATTATTTGTGTTGGTCTTAGTCGCTTGTTCTGATGATGATGCAGGCTCAGAATCAAATGATGGCGATGATGCGGAAAGTAGTGAAACGGAAACATCTTCTGAGCCGGCCGATCCATTTGGTGCTTATGAAGAAACGCTTACGATTGCGATCGGTCAAGAAGTCGATCCTAGCGATACCAGTTTACAAGATGGTGATACGCCACTCGATAACCAATACACAAGGCATGTAAAGGAAAATTTGAATATTGAAGTAGAACATGCATTTACTGCATCTCCTTCTAACTACGATCAAAAAGTAAGTCTTGCTATAGCAAGTAATGACTTGCCAGATGCAATGGTTGTAGGTCCAGTCGAGCTAAGACAGCTGGTAGAGGCAGATCAAATTGCTGACATGACAGAAGTGTATGAGAACTATGCATCTCCTGCGATTAAAGAAATTATCGATAGTTCAGATGGAATTGCACTTGAAAATGTTATGTTTGATGGACGAATTATGGCAATACCGAACTCACAAGCTAGTGCTGATGGTGTGCATAATTTATGGATTAGAAAAGATTGGCTTGACAACCTCGGACTTGAACCACCAAAAACGATTGAGGAATTTAAAGAAGTAGCAAAAGCTTTTGTAGAACAAGATCCTGATGGAAACGGACAGGATGATACGATTGGTTTAGCTGGACCGGATACCAGTAATAAACTGTATGCTAACTTTTTGGAGTCAACGAACAATTTATATGGTTTTGATGGGATATTTTCTGCGCTAAACGCTTATCCAGGATATTGGTTGGAAGGAGATGATGGGCAGCCGGTATATGGATCAACTTTACCAGAAACAAAAGAGGCCTTATCTGTATTACGAGACATGTACAGTGAAGGGTTAATTGATCCGGAAATGGGTGTGCGTGAGGACTCCGGTGAATCTGTCATCAGTGGAAATACAGGTATGTTTTTCGGTCCGTTTTGGATGCCATATGGACCGCTCACAGATGCTGTCACGAATAACCCGGAGGCAAACTGGCAATCATATGGTCTTCCACTTGATGCCAATGGTGAATATACACCTCATTTAAGTACCACAACAACTCAATATGTAGTTGTTCGGAAAGACTATGAACATCCAGAAGCTGCAATGAAGATCTTAAATAATTTATTAGCGAACGAATCAGAATTCGACCCTAGTATTGGTGGTCCAGGTTACTATCCATTACGTCTTGTTTATGCACCAGCAGATGAAATGGAGGTTACAACGGTTGCGCTTCGAGAAGTGCTTGCTGGAACGAAAGAACCGGAAGATTTCTATGATATGCCTGCCTATAAATTGTTGAAATCTGATGTGGACACAATTCATGAAGTGAAGCTAGAACCATATGACAATATGGATATAGAACATTGGGATCCTGAGGCAAATTTAGGACAGTGGACGAGGGCATACTCGGCGTTGGTAGGAACTGCTCCTTTAGTTGATTCTGAAATAAATGGTGTGATGAGCTTAATCTATTCTCAAACGAAAACTATGGAAGACAGATGGGTGAATCTACAAAAATTAGAAGAAGAAACATTTTTAAAAATCATTATGGGTACAGAACCACTCGATTCCTTTGATCAATTTGTGGAAAGTTGGGAGAGCCAAGGTGGAGACCAGATTACGGAAGAAGTCGTTGAAGTTGTAAACCAATAAATCACAAGAAGGCGTCGAAGTATTTCGACGCCTTTCTAAAAAGCGTGCGCAATACCCGTAAACAGTAACGTAACTCTGCGTGGATTAGCTTCTTTCCATTCGGTTTAATGAAGTGTATTGCCGAAGCGCATTCTAGCACTTAGCATTAATCAGAATGAAAGGTACTTCTCTACGTTCAAGTTTGGTTTTGAACGAATGAATTAGTTGATCGGAAAGGGGTGTATGCCATGAAATCCAAAGGTTTTGCAAAGCATTATTATATGATGCTGATACCTGGATTCGTCTGGCTAACGTTATTTAGTATTGTACCGATGTTTGGTATTATGATTGCTTTTCAAGACTACAATCCAGGAGAGGGTGTTTTTGGCTCGGAGTTTGTAGGACTGGAGACATTCCGGTATATGTTTGAATTGAGTGATACGGTAAACGTGTTTTTTAATACGATCTATATTGCTATTATGAAGATTATTGGAAATCTTATCGTCCCTCTCGTCTTTGCCTTAATGTTGAATGAAGTGAGATATATGGGCTTAAAAAGGTCGATCCAAACGATTGTTTATTTACCCCATTTTCTTTCATGGGTTATTTTAGGCGGGGTATTACTGGATATTTTTGCTTATGGTGGACCGATTAATCAATTGTTTGGAGTCTTCGGTATTGATCCAATTTTATTTTTCGGAAGAGCAGATCTCTTTCCTTTCTTAGTAGTAGGAAGTGATGTGTGGAAGGAATTCGGGTTTAATACGATTATATATTTAGCTGCATTAACTGGAATCAATCCTGCATTATATGAAGCTGCAGGTATTGATGGTGCTTCGAGACTCCGTATGCTTTGGCATGTTACATTGCCTGGAATTCGAACTACAGCCGTTTTATTAGCAGTATTAAGTTTAGGAAATGTACTAAATGCAGGATTTGATCAAATATTTAACTTGTATAATCCTCTTGTTTATTCAACAGGAGATATTATTGATACATGGGTTTATCGGGCAGGTTTATTAAATTTGCAGTATGAATTGGCGACTGCTGTCGGCGTATTAAAATCTGTCGCAGGTTTTATTTTAATTAGTATGTCGTATTATTTGGCTTATCGATTTACAAACTACCGTATCTTTTAAGGGAGGGGGAAATAGCATATGTTAAGAAGTAAATCATTATCTTCCAAAATAGCGGATGCTGTTTTGATTATTATATTAGTATCGATTGCAATTACTTGTATTTTACCTTTATGGTATACGTTATCTTTATCTTTAAGTTCTAAGACAGCTGCAGCGGCTGGTGCTGTTGCCTTATGGCCAGTAGAATTTAACTTTAATTCCTATCAACAGTTATTACAAGATAGTCAATTTTTTAAATCTTTCTGGATATCGATACAACGTGTTATCTTAGGTGCCGGGCTTAATTTTATTATTGTGCCTCTTATGGCTTATCCGTTATCTAAGACCGTTAAAGATTTTAAGGGACGTAATCTGTTAATGTGGACGTTGATTTTTACAATGTTATTTAATGGTGGGTTGATCCCTCTTTATCTTACGGTGAAAGCTTACGGTTTAATGAACAGTATTTGGGCTTTAGTGTTAGTTGGTGGTGCCCAAACGATTGTTTTTAATATTATTCTCACCATTAACTTTTTTAGAAACCTTCCTTCTTCTTTGGAAGAGGCTGCTTTAGTAGATGGTGCAGGCCCGTGGTATATTTTAACGAAAGTATTTATTCCGTTATCTATTCCGGTTCTCGCAACCGTTTCGCTCTTTAGTATTGTCTACCATTGGAATGAGTTTTTGTATGGCCTTATTTTCATGACAAGAGAAGAGTTTTATCCTTTACAAACGTATATTCAACAACTGGTGGTATCCGTCGATCCTTCTACAATGACAGAGGATCAATACAAACGAATGAGTGAGTTATCAAACCGAACAATTGATGCTGCCAAAATCTTTATAGCGATGATCCCTGTTTTAGTGGTTTATCCATTTTTACAAAGATACTTTATTCATGGTATCACTTTAGGTTCAGTTAAAGAGTAAGAAGGGAGAGTGAGGGGATTGGAAATGACAGGAATGGAACGGGTGTATTATCTTGCTGACTTTGTTTTAAGAGTTGTCTATTTAAATATGTTAGCAATTACTTTTAGTTTGCTGGGTCTGCTTTTTTTCGGGTTGTTCCCGGCAATGACTGCTACTTTTTATATTGTGAGAAAATGGTTAACAGGTGAAAGTGATATTAAAATAACGAAAAAATTTTATAGCGTTTTTAAAAAGGAATTTTTCAAAAGTAATGGAGTCGGTTGGCTATTAACATTAATTGGTTTATTGTTATATATTAATTTATCCATTGCTAATGTGATCAGTCATTCGTTGCTACAGTTAAGTTATTTTCCCATTTTAACGGTTTTTGTTTTATTCGTGTGTCTTTGTTTATTCATCATTCCTGTGCATATCCATTTTCGAGCTTCACTTGTCTCGATTTTAAAGCATGCTTTTTTGTTGTTATTTGTTCACCCTTTGAATACATTGTTATTGTTGATAACGGTTTCAATGTTTTGTATGATGATGAAGACGATACCGGGACTTATTCCAGTATGTGGCTTAAGTGGTTTCGTGTTGATAGTCATGCATTTTAGTTTGAAGACGTTTGACAAAGTTACAACCATACAAGGGGAACGAAAGGAAGTCATGTTATGATACGTTTGTTTCAAAACCATCATGTAAGAAGATATCAAGAATTAGATGGACTATGGGATTTTCAGCCTATCGATGAGAATAGTACAGTGGAGGACGTGCAGGGTTTTGATTATCAATTGCCTGTCCCTAGTTGTTGGGAGTCACACCCCTCCTTTGCCAATTATCGCGGAAAAGCAGCCTATCGTAAAAAGATCATGATAAAGAACGCCACTCATTTACACCTGGTCTGTAAAGGGATTAGTCATACGGCAGAGATTTATCTGGACGGAAATTATGTTACCTCTCATTATAATGCCTACACTCCTTTTTCTCATCTAATCAAAAATGTGAAAGCAGGCGAGCATGAGTTAATGATCATGGTCGACAACCGTTTCACGGAACAGTCCTCATTACATATACCTAATGATTATTATACGTATGGTGGTATCATACGTCCGGTTGCGATCGAATGGATTGACAGTGTAATGGTGAATCAGGTGAAAAGCGTCCCTGTCAAAGTGGGGGAGATTTGGAATTTGGAATTAGAGGTTGATATCGAGGTATTGGAGGCTACACCAGACGATTATTATTTAGAAGGGAAAATCGCTAATCAATCGTTTGAGGTTGGTCTTAAACAACATGACAATTCAGCGTACATTAAGCTTACGCATTTGATTGAAGGGTTAAATGTGTCCGCATGGTCAGCAGATGCCCCTCATTTATATGAGTTAGAACTTCAACTAGTGAAAAAAGCAGATGAAGTGGTTGTTGACGATTATATAGAGCGAATTGGATTTCGAGAAGTCACAACAGAAAATGGAAAGATCCAAGTAAATGGTGAGAATGTTGTTTTAAAAGGGTTTAATCGTCATGAGGATCATGCGATTGTCGGTGCGTCTTTTCCGTTAAGTTTGATGGTGAAAGATTTAGAACTGATGAAGGATATGGGGGCAAATGCTGTCCGCACAAGCCACTACCCAAATGATGAGCTTTTTCTTGATTTATGTGATGAGATGGGTTTTCTTGTTTGGGAGGAAAACCATGCTCGTGGTTTAAGCTTAGAGCGAATGCAACATCCGCTTTTCCGTAAGCAGTGTGAGCAGGTAAATCGAGAAATGGTAGAAAATCATTACAACCATCCATCTATTATTATTTGGGGAATTTTAAACGAGTGTGCGAGTAATACCGAAGAAGGGCGCGACATGTATCAGGAGCAGCTCGAACAAATTCGTGCACTCGATCAAAGTCGTCCTCTTACTTTCGCTTCTCACCATCGAGCAGCTGAACTATGTTTTGATTTGGTTGATATTGTATCATTTAATTTATATCCACAATGGTATACAGGTGAAGATCCCAGTGAGTTAGCTGATCAAGCAAGAAACTGGGCAGATGAGTCAGGTGGAAAAGGAAAACCAATGATTATGAGTGAGTTTGGTGCTGATGGTTTATACGGATACAGGTCACCAACTGCAGTCAAAGGGACAGAAGAACGACAGGCGATGATTATCGAGGCGAATTTGGATGTTTTTATGGAAAAAGATTATATATCTGGCATGTTCATCTGGCAGTTCGCCGATTGTCGAGTAACAGAAGAAGACTGGTTCATGACGAGAGCTGGAACCCAAAATAACAAAGGGATTGTCAACAGCTATCGTCAACCGAAACAAGCCTATCAAATCGTTAAAAACAAATGGATCTAGATCGGTGTACGGATGATGTCGGCGGGGATTTATTAGTAAGTCGATAAGAAGTAGTGCTTAAGCCATTTCGTTAAAGGAGGTACAAGTTTTGCCAATCAAAGTAGGAATTGTTGGACTCGGACTACAAGGCTCGAAATATGCATCACTTATTTATGATCGACAGGTTAAAGGGATGCAATTAACAGCAGTCAGTTCCCGCAGCACGGAGAAACGGGACTATGTGCAGGAGCGTTTTAAAGATGTGCTATTCTATCACGATTATCGAGATTTACTAAATGAATCCTTAGTAGATGCTGTTATCATTTGTGTCCCGCATTTTCAGCATGTTGCTGTTGCGATCGAAGCACTTTCCCGAAATAAGCATGTGTTGGCGGAAAAGCCACTAAGTGTACATACAAAAGAGCTTGAACCATTGCGACAAATAGCAGAACAAAAATCCGACTTGTGCTTTGGGATCATTTTTAATCAACGGACAAAGCCGGCGGTATCAAAAACTGAAGGGTTTATTGTCAAATAATCGTATCGGAAAGATAAGAAACTGGCAATGGACAGCGACTAAAACCTGGCGTCCTCAGGCTTATTACGAACAGAATGATTGGCGTGCTACTTGGAATGGAGAAGGTGGCGGTATACTAATCAATCAAGCATCTCACCATATCGATTTAATAGCTTGGTTATTTGGAATGCCCCAAAAAGTTTATGCTCACCTTAAGTATGGGTCGCAACGAGACATTACCGTTGATGATGACGTAACCACTGTTCTTCGTTATGCTAACGGCATGTCCGGTGTTTTCACTACTCGTACTCATGACTTTTTCGGAGCAGACCGGCTTGAGATTCTCGGGGATAAAGGCAAAATCGTTATTGAAAACGGAGATTCCATGAATATAAAGGTGTTCGATCAAGAAGAACAGTTGTGGAGTAAGGAATTAGATATATCTGAGTTTAAGGCTATCGAGGAAAATGCCCCTCTTTATCAAGAAAAGTTCCTCGAGTTTCAAGACGTCGGACAAAATCCATATGTAAATATTATGGAAAATTTTACGGAAAACATTACAAAAAATATCCCATTATATGCCACCAGAGAAGATGGCGAACGTAATGTAGAACTGATTAATGCAATCTACTTATCAGATTGGCTACAAAAAGAAATGGACATACCTTTTGACCACTCGCTTTATCTTGAAAAACTAAATGAGATTATGAGAAATGAAAGAGAAGACTAGGTCGATGGTCTTCTCTTTTTAGATGCTTTTCTTATTTTAATTTACTTTTATGTTGTGGCAGCGTTGTATTAGTTGCTAGGAAATTACGTTCTGTATTTGCTCTTATATTTTTAAGGTTATATTTCTTCTTTGGCATAATATTCAACTCCTTTGTACTTATTTGTCACGATGATGAAGAAAACTCCCAATGATGGAAGTTTCCTTTATAATATGTGCACCTTACAAATGTTTATGAATTTTAAGGGGAAATGTATTTTCCTTGTCACCATTGCCACAGTGGCCATGCGCCTCCAATCCCAAAATTATCCAATTTGTCAAAGTACCTAAGAATTTTTATGTAAGCCCTTACTTTTCTTTATTCCTTTGTATAGGTTTACAATTTAAAATAAAATTAACTTATTAAGAAAGGGGTTATTAGTAATGAAGAAATGGTATTTATTTTTAGTTTTAGCATTTTTGACTGCTTTGGTTGTTGCCTGTAGCTCAGATTCTGCTAATGAAAATGAAGAAGATACAGCAGGATCTGAAGACACAACTGAAACAGAAAGTAATGATACAGAAAGTGAAGAAGCGTCAGGTAATGAAGAGGTCACTTTACGAGTAGCGTGGTGGGGTGGTCAGGAGCGACATGACCGTACATTACAAGTAATTGAAATGTACGAGGAGCAGAATCCTCATATAACGATTGAGGCGGAGTATTCCGGTTTTGATGGTTATTTTGACAAATTAAATACACAATTGGCTGCTGGAAATGCACCAGATGTTATTCAATTTGGCGGTAACTTAAATGACTTTGTTGCACGAGATGTTATTTTACCATTAGATGATTATGTAGGAAATGAAATAGATACAAGCTTACATGATGAAAGTATGTTAGATTCTGCAACATTTGATGATCAATTATATGGAGTAACACTTGGTACAACAGCATGGGGGTTATTATTAAATAAAACAGCTTTTGAAGAAGCCGGGGTTTCCATGCCAAGTAAAGAGTGGACTTGGGAAGATTTTAAAGAGTTAACACCACAATTAACAGAGAACCTGGATGGAACATATGGTACAGGTGATTTTGGAGAAGATGGTTTCGGTGTATTTTTAGCACAAACAGACAAATTTACTTATTTAGATGGTGAGATTGGTTTTGATCAAGAGGATGTTAAAGAGTGGTTTAATTTATGGAAAGAGCTCCGTGAAAGTGAGGGAGCTGCTATTCCAGAGGTTCAGGTATCTGCATCTCAAACACCTGAGCAATCCTTAATTGTTCAACGCGATGTAGCGATTGAATCTATCGCAAGTAATCAGTTAGGTGCTTACACTGGTGCGACAGAGGATGAGTTTGAATTATATCCTTACCCTGCTAATTCTGACACTAGTAAAAATGGGGTTTCTTTGAGACCGAGTCAGTATTTTGCAGCATATAAGGATACAGAGCATCCAGAAGAAGCTGCTAAGTTTATGGATTTCTTCGTGAATAACGTCGAAGCGACTGAAATATTAGGTAATGATCGTGGTGCACCGGTTAATGCTGATGTACGTGAAAACTTAATTGATCAGGCAAGTGAATTAGATGAAGCAGTATATTCTTATATTGCTTTAGTAAGTGAAACTTCAGATGCACCATTTATTCCTAACTTACCTGGTTACAACGAAAATACACAGTTATTCACCGAGACAGAACAAATTATCTACTACGATCAAAAATCAGTAGATGAAGCTGCAGAAGATTATTACGAAGAGTTACTGTCCAATATCGAAAAGTACGAAAATGAAGATGAAGAGTAAAGTGAAACTTATCTAGAAGTTAACGTCCGTGATAAATAGCTGGATAACAAAGTGACTCCTAGGAGTCACTTTGTTCCATCCATCTACCATTTGAAGTCTTAGTTTATCCCTAATTTCAGGAAAGCAGCTGCTGTTGGTTTGCTGAGATGAAGACTTCAATATCAGCAAAATTAGGAGGGGTGACAATTGAAAAGTTCAGAAGCTTTAGCAACAACAACTATAAAGAAAAAATCGAAAATATCAAAGGGAAAACGTAAGCAATATATTGCCGCCTATGTATTTCTGTTACCATGGTTAATTGGCTTTTTAGGATTAGTATTAGGACCGATGATCAGCTCGTTGTATTTATCCTTTACCCGCTTTGACTTATTGAATACACCAGAGTGGATTGGACTGGCGAACTTTCAGGAAATGTTTCAAGATGATCGATGGATTGCTTCCGCAAAGGTTACTTCAACCTTCGTGTTTATAGCTGTACCAACGCAGTTGATTGCCGCTTTATTAGTAGCAGTGTTATTAAACAAAAAAATGGCCGGAATTGGCTTCTACCGTACGACATACTACTTGCCTTCGTTACTTGGTGGAAGTGTAGCAATCGCGATTTTATGGAAAAACTTATTTGAAATTGACGGGTTAGTCAATCAGGTGTTATCGTTTTTTAACATTCAGGGACAAGGATGGATTTCACATCCTGACTACGCCTTAGGCACAATCATTATTTTAGCGACATGGCAATTTGGTGCTTCCATGGTTATCTTCCTAGCAGGTTTAAAACAAATTCCGAAAGAACTGTATGAAGCAGCGGCCGTTGACGGTGGAACTAAACCTCAGGTATTCTTTCGGGTTACATTGCCGCTATTATCACCGGTAATTTTCTTTAACTTAGTTATTGAACTAATTAAATCGATTCAAGTGTTTACCTCAGCATTTATTATTAGTGAAGGTACGGGTGGACCGATTAACTCAACGTTATTCTACACCCTCTATCTATATCAAAAAGGTTTTACTCAATTTGAAATGGGTTATGCCTCTGCAATGGCATGGATATTAGTGTTTGTATTAGGTGTGATGACACTAATTATCTTCTTCTCATCCAAATATTGGGTGCACTATGAAGACGGGGGGAAATTGTAATGAATCAAACTACTAACACAAGCAAACTGTTAACACATGTGTTCATTATAGTATTCGGGTTATTTATGTTATATCCGGTGGTGTGGATGGTAGCAAGTTCCTTTAAACCGGAAACACTAATCTTCTCATCTCCGAGTATCTTTTCGAAAGAATGGACTTTGGATAATTATACGAATGGTTGGAATGTAGTACGAAATGTTAACTTTGGTCAGTTTTTTAAAAACTCTTTTTTAATTAGTCTAATTGCGGTGCTTGCCAATCTAATTACCTGTTCCATGGCAGCTTATGCCTTTGCTAGGTTGAAATTCCCATTGAAAAAGCTGTGGTTTGCATGTATGCTAATGACTATTATGTTGCCGGCGCACGCAACACTTATTCCACAGTATACGATTTTTCATAATTTGGGCTGGGTAAATACTATTTTGCCACTAACCGTACCAAAATTATTAGCTACGGATGCCTTTTTTATCTTTCTCATGGTACAATTTTTTAGAGGGATACCTCGAGAGTTGGATGAAAGCGCCATTATGGACGGTTGTGGAATTTTTCAAATTTACACGAGAATCATTATGCCATTGGCGGTCCCTGTGTTAATTACAACAGCGATCTTTACGTTTATCTGGACATGGGATGATTTCTTTAGTCAAATTCTATATTTAAATACGGTGGATACGTTTACGGTGCCATTAGGCTTGCGATTATTCCTTGATTCACAAGGGGAGTCATCGTGGGGGTCTGTGTTTGCCATGTCCGTGCTTTCCCTGATCCCGATTACAACTGTGTTTTTCATTTTTCAACGATATATTGTGGAAGGTATAGCTACTACCGGTATTAAAGGGTAAGTCATATCTTGCAAGAAAAGAGGGTTATGCATGATTCGAAAATTAAAAACGATGATGGTTGTATGTTTCGTTTTCGTAAATGCCCTCTTTCTTGCAGGGGTTAGTTATTCCTCTTATCAATATTTTTTTAACTTTACCTCGGAGGAGATTAGTGAGGCAAAACTGACGCTATTAAATGAAAGCGCTAATAAATTATCGGGTGTGATCCAGAATGTTCGCGAGGCCGGGACGTTTATTGCAATTGATCGTACGGTCGTTGATATTTTCGATAAATCGGATATCAGTCCGTATGAAGCGTTAGTTGAGCGAAATGAATTGAAAAATCTGGTCAATAATGTTGCCTCTTTGAAACAAGAGGTTTATTCCGTTGAAATATATACGGATCGTTATCAGGATCATGCCTATCTTTATGATTATAATGTTCAGCCAGAGACCAATTTGACTGAGAAGGCTTGGTTTGAACCTTTTATTGAGAACGTCGATAATGGCTGGGTGCCAAGACATACAGATGAACTGATGGATAGGGAAATGATCAGCTACGTCCACCGGATTCTAAATCAGCGAAGTGAAACCGTTGGATATATTAAAGTCAATGTACTGGCCGAAAATTTTCTGGAATATTTAGTAGATATGGATTTATATGATGAAATTAATGAGCCGTTTATTTTGTTAAATACTGGTGGGAGAATTATTGCAGAAACGCATTCCCGAGAAGAGTTTCCAGTTTTAAATGATATAACCGTACCAGTTGAAGATGAAATTTATGAACGGTTAATTCCAGAATATGACGAATTAACGGACCATCATCAATTAATTCGAAAAGACAATGAATATTACTTATTATTAATATCGCAGCCTAACTATGAACAGTGGCGTCTTGTTCAGGTTATTCCGGTAGATGATTTGTATGCTGAAACGCAAGAACTAGGGATTAATGTGTTAGTGATTGGGTTGATTGCGATCCTTTTATCAATCCCTATTGTTTACGGTATTGGAAAATGGATTACCAAACCAATCAGTCATATGGTTAAAGCGATGCACAAAGTGGAAAAAGGGCAATTCGATGTCCAAGTGAAACGCCATTACGTCGAAGAGTACGATATTTTAGGTAAGAATTTTAATCAAATGACAAACGAATTGTCGGAGTTACTTGAAAAACTGGAACAGGAAAACACCAATCGCCGCGAAGCAGAAATGCGTGCATTACAAAGTCAAATTATGCCTCATTTCCTTTATAATACTCTCGATATGATAAAGTGGAAATCGCTTGATCATGATGCAGAAGATGTAGGGGATATGGTTAATAAATTAAGTAAGATGTTACGAATTGGCTTAAGCGGCGGCTTGAAATTTATCCGTTTGCGTGACGAATTGGATCATGCCAAATGCTATATTGATATTCAAAAACAACGCCAGCCACAAGCGATCGATTATAAAGTTCGTGTACCGGCATGGATGAAGGATTACTATGTTCCAAAAATTATTCTACAGCTGTTTATTGAAAATAGTATCAAACATGGCTATCACAATGTTGAATCAAGAAAGATGGAGATCAACGTGCAAGGAGAGATGTGTGGAAAGAACGACTGTATTAAATTAACAGTCCTGGATAATGGAACGGGTTTACCGGATAATTGGAATTTTTCTGATGCGAAAGGTATTGGTATTCAGAACGTAAGAGAGCGGATTGCCATGTATTGTGGAGAGCAGTTTGATGTAGACATTTATAATCGCGAAAAAGGTGGCGTGATCGTCGAAATTCGGTTACCGATTTATAAGGAGCAACCTTTTACAAAGGGTCAGGCGGAAGAATCGGGGGAATAGACTATGAAATCAGTTTTAATAATAGACGATGAATTATCTGTAAGAGAAGGTTTAATCAAGCATGTCAATTGGGAAAAGTTGCAGATACGTGTTCTAGGTACTGCCAATGATGGACAGCAGGCTTTAAGAAGGGTAGAAGAAGAGACTCCGGATATTATGATTACCGATATTTATATGCCGGAAATGGATGGCTTATCATTGATCAAAAAAGTAAGAGAAAATTATCCGGCTGTTCGAATTATTATTCATAGCGGTTATAATCATTTCGATAATGCGCGAAAGGCGATTCAATATGGTGTTAAACATTTCTTCTTAAAGCCTTCACCTGTTACCGAAATTGAGACGGTTATTCAGGAAGTGTTACAGGAAATGGAGTCAGAGGATAAGCAGCAGGCGATTCTCGAAACCTATCGCAACCAGCGTCCAGCCTATTTAGCTTATCGGAAAGATACATTTATCCGTAACCTCCTATTTAACCGCTACCAATCAAAGGATCTATCGTTAGAAAGTAAAGATTTATTAGGAGTGAAAGTCGATGCATCACAGATTGTGACATCGATTATGATTAATCGCCCTCCTTATTTAACCAAAGCACATGAGCGTGATTGGCAGTTAATGAAGTTTAGTGTAGGTAATATTTTGTCGGAAACAATGCGTCAATTTTCAGAACAAAATGGATTAGTTACACATCTTCTCGATTATTCTGATTCTACATATGTAATGGTCGCTTTTTTGCCGGGTAATGAAATCTATTTAGAGCAATTAAATGATCAGCTCGTAAGCAAGATGCTCGAGAATGTGCTCTATTATTTAAAAGTATCCGTTATGATTGGGGTCAGCAATGTCAGGAAAAGCTTGCACCAGTTAACAGATGCCTATTCGGAAAGTATGCAAGCATTGGAAGTAGCTGAGTATGAAGAATGGAACAAAGTGTATCACTACCAGGAAACGAAGAAAAAAGGTTCCAGTGATGCTTATGTGTATCCTTTCGAAACGATCAAAGAAATCCATACCAAAATTACCGAAAAGGATTACGAGGAGTTATTAGCAATATGGGAACAGTTTGTAAACGGTTTATCGGAAGAAGACTATTCCCCTTTTTATATGATTCAGACGATTTCAATAAATATTCTAAGTGCGTTAATGATGGAGGATCAGTCGATGGATCATGTCGAATCGCAGCCTGAAGAGAAGTCCTCCTTACTGATAGAAGTCTATAACCATCATACAACAAAGGATTTACTGGAATGGATGACAGAGCAATTAAGAAAATGGGTGGAGCATTCCAAGGAAGTGCTTGCGAGTAAAAAGACAAGTAAATTAGTAGAGCGCGTAAAGGAGCATGTTCACCATTATTATGATGAAGAAATCACTTTAGCAGAAATTGCCGATATGCAATATGTGAACCGTAATTACTTGTCTCAACTTTTTAAAAAAGTAACCGGTGAGACGTTTGTAAACTATTTGAATCAGTATCGGATAACAAAGGCGAAGGAATTATTACGCGAAAAAAGGTACATGGTCTATGAAGTGAGTGAAATGGTAGGCTATCAGAATTCCACTTATTTCAGCCAGGTGTTTAAAGCCATTACAGGTGTCAGCCCTTCGGAATATTTTTAACACTATAAGATTCATGCACAAAAAACATAAACTCCGAAGTAACCTTTACGAAGAGTTGCTTCCTGCCATTCTTTCTGTAGAGAGTGCTTGAGTACCGCTGCGGCAGAATACTTCGCTTTCCACGGGCACGGCTTCAGCTTCCTCGGCAGAAAATCGCTGCCTGCGGGATCTTCAGCTCGCGCTGTTCCCGTAGGAGTCTGCGTATTCTGCCTCCGCTGGTAGTGGTTATCTGATTCATGAAAGATGACATTCATCGAATATACAGTTCATGGATTTCTTCTTACTTGATCAGAAAACGATACTAAGCTGCGGAAAAATGCGACACTCCTATGGGAAAGGAACAGTCTGAAGACCCCACAGTGAGCGTTCTTTGCTCGCGAGGAGGCTGAAGCGTTCCCCAGGGAAAGGGAGCGTTTTTCCGCAGCGACGGTTTTCCATTCTTCCACGAAAGAATGGGATAGAGTCTCGCCAATGATAATTTGCAGTTTTGTATCTATTTTAATTTAGAACTTGTAAGACTTAATCTATTAAGGGAGAGAGACGATGAAGATTAATAAGGAAGTGCAAATGAGGGATCCGTTTGTTTTTGTGGATCGTGAGCAAGGGAAGTATTATTTATTTGGCAGTACCGATAAAAATATTTGGGGGAAAGGTACTGGCTTTGATGTCTGGATCGGTAATGATTTGGAACATTGGGAAGGGCCATATCCAGTATTTCGCCCAGATATCGAGTTTTTCTCGGAGGAGAATTTCTGGGCACCGGAAGTACATGAATATAAAGGTTCCTATTATATGTTTGCGACCTTTTTGTTAAAGGATAGTGGAAAGCGTGGAACAGCAGTCTTGAAATCTGATTCACTAACAGGTCCGTTTCATCCACATAGTGATGGGATTATCACACCGGATGACTGGTTTTCACTGGATGGTACGTTACACATCGATGAAGACGGCAAGCCATGGATGGTGTTTTGCCATGAGTGGGTACAGGTTGGTGACGGTCAAATCTGTGCGGTTCGCTTAAGTGATGATTTAAAAGAAGCCGTCGAAGAGCCAGTTACCCTTTTTGCGGCATCGGAAGCTCCTTGGCCAACATCGTTTCAACATAAAACACGTAATACTCGTGAAAATTATGTGACAGACGGCCCTTACATATACCGAGCGGAAGACGGTGAATTATTGATGTTATGGGCAAGTTTTGTTGATAATGTCTATGCTCAAGGGATTTCCCGTTCGACAACAGGTAAGGTGACAGGACCATGGATCCATGATGAAAAACCGTTATTTGCGAGTGATGGTGGCCATGGGATGTTATTTCATGATTTAGAGGGACGATTACATCTAACCTTGCATTCACCAAATAAAACCCCGGATGAACGACCGATTTTTATTGAGATGGAAGAGAATGATGGGGTACTTAGGAGGCGTGAAGATGGATAGGAAAAAGATTGTCAGTAAACATTCACCTGTCGTCACAGGGGTAGAACCGAGGGCGCCGTTATCGATTGGGAATGGTGAATTTGGCATGTCAGTTGATTTTACCGGGTTACAAACATTTCCTAACC
Source organism: Gracilibacillus salitolerans (assembly GCF_009650095.1). Taxonomy (GTDB): domain Bacteria; phylum Bacillota; class Bacilli; order Bacillales; family Amphibacillaceae; genus Gracilibacillus; species Gracilibacillus salitolerans. The sequence continues at coordinate 3,794,986 of NZ_CP045915.1, read as the reverse complement.
GTTATGTTACTCCATTAAGTACACAATCAAATTGGGGCTGGCATGCTACTGGCGGTAGCGATAGGTTCAGATTAGATGATGTGAAGATGCAATATTACGATGGGGCACCATATCCCCTTTTTCCAGAGGATAGAGAGGAAGCGTATCACTGGCTGAGACAAAATCCACATCGGTTACAACTCGGGCAGATCGGTTTTCTTTTTTATGATGAGGATGGGGAGTTACTTTCACTGGAGGAGGTCGTTCCTGTTAAGCAACAACTTGATTTATGGTCAGGTGTGATGGAGAGTGAATTTCTTGCGAATGGTGAGAAAATAACGGTCAAGACCGCTTGTGCTCCTAGTGATGATCTGATCGGCGTATCTGTTACGTCTTCGTTATTGGAAACAGGACGTATCGCGGTGCAATTAGCTTTCCCAAGTCCCAATATGACGGACCAAAAATGGGAAAACACATTAGCGTTGAATTGGGAAGAAACGGGTCATCAAACAGAAGTTGTTGAACAATCTGATCAATTCGTCAAACTGAAACGTGTAATGGATGATACGACTTATACGGTTGGCTGGAGTTGGAATACTGGAGAGGTTAAACAGATTAATGATCATCAACTGGTGTTAACACCTGATGAGGGAACATTGGCATTTACGTTGTCCTTTTCTGAAGATAAGCTCGTGGAGAAGTCGGTAAATGAAGTTTTTGACGAATCAAGTGAGCATTGGGAGTCATTCTGGACTAATGGGGGTTTCTTGACTTTTGAAGGAAGTAAGGATCCTCGAGCAGATGAATTGGAACGCCGGATGATCTTATCACAATATCTCTTAGCTGTTCATAGTGGGGGTTCGGTACCACCACAAGAAACAGGCTACATGTATAACAGCTGGTTCGGGGAGTTTCATTTAGAAATGCACTGGTGGCATGCAGCTCATTTCCCGTTATGGGGAAGAAGCTCGATCTTGGAAAAAAGCATGGGCTGGTATCTTGATATTTTACCAAAAGCTTATCAGTTGGCAGAATCCCAAGGTTATCAAGGTGCTCGCTGGCCAAAAATGGTTGGTGTAGAAGGAGAGCAGACCCCGTCACCGATTGCCCCAGGCTTAATTTGGCAGCAACCGCATCCGATTTTCTTAGCTGAATTGTGTTATCAGGCAGAAAAAGATGAGACTATTTTGCAGAATTTAAGTGACGTTGTTTTTGCATCGGCTGATTTCATGGCATCTTTTGCAAGCTATGATGAAGAGCATGGTGTCTATCAGCTCGGTCCTGGCTTGATACCAGCACAGGAGAATCATCAAATGGAAGACAGTGTTAATCCGCCATATGAATTAGAGTATTGGTATTTCGGTTTAGGAATTGCGCTTGAGTGGTGTGAGCGATTAGGTAAAGACGTACCGGAAAAATGGGTCGATGTCAGAGAAAATATTGCAAGACCAAGGGTGAAAGATGGCGTATATTTAGCTCACCGGGATTGCGAGAATACTTTTACCGAAAAAAATCACGATCATCCTTCCATGGTAGCAGCTTATGGTGTATTATCGGGGGAATTAATCGATCGAGATGTGATGCTTGAAACCTTGCATAAAGTCAAAGAAGAATGGCAATGGGAAACGGCTTGGGGATGGGATTTCCCAATGTGTGCCATGACAGCTACAAGACTAGGCGAACTGGAATTAGCGGTCGATTTTTTGTTAATGGACCAGGTAAAGAATACCTACTTGGTCAACGGGCATAATTATCAACATGATGCATTAACTGTCTACCTACCCGGTAATGGAGCACTGCTGATCGCAGTAGCAATGCTCGCAACCAAAACAGGATTCCCTGAAGGATGGACGATCCAGCAAGAAGGATTAAAAGACATATATAGATAACCTTGTTCAGCGAAGAGGATCAACTTACGGACAAATCAACAGGAAATCCGATGAAAGTGTCCGTAAGATCGAATCTAATGGAGACATGTAAGGGAAAAATGTCAGAACTGTCCGTATGAAGCAATCTTACGGACAAAGCTAGGTCAAATATAAAAAAGTGTCCGTAAGAAAGCACCTAATAGACAAAACGAAGAAAAAGTAAGCAAAACTGTCCGTAACAACTACACCCTAATTTATCCAAATATATTCAGCATTTCCGTTTCCTTCATTCCATTAAAAAAATGAGTGACAGATGCTTTAAAAATTGGTACACTATTTTGGTGTGTATTTCGGAGTGGAACAGTGATGGACTTTGTTCTGTTGCTGTTTTTTTCTGTATATAATTGGACAGGATAGTAATAGTGGAGGTTATGTTATGGAAGGTACTATATATTCGTTAATTCCGGCGATTTTGATGCTGGTTTTAGTTTTGGTGACAAGGAGAGTTTTATTATCTTTAGGAACTGGTATCGTTGTAGGGGCATTGCTTATTCATGATTTTAAGATGGAAGCAAGTCTTCAGCAAATCTGGTTCGTATTTCGAGATATTTTCTATACAGCGGATGGCTGGAATTTGGGAAGTATATATTTACTCGTCTTTTTGTTGTTATTAGGGATAATGACGGTTGTGATGACAGCTTCTGGTGGCAGTAAAGCTTTCGGAGAATGGGCGATCGAAAAAATAAAAACGAGACGTGGTGCTCAGCTTGTACCATCATTTCTAGGTGTTCTCATATTTATTGATGATTATTTTAACAGTTTAGCGGTTGGACAAGTCTCGAGGCCATTGACAGATCGTTATAAAATATCCAGGGCAAAACTAGCCTATTTTATTGATTCTACCTCTGCTCCAATTACGGTAATTACACCGATTTCAAGTTGGGGAGCATATATTATCGGGACGCTCGGCTCGATTTTTGTTGCAGCGGAAGTGACGCAATTCCAGCCTTTAGAAGCATTTGTCAAAATGATTCCATTAAATATGTATGCTTTTGCGGCGATGCTTTTAGTATTTTTGGTGGCTGTGTTCAGCATTGATATTGGTGCGATGCGAACCCATGAGAAAAGAGCACTGGAAACAGGTCATGTAGTCGATCCTGCAAAGCAAACAATGTCAGCGGACATGAAAGAGAACGCAGTCATCAATGAAAACGGAAAGATAATGCATTTATTAGTTCCAATTATTGTATTGGTAGTAGCCACCGTTGCGATGATGCTTTACACGGGGTATCAGGAAACGGAAGGCAATGCAACGATCTTAACAATGTTTGAAAACACGAATGTAAACCTTTCTCTATTCGTTGGTGGGGTATGTGCTGTTATAATCGGCCTAGTTATGTATGTTTTCTTAAAAGGGACTAAATTATCTGTGGTGAAAGTAATAAAAGACGGTTCCATGTCGATGATGCCGGCGATTTATATTTTAATACTTGCCTGGATGATTGGATCTGTTATTGACATCATCGATACGGGTGGTTATCTTTCTGAATTAGTGCAGCAGTATTCGTTTAACGTCAATTTTTTAGCACTGTTATTGTTTGTGATTGCCGGGTTTATGGCATTGGCAACTGGAACATCGTGGGGAACGTTTGGTATCATGCTTCCGATTGCTGCACAAATTGCAATCGAGTATGATGTCGATTTAGTACTTCCTGCAATGGCTGCAGTATTGGCAGGATCTGTTTTTGGGGATCACTGTTCTCCAATTTCTGATACGTCTATCCTATCCTCTACCGGTGCAGGGGCAAATCATATGGATCATGTTATTACCCAATTGCCATATGCGTTTATCAGTGCTTTGGCAGCAGGAGTCGGGTATTTAATATTCGGTTTAACCGGTCAAGTGACGTTATCGTTAGGTGTTACATTACTATTTGTCATCGTGATCGCTGCTTTATTTATTGTTGGAAACAAGAAAAAAGAGTAACAAAAAGGGCCTCAGCTTAAAATAGCTATGGCCCTTTTCCTGTTTATTCAGCTTTCCTCTTGCGATACCAGGTTAATCCTCCAAACCCGAATAATATTAAGAACAAACCAATACCCATAAAATTAAATTGAGCAGTAGCTGTATCAGGTAATCGGTTGCTTTCATTATGGTCAGATGCTAAATGTTGATCAGTTGTTTTTTCCGATGTGCTACCACTCTTTTCATCAGATTCAGTGGACGTTTCTTCTTTATTGGAACCGTTTGTTTGATCTGTAGATTCACTTTCTTCGTCAACTGTTGTTGTTTCCTCATCCTCGACTCCTTCCTCTTGTGTATTGTCATTCTCAGTCTCTTCATTTACGGGGTCCTCTTCAACAGGTTCTTCGTCCGCTAATGCGGTAACACTTTCCCCATCTTTAACTATAGTGTAATCAACCGTTTTACCACTCCAGAAGTGGAAGGTGAGATCAACTTCTCCATCTTCTACTTCATTAAAAAAGGTATCTTTTAATTCAATAAATCCTTCGTCATAATTTGGAGTAAAAGTATAACCAAATTCTTTAAATGCTGTCCAATCCTGTGGACCTGCAAAAGAGCCATCTTCATAATATGCTTCCATTGTCGCTAATTGATCACCGTTAAAGTTTGTTGGAATCTGGAATTCAGATGTGTTTCCTTCAGTCACTTCCAACTTAGGTGTTTGATAGATCCGTACATCAATATTCCAATCGACGCCACCAGTAAATGTAACAGTTAAGGTGGAGGCTGTACCAAAATCATTATCAGTTACCAGAGAACTCAATAATTCCTGAGAAAATGTGATCGTATTTTCCTCGATTTGATAATCGCTGCCTTCCTCTAGTACTTGATCAGCCTGATAGATTGCTTCAAAATCATTTCCATGCAGTTCAAATGTTATTTGTTTATCTGTGATTTCCTCTGACTCCTTTAAGTAAATGAAGTTATCGTTCGGAACTGCAGATCTAGTATGCCAGCTCGTTTGTGCCATATTGAAAAATTCCTGATCTGACCAACCCAGTGTATTGCGGTTTAAGTGTTGACCATTATCCCAAAGCATATGAACAAGGTCCTTTTCCTGGGCATAGTGAAGCATGTATTCAAAGAATTTTAGTTTTTCGCCTTGTTGGATAACACCGGTATCTACGTCAAAGCCAAGCAGTCCATATTCACCAATCACTGTTGGAATCCCATTAGCAGTAAAGGTATTATGAACACGATCAAATGTAGTGTGGATATCCTCTTTTGTATCTTGTTCAAAACGTGTATATCCGGCAATATTGACACTAAATGGCCAAAAACCGTAATAATGAACAGTTGCAATAATATTTGGATCCTCTAAGTTGTCGATAAAATCATATAAAGCAGTTATTTTTTCTGGTTCTAATCCGGTATCAAGTGTAGGTAACACTAATGGTCGAATATCATTATTTCCACCGGATTCTCTAACAATTTGATAAAAATGATCATTTAATTCGTCTAAGTATTTTTGACTTTCTTCCTCAGTTCCCCAAAATCTAGGTTCATTAATGCTTTCAAACATTAATTTGGTTGAATCATCTTTAAAACGTTCTGCCAACTGTGTCCAAATGGCATTAAAACGTTCTACAGTTTGATCATGGTTTTCTTGCATTCCCGATTCTATCCAAATCCAGGAATCATGATGAACATTAATCATTACATATAAATCCTCTTCCAATGCCCATTGTACCGTTTGGTCAACACGATTAAAAAAATCTTCATCGATTTCAAAGTCGCCGCTTTCTGCCATTCGTTGATCAAATGTGATCGGAATGCGAATACTTTTAAAACCTTCATCAGCAATTTTTTTAATCAAATCCTTCGTTACGAAAGGGTTTCCCCAGGCTGTTTCATCTTCACCAACAGCGTCATACGTATTACCAAGATTCCATCCTGGTTGCATGTTTTCGGCATATGTCTGGATATTAATTTCTTCGGTGGGGTTTTCTTCTGCGAATGTAGTGATGGAAGTAATACTAAGTAGAACAACAAAGGTAAGCATAGTTAAGGTGAACTTTTTCTTCAATATCAATCCCTCCCAAAATATATTAGAAAGCGCTTTCTAATATATGAATTTATCACATCAGTTTTTTAGCGACTACATCAAAAATAAGTGCTATTTTCATGTAAAAATGAGACATCATGGACATAATGATATTTTTACAAACTATTAACACTATTAACATATTCAATTAATGGTAGAGAAGTAGAATGGCAGAAGAATATGGAAAAAGGAGTGGAATGATGAAGAAATTTGCGATTGCTATTTTATTTCTATCTTTTCTTTTATCAGTAAATCCCATCATGACAACCGCATCATCGGATGTAACATATTATGCAGAAAGTGAAGATTCATTGGCTGTTAAATGGTTAGGCCGCTATTCAAGCCAAGCTCCAATTGATGATGGGGGAACCGAAATCATTGCATATGATCCGAATACATATTTAGCCTACTCTGTGAATGGATCTGATAGTACATTAGACATTATTGATTTATCTGGACTGGCTGATGGCCAGACAGAAATTCCATTGGTGAAAAAGATTCAGCTAAGTGATTTTGGTGTGAATGCTGGAGATTTAACAAGTGTAGCCATTGCCCCGGACAGCAGTTTTATCGCTATTACTGTACCAGCTGAAAACAAAGTCGAAAATGGCAATGTTGTTTTCATGTCTGCAGAGGGAAATGTATTAACCACCGTTGAAGTTGGTGCGTTACCGGATATGGTTACTGTTACACCTAACGGTAGCCAAGTATTAGTAGCGAATGAAGGGGAGCCTAGTGAAGATTATGCAGTAAATCCGGAAGGCTCCGTATCGATCATTGATGTTTCTAATGGCGTAAACGAAGGTGACAATCTAACAGCAGCTACGGCAACTTTTACAGATGAGATAATAGAGGAAGATGTCAGAAAAGTACATTATGACAGTACTTATGCAGAAGATCTGGAACCGGAGTATATTGTTGTTGATGATGCAAGTCAATATGGCTATATTGTACTGCAGGAAGCAAATGCGATTGCAAAATTGGACATCCAATCAGGTCAATTTCTTACGGTGAAAAGTTTAGGGTATAAGGACTTTTCAATAGCTGAAAACAAACTGGACGCATCAGATAAAGATGATGAGATCAATATCCGAAATTGGCCGGTATTATCGATCTATCAACCGGACGGAATGGATTTAGTAGAGATCAATGGTAAAAATTATTTGTTAACAGCAAATGAAGGAGATGCCCAAGATTGGGATGGTTTCTCAGAGGAAAAACGCGTAAAGAAACTAGTGGACGATTATCAATTAAATGCAGACCTTTATCAAGGGTATGATCAAGAAGAATTGGACAAAATGGTCGAGGAAGGCCTATTTGATGATGAGCAATTAGGAAGATTGAAGACTTCGACTTCTCATCCGACAAATGAAGAAGGAAAATATGAAGCAATCTATGCTTATGGAGGACGTTCCTTCTCTATATGGGATGCAGAAACATTAGAATTAGTTTATGACAGTGGATCAGAGTTTGAAGAAAAAATTGCAGCATTTGAACCAGAGTATTTCCATAGCAACAATGATGAAGACACTTTTGAATCAAGAAGTGATGATAAAGGTGTCGAACCCGAAAGCGTGATAACAGGGGAAGTAAATGGAACAACCTATGCCTTTACAGGATTAGAACGACAAGGCGGTATCATGGTTTATGATATTACCAACCCAACTTCACCTAGTTTTGATAGTTATTTTTCGTCCAGAGTATTTCAAGGACTTGATCTAGATGTAACGTCAGCAAGTGGTGATGTTGCACCTGAAGGTTTAACTTTTATTCAAGCAGAAAATAGCCCAACCAGGAAGCCAATTTTATTAGCAGCACATGAAGTGAGTGGTACTATTGCAGCTTATGAATTTGGCCAATCTTCTAATGCTGCATTAAGTGAATTAACAGTAGATCCTGGTGAGTTTAACCCTGAATTTTCACCAGAACAATTAGAATACGAGTTAGAAGTACCACATGATAAGGAAGAAATCCAAATTTCAGCTATGACACAATCAGTTGATGCATATGTTCTTGTCAACGGAGAAGATCCATCGGAACCTGTTGCTTTAGAGGAAGGTAACAATGAAATTAGCATAGAAGTTGTTGCAGAAGATGGATCTGTTTCGAATTATACTATTTATGTGAAAAGACTATCTGCGAGTATGAGTGAAGAATTGCAACGATCTGATAACGAGTTTGCTGTTCAAACAGATATTGCCGATTTAGATGAAAATGCTACGTTGAACCTTATTGTTCCTGAGGTAGATTCAGAACTGCGTGAAATTAGCTTTACAGAGGAGCAAGTACAGCAATTAAAGGAAAAAGAGATTACCGTTACGGTGGAGCAAGGAGAAATTGTTGTAACGTTTGATGCCAGATCATTTACCGGTGACGCGCCTGTTTCCCTGTTGGTCCAAAAATTAGATCAGGACCAGTACGAGTATAGTGAATTTGCACTAACAGATATTTACCATCTGCAATTTATGCAAGCTGATCAAGCTGTTACTAACTTTGAAACACCAGTCACACTATCTTTTAAATTACCGGAAGCAAATGAAGCAGCATCCATTTATCATTGGAATGAACAAGACGAAAAATGGGATCCAGTTGGAGGAACACTGATCGATGATTGGATCTCCGCTGAGACAGATCATTTCAGTGTATTTACGGTATTGGACTCAGTGGCAATAGCTGAGCATGAAGAGGGAAAAGAAATTGGGAATGAAGATATAACAGATGGAAAAGATGAAACAGGAGAAACAGATGAAGATAATAATACTTCGACTGTTGAAGAAGAGGGCGCTGATGACGAAGAACAAGCAACTTCATTTTCAATAGAAAATAGCAACAATAGCTTACCAGATACAGCTACGAATATGTATACACTCTTAGTAATTGGCGGAAGTCTTTTATTGATTGGAATGGCCATTGTTGTTATCAGACAACAGAAGAATATCCAATAATTAAATTAAACAAAAATCGTCGTGATCGAAGAGATCATGGCGATTTTTTATCATGGTGCTAAGACCTCCACTTCAAGATTCAAGCCTAAGAATCACGTGGATGAAGTAGAGTTGATAAACAATAAAAAGTTACATCCTTTGAAAAATATCTTCAAAAAAGAATGCATTTTATTCATTCAGGATCATATGATGTGGAGTAGTTTTTACAAGATTGTGAAATGCATTGAGATAGGGGAGATTATTCATCTCTTTAAAAGAAAATGCAACTGAGAGCCTTCTAGCAACACAGAAAATGGTTTATTAATGAAAAAATATGAGTGCTTGTTTAGTACATTCTATCTTTTTTCAGGAGAGAGTCAAGGTCTTACTCATTCCTTAATTCTCTGTTGTTTTAAGCCACGGAAAAGCATAAAAGTTATTCTAAACCATAAGAACAGGAAAATCCCCTAAAAATGGTATGGAAATTATTGCTATATGTAGACGTTCTGAGTATTATGGTATATATGTGTGTAATATTTTACCAAACATTAAATGAGAGGAAGAGAACAAATGAAAAAATGGCTGATGTTTTGTCTTACACTACTTATCGTTATTACACTAACTGCTTGTAGTCCCGATGATAAAGGAGAAACGGTAACACTTCTACTAGAAAAAGGTGGGTCTACATCTAAAATTGTTTATTCTGCGGAAGGTGACAAGGTTATTGAACAAACGTCGGAAAATGTTCTAACTTATGATACACTAGGTGTATCTAACCAAGAAGAAGCCGAAGCCGTTCTAGGAAAGTTTGTTATAGATTATGAAGGGATAGAAGGTGTATCACATAACATTGAATATCATGATGATCAAGTAATTGAGTCAACAAAAGTAAACTTTGAAAAAGCAGACCCTGATCAGATTGCAGAATTAACAGGTGCTATAACAGAAGGAAATACTGGCAATGGTGTCAGTCTAGAAAAGTCGATTGAAGTGCTAGAAAGTCAAGGTTATGAAGTTGTAACAGAATAAAAAATGTTTAATGAATGCTCAATATGGATAAATTTTAATGATCGACATATTTCTTTATCATACGATGGAGTTGAATGAATTAGAAGAAATGGAAAAAAGAAAGCAAAAAAAGGACTAATCCGCTCACGATATAATACGTGCTTTTAAGTATTTTTGATCAAACTTTATTTTTAGCTACAAGATCATGTTAATTGGTTGGAACGTGTAATTATCATTGATTTGGGAAAATCAAAAAAGAGGGGCATGACGTGGCACGCCACATTATACCCATGTGTATACTCGTTGTTGAGCTATGAGTTGCGCGGAATGTCAGATCATTATAATCCTGGGTCAGCCCTTGGGCAGAAGAGTAATGGATATTTGAAGAAGCAAACGGTACTTACCTTGGAGGCCACAACTACAGCAATTGCCGATGGATCTATTGAAACAATAGATACTAGTTTTGGGGATACGCTGCCGACTCAAACTAGCAGACCTTAATTTTAAAATTACCCTGTTTTATAAAAAAGATGATTCCTGTTATTAAAAGGGGAATCATCTTTTTTTACTTTAAGGAAATAATCCATACAACAGAAAGGATTACTCATCTATATATTCCAATAAATCACCTGGTTGACATTCTAGTGCTTTACATAAAGCATCTAACGTACTGAAACGAATGGCTTTGCCTTTTTCGTTTTTGAGTATAGAAAGGTTAGCGGGGGTAATCTTCACTTTATCTGATAATTCATTTAAAGACATTTTTCGTTCTGCCATGATCACATCTAATCTTATTCTAATCATTGAATCGCCCACTTTAAATTGTATATTTATTCTCTTCCACTGCTTTAACAGCAACCTTTAATGCAGCCCCAATTAAAAGGAAAGCAATACCACTAATAATCGTATCAATGTATGACAAATTGGAAAATTCAATTGAAGCATTGGTGATGTTTAATCCTTCAATGGTTTTATCAAAAATTAGACCATCGATATAAAAGAAAATAGTTCCTAAACTGAGAATCAATATTCCAATTCTATAAAAAAGATTGACATTCTCTTTCATGAATAAACTATTTTTATATACATTTTGAAACAGCTTATCTACCATTCGTAAAATACCTAAAACCAGTATAAACAACGAGACTTCGCTAATAAAAGATAATATTCTAAGGTCAGCTTGCATAAAGATATCAGGCTGTCTTTCAAATTCAATGGTTAAATAACTATAAATGGGTTCGAAATTGCCGAAGGACGCTGCGAAACTGGAATTCGGGAAAAATATGTATGCAATATGATATAAAACACCATATAAAGCAATAGGAATGATCAGGATGAATAAAACCCGGCATATCAAGTACGCCACTTTAAATAAAAGTTTACTATTCATGATACTCACCTCGAATTTTAGGATATATCATTTATTATACAATAAAATTTTATCGAAAAACAATAAAAATTCATTGAAATTACAAAAAGACTTCGATATAGTTGAATGAGAAAATATGGATTAGAATAAAAGGAGTTAGAAGAATGATTAATTCACAGAGGATTTCACTGATTGATGCTATAAGAGGGTTTAGTTTATTAGGAATTTTACTAGCCAATCTACTAATCTTTCAGTATGGCATATATGGAAAAGATGAAATTACCTTTTTTCATTTAACGCCATTTGATATGTTTGGCTATCATATTATCCATATATTGATTGAAGGCTCATTCATGCCGATCTTTGCTTTCATTTTTGGATATTCCCTAGTATTAATGGTGAACAAATTAGAAGATAGGGGTTTACCAATAAAAAGGTATTTGTTTCGAAGGTTTATTATGTTGATGGTTTTCGGTATCTTACATAGCTATTTTTTGTGGGAAGGCGATATCTTATTAGCTTACGGATTAATAGGGATTCTACTATTGTTCTTTGTAAAACGGAAGGTTAAAACCATTTTTATCTGGTTTATTATTTTTTTTGGACTGTTGTTTCTAGGTAGTTTTGCGGGCAGTTCAGAAGATGGATTTGAGCTTTATAGTGAATCTACTATAAACAGTTACTTGAATGAGACATTACCTATTTATCAAAGTGGGACCTACCATGAAATAACGCAACATCGTAATAATAAAGATCCGTTAGATCTAGGAGATACCGAAGCTTTATTCTTTTTATTGATAACTCCAGTCGTATTGCTGCCGATTTTTCTGTTTGGAATATATGCAGGCAAAAAAGAATGGCTTCAACATTTTGAAATAAATAAAGAACGATATAAACAAGCCTTTCTCTATCTGATACCGATTGGTTTATTGTTGAAGATCACACCTTATTTCTCAGAAATGATCGCTTTTAGTGAGGTTGGGGGAATTGTTTTGGCTGTAGGGTATATTTTCTTGTTTGCCTATTTGTATGTGGTTTATCAAAAGAATGTAATCGTTTATGCGTTTGAACAGGTCGGGAAACTATCACTTACTAATTATATCCTACAGACGGTAATCTGTACTTTTATTTTTTATGGCTATGGGATAGGATTATTTGCTCGTTTGGGAGTGTGGTTTGCTATTTTTCTAGGCATTGCCATTTTCATATTACAAGTGTTTTTTAGTATATGGTATATGGCCCGCTTTAAACAAGGTCCGCTAGAAAGGCTGTTGAAAATAGTAGTTTATCTTTCGTTCAAGTCCAAACCGAAAATGAAAACAAAGGATGTTGCAGTGTGAATGAATTAGAACATCGTTTATCATCTAAGTTTCCTAAAGCCCGAATAATATCTGAAACGATCAGTAATATCATTGGATTTATCGTGTTGGCAGTATTATTTTGGTTAGGTTATTACTTTGACTGGCCAGCGTGGGCTAACTGGATATTGATAGGTCTTCTCCTAATTGCTGTTGTTGGTACTATCTGGTCGTTCATTGAGCCTCATTATCTCTATCGAAGTTGGCGTTATCAGATAGATATTGAATATCTTCAATTAAGATATGGTGTATTAACAAAAGAATGGGTTACCGTTCCAATGTCCAAAATTCAATCTGTATCTACTAGCCAAGGACCCATTATGCGGGCATATCAGATGCGTTCGATTAAAGTCGAGACAATGGGGTCTTCACACGTTATTCCTGCCTTAGAAGAACAAGTGGCTCTAGAATTACGTGCGAGAATTGCTGAACTTGCTAAGCTAAAGGAAGTGGATGAATGATGAGATATCATCCTTTAATTATCTTATATCGAATTTATCAATTGATAAAAAATGGTTTAATACTAGGGATTCTATTATTTGTTGTGAAAAGAGATTCTGATTTTTGGTTGTTAGAATATGGTCGTTATGTATTTATTGTCGGTGTTTTGTTACGGGTGATTTATATTGTGGGTAGTTGGTTTGTAGAAACGTATGAATGGGAGGAGCGCACCTTTCAGATCAAGAAAGGTCTTTTTGTCAAACATACAAGCACGATTCCTTTTTCAAAAATTCAAAATGTAACAAGACATACTACTCTTTTTCACAAACTATTTGGTCTGACGTCCCTTACATTTGAAACAGCGATGGATGGTGATGACGATGCAATTACCTTTCAAGTGGTGTCGAAACAACATGCTGCCTTTTTATTGGAATTAGTCAATGTAGAGGAAAGTCAAGTGCCCAAGCTGGAAAAGAAAGAACAAGATCAACACGAGGAAGAAGTGAATGAAGCTGAAAATAAAGTGGAAACAGATCATGTTATACATTTTGAGCCTACCAATCAGGATTTGCTCAAAGCAAGCTTTACTTCTTTGAGTTTTTTAGCGATTATACCGATTGTAACGGGGATGTATGATTTTATCGAGCCGTTATTACCTGATTCGGATCAATATCAAGGTGTATTATATCAAATCATTAATAGCAGATGGTTGATTATCATGTTAAGTATCATTGCGGTTGTAATTGCGATAATCATTGGTATTGTCAGAACATTTTCTCGCTATGGGAAATATCGCATTTCATCTAGTGCTACCCATATTTACATTGAGAGAGGTTTATTAGATGAGACACACTTTGCAATAGAAAAACAAAGAATACAAGGGTTGGAAATCGAGCAAAAATTACTAAAACGCATTTTCGGATTAGCGGAAGTGAAGCTAATCAGTTCTGCCAGTCCTCAATCAGAAGATTATGCAGTTAGTGTTAATTCGTTATATCCTTTTCTGCCGATTAAACGAGCCTATCAATTAATGGAAGCACTATTACCAGACTACCATGTAGAGGAATCTATGAATCGATTAACAAAGACTTCTTTATATATGAAATTAATAAAACCGAGTTGGTTTTGGATAGTGGTAACTGCTGGTCTATTTTATTTCAAGCCAACTATTTTTCAAATCGATGCAGCGTGGTGGTTATTGTCACTGCTTTTATTACTGATCGTTATTGCGAATAGAATTCTAGATTATCTCCATACAAAATATTTGATCTCGGATGACCAATTACAATGGTGGCATGGTGGCTTAACTAGTAGAATGTTTATTACTAAAAGGAGACGTGTCATCGAAATGAGTTATTCGCAATCGATACTACAGAGAATTTTCAAGCTCGTTTCTATTTCAACGATGAATCGTTCTACACCTACGCGAATCGAAACAATCAATGATGTACCGCTGGATTTTGCCCAGACCTTTCAGCATTGGTATCTGCAAAGACAGAAAGACACATCCTATCAAGAGAATGGCTAGACATAATTTCTGGCCATTCCACCTATAGCAATATAGGAATATTATTTCAACAATATTTCATTATTGGAGATTGGGAAAACTATGCTATAATACAAAATGAAAACGTTTTCTATACATAACGGAGGTGATTGGGTGTTAATAGAAAAACTAGAATCAGAGAAAAAACAAGTAGACGTGCCTGCATTCACCATCCAACATAAAGTGGATAATAAGACACCAAAAGACTTTCACTCCCATCCAGGATATGAAGTCGTGTGGGTGAGAAGTGGGGAAGCACAGTTTATTTTTGAAGAAAAAGTGTTTCATTTAAAGAAAGGTCATGTACTTTTGTTTAACAGTTCAGAGTTGCATAAAGTGAGATTACCAGATAATCAGGCATATGACCGAGTGATGATCATGTTTACTGATCATTTATTTTGCTATGAACAGCCTATTTTTCAAGAATTTAAGCACTTATTAAATCAACAGCCTACATCACATTGCTTTTTGGAGATAGAAGAACGAGGGTATGAAGATTTTTACCATATTATTCGTCAACTATTACAAGAAGAGATGTCTCCGGATAAATGGCAGCATCAACATGCATTAATTCTTTATGTATCAGAATTACTACTTTTTTTCAGTCGAGCAATACATACTTCAATAGATCGAACTTTCCATATTTCGGATTCCAATCCGGTGCTTACACAAGAAAGAATTTTAAAGGAGATTAATAGAATTTGGCATACCAACTGGCAATTAGAGGATCTTGCAGAAAAGTTGCACTTTAATAAGTATTACTTGTGTCACTTTTTTAAAAAAGAGTTTGGTATGACGATTCATCATTATATATTGCAAAGAAGAATGTATGAAGCGAAGAAATTATTGATGGAAACGAACATGCCTATTGCAGAAATAGCTTCCCGAATTGGTTTTTCAACAGCATCTAACTTTATTAGATGCTTTAAGAAATATCACCATGTAACACCTAAGCAATTTCGTAATCAAGCATAACTGGGAAGGAGGGAAACTATACTGTTTTTATCTTAACTATTTAAGAGAAGGGAGATTATCTAATGAATGGTAAACGAGCAGTCAACGTATTTCTCATTTTTATCTTACTGTTTACTACTATTTTTTCTACGATGCCAGTGACACTGGTAAAAGCTGAGTCAGATTTTAACAACGTTGTTATTTTTGAAGAAGATTTTAATGATGATGAAACGGGGCAAACGCCAGCAAATCTCGATGTATCTGAAGATGGTGGAGCAGTTACTGTGGAAGAATTACCTGATGCAGATAATAAAAGTGTATACCTGAATGACACAAGTGAAAGTGACGATGTGTCAATCTCTAAATCAATGGAGGACTTGGACAATCAGGTAACAATCGAAATGAAATTTATGCAACCAGAGTATACAAGTTCAACAAAGGTGATGCGCCTTAAAGGTGACGGTACCTCTGTCATTATCGAAACAAATGATGGCTATATCGGTTATCGAAACAGCGATAATTCCTATGAGAATTTAGTAGAAGTGCAAGAAAATGAATGGTACGACCTAAAAATTGAAGTAGATTTAACAGGAAAAACAGTCGATGCTTATGTCAATGATGAGTTAAAAGTAGAAGGGGCAGCATTTTACGAGGATGCATCCAAAATCAATTATATGGAATCATTTACTCCTGGAAGTAAAGCATTGGGACATTATATCGATGATCTTCGTATTTCACAATTAGAGGAAGTAGAACTACCACCAGAAAAACCTGAAGCTGATTTTGTTTTTGAAACAGACTTCAATGATGATGTTGTCGGAGAGGCACCATCAGATCTAACAGTCTCAGAAAGTGGAGGAACCGTAACCGTAGCAGATGTACCGTCTGAAGAAAATAAAAGTGTTTTCCTTGATGATACAAGTGATGCTACAAATGTTATTTTAAGCAAATCGGTGGAAGACCTTGGTGGTGTAGCGACATTTGAAATGTTATTTATGCAGCCAAACTATACTAGCTCAACCAAAGTCATGAGAATTAAAGGTGACAGTACACCGGTTATTATTGAAACAAAAGATGGTTTCATTACGTATCGTACAGGTGATAATTATCATCAGTTAGTGGAAGTAGAAGAAGAGACGTGGTATAAAGTAACGGTTGAAATTAACTTAGACGAGCAGCATGCCAATGTCTATATTGATGATGAGTTAGTGCATGAAGAAGCCCCTCTTAATCAATCGGCAGAAAAAGTTAATTTTGTGGAAAGTTTCACTCCTAACAGTGGAACTGATGGACACTATATTGACGATTTGAAAATTTCAGGTAGTCTTTATCAGGAGCCAGAAGAAGAAGAGCCACAGGAACCGGAAGAACCAGCAGAACCTGTTGGTGAATATATTTATGAAGCAGAAGAGGCAAATTTGAACGATGCGATTATTGATAACAAGCACGCTGGTTTTACCGGTACAGGCTTTGTTGATTATGTTCCGAATGCTCCAGGTGGCTGGATTGAATGGGTAGTGGATGTACCTGCAGATGGTGAGTATACATTAGATTTTCGATATGCTCATGGTGGTACGGACCTTCGCCCTGCAAAAGTTGAAGTTAATGGTGAGGTCGTAGAAGAAGAATTACCTTTTGATCCAACTGGTGATTGGACAGCATGGGAATACACTTCAACAAAAGCACAATTAACAGAAGGTGAGAATGTTATTCGCGCAACTGGAGTTGGTTCAAGTGGTGGAGCGAACATTGACCACTTAAGCGTTTTAATGGAGTATGATGAAATTTATGAAGCAGAAGATGCGGAGTTAGAAGAAGACACGGTGATAATTGATAATAAACATGCCGGATTTACCGGAGATGGTTTTATCGATTACAGCCCTAACGCGCCTGGAAGCTGGGTTGAGTGGACTGTCAACGTTCCTGTGGAAGGAGAGTATTTCATAGACTTCCGCTATGGACATGGTGGTACAGATCAACGCCCAGCAGAAATTAAAGTCAATGGTGAAGTAGTAGAAGAAGAACTTGCTTTTGACCCGACTGGTGATTGGGCAAATTGGGAGTATACATCTACGAAAGCTCAGCTTGTAGCTGGTGAAAATACCATTCGAGCTACCGGAGTAGGCCCAAGCGGTGGAGCAAATATTGACCACCTGCGTGTGCATAATAAATCTGATGCTGGTAATGATAGCCCGGTTGAAGTTGATCCCGCTGAACTCGAAGAAGTGGTTAGTGGTGTCGAATTGAAAAAGTTGAAAGAATTAGGCATCGTAGTTGATGAACTTCCGTCGAATGAAGAAGCGATTACAAGAATTGAATTTTTTTCTTTAGTGAATCAAGCTTTAGGCTATGTGCATGAGGAACAGTTCAAAGGCCTGACTAAGAAGGAAACTGTTTGGGAAACGTCAACTGAAGAGTGGTATTCCTATGTGCTTGAAACTGCTGAGGCGTTAGGCTATGCAGATCACTTAGTAAGTGATAGTAAGGTGAATCCGGATGAGACAATTACAGGTGAAGAAGCAGTACAAATTATAGAAGCAGTTTCTGAACAAACAGCTGAGTCTTCAAGTGAAACATTATCTTGGGGCGAAGCAAGAGATTTAGCAGCATTATTAGAAGCAGAGAATGCAAGTGAATCAGTCGCAATTGCTGGTGTACATGCTGTTTCAAACAATTTAGCTGTAGTAACATTAAACGGATACTTTGAAGAATTTTCGTATACTGACCTTGAGGTAGTTGTTCCGACAAGAAGGTTGGAATTGTTAGCACCAGGTTTTGCGAAGCTGAATATTGATAAGGCAGCTAAGGCAACCAATAAATTTGGTCAAACCGTTATCGTGATGCACAGTTTAGACGAATGGAATGAGTATGCCGAGTACCCAGTCGAATTTGAGGAAACAAGATTCTCCGGTAATTTAGATTCTGCTATAGAAGAAGCAGATAATCTATTAACCTGGCAAATGGAACACGGTGGTTGGACGAAAAACTGGCCACACATTTATACTCGCCCATGGGATGGAGAAGAATCACGATCAGAGTGGGTAAATGATGGCGTGGAATTGGGCACGATCGATAATGATGCGACCATTTCAGAGCTTCAGTTTTTAGCAGAGGTGTATCAGGAAACAAAAGATCCAAAATATAAAGAAAGTATTGAAAAAGGTTTGGATTTCCTATTCAAGCTGCAGTATGAAACAGGTGGTTTTGCACAGGTTTATCCGGAAAGAGGTAACTACTCTGACTATGTAACCTTCAATGATGAAGCGATGATTAATGTATTAGAATTATTGGATTTAATTGCAGAACAACGTTATCCATTTGATGATGATCTGATCAGTGAAGAGTACGTTACAAAATCGAAGGAATCAATAGATTTAGGGGTTGAATATATTTTAAACGCCCAGATAGAAGTAGATGGTAAATTAACTGCTTGGTGTGCACAGCATGATCCGTATACGTATGAACCAAGAGAGGCGCGTTCATATGAACATCCATCTATTTCAGGATCAGAGTCAGTCGGAATTATTCGTTATTTAATGACTCGTCCAGAGACTGAGGAAGTTAATGAAGCCGTATTGGCGGCGTTAGAATGGTTTGACGAAGTAAAATTAGAAAATACAAGATATGTCAGCGGTGATCCTAATAATGAATATTTTGTAGAAGATCCGAATTCCACTGCATGGTACCGTTTCTACGATTTAGAAACAAATGAACCGATTTTCTCTGGCCGTGACGGTGTGATTAAACGTGACATTATGGAAATAGAAGCCGAGAGAAGAGACGGTTATTCCTGGGGAGGTCACTGGGCAACTCAGCTATTAGAAATCATGCAAACGACCGGTGATTATACCGACAAAGTATTTGTTCAAGTAATAGGTACCAACTCTGTTGATGTAAATGATAGGACATTAGCTCAAGGTGATATAAAAATATTGGAAGGGCAAACCAAGCAAATGAATGATATTGAAAGTCATTTAGTTGTTGCACAGGATGGTTCAGGCGATTATGAAACCGTTCAAGCTGCTATTGACGCTGTTCCTGAAAATAATCATAATCCTGTTACCATTTTTGTGAAAGATGGTACGTATAAAGAAGTTGTCACCATTCCAACGAATAAGCCGTTTATTACATTGTTAGGTGAAAGTAAAAACGACACGGTTATTACGTATGATAATTATGCTGGTCGTGATAATGGTGTAGGTGGAACGCTTGGAACAAGTGGCAGTGCCAGTGTTTATTTACGAGCAGATGATCTCCGTGTCGAAAATTTAACATTAGAAAATTCATTTGATGAAAGTGCTGATGTAGAAGGGCAACAAGCTGTAGCAGTCTATGCTAGCGGTGATCGTCAATATTTCAATGATGTCCGTTTTATCGGGAATCAAGATACGTTATATACTCATTCTGGTACCCAATATTATGGGGATGTCTATATTGAAGGGGATGTTGACTTCATTTTTGGAGGGGCACGTATCGTCATAGAAGACTCCATTATTCATTCATTGGATAGAGGATCAGACTCTAACAACGGATATGTGACGGCAGCCAGTACGTTACTTTCAGATGAATACGGCATGTTATTTATCGATAGTAAATTCACAAGTGATGCGCCTGCAGAAACAGTATATTTAGGAAGACCATGGCCTGCTGGTGGAAATCCAGATGCAATTGGAAGTGTTGTCATCATGGAAAGTAAATTAGGTGAGCATATCAAACCAGAAGGCTGGACATCGATGAGTGGCTTACAACCAGAGGATGCACGTTTGTATGAATATAAAAATGAGGGACCAGGGGCTGTAATAAATGATTCACGCCGCCAATTAACAGATGAACAGGCTGCCGACTGGACTGTACAAAATGTATTAAAAGGCTGGGATCCATATGCATTAGATCCTATAGAAGAACCAGGTAAAGACCCAGATGAGGATTCAGATAAAGAACCGGGTGATGGGTCTGAAGAAGAGCCTGGTAAAAAACCAGAAAAGCCAGAAGGAGAGGATCCAGGAGATGATGAAGAATCTCCTGGAGATGGATCTGAACAAGATAGTGATGGCGATGGCGAAGGAACAGAAACCCCTGATGGTGAAAATGAGGATAACAATGAATCAGGTAATGAAACGAAAGAAATGGAAGTTGTAGTAGGTGAAGAAATAGAAGTAGTTGCAGATATAGTAATCTCTATTGCTGGTTCACCGACTAAAGTTATTTTACCGAGCGACTTACCGGAAGGGACTACTTTAGTTGTCGAAAAAGCACAGCCTCAAAACTTAGAGGAGCTTAAAGTTGCAGGTGATGTATACACTTTCGAATTTACTTTCCCTGAAGGTTTTGAAGATTATACTGGTGAATTCCAATTAATCATGGGCTATGACGAAAATGCGGAAAATGTAGCGATTTATTATTATAATGAAGCAACAAATAACTGGGAGCTTATTGGTGGTGACGTTAGCGATGGTGTCGTAACTACAACAGTTGACCACTTCTCAACTTATGGTGTATTAGCTGCTGATGATGAAGACCAAGGCCAAGCTGTAGCTGCTGGTGGAAAATCAAATGGCGGTATTGGTTTACCAGACACTGCAACTAATATTTTTAATTGGTTGTTAGCAAGTGGATTATTGTTAGTATTAGGGATCGGATTATTAGTGATTGTTAGAAAAAGAAATCCAAAAATGGTACAATAATTAACAATAGAATATGGTAATTGTTTTCTAGGGTTCCGCAACGGAAAGTTGGGCTGGTCCGAGAGAAAACACACAGTAACTACTGTGACACGGAAGGACAAAAGCCTGGGAGATTCATTCTCTCAGGCTTTTTTATGGTAATAAAGATAAGGAGGAATTTTTTTGATAAAGGAATGGTTAAAAATCATTATTGCTGCTGTTTTTGAAGTGTTATGGGTGGTTGGGCTAACTCATTCTAATCAAATATTAGAGTGGCTCGGTACGATTATCGCTATTATGATAAGTTTTTACTTTCTAATTATGGCTGGAGAAAAGATTGCGGTGGGAACGGTCTATGCTGTTTTTGTTGGTTTAGGTACTGCTGGTACAGTAGTGGCTGGTGTTTTCTTTTTTAATGAAGAAATAAGTATCGCCAAAATAGCACTGATACTTCTTTTATTAATAGGAATCATCGGCTTGAAATCGACATCCGAACCACCAAAGGAGGAAAATTAAATAATGGCTTGGATAATATTAATTATTGCGGGATTATTTGAAATGTTGGCAGTGTTGATGATGAATCAGTGGCACAGACAAAAATCGAAGCTGTCATTTAGCTTAATGATTGCAAGTTTTGCATTAAGTTTTTTGTTTTTGTCGATTGCTTTAGAATCCATTCCAATGAGCATGGGGTATGCGATTTGGACAGGTATTGGTGCAGCAGGCGGAGCTATTATTGGTATTATATTTTACAATGAATCTAAAAATGCCAAAAGGATTTTCTTCTTATCCTTAATTATATTGGCAGTTATCGGATTAAAATTACTAGGATGAATGTTTGATTCGACAAAATTAGATGAATTTCAGCAAAAAATATAGTTTAAAACTCCTATTTATGATATGGTTATTATGAATTTAAATCAGGAGGATGGATATGAGATTCAGTGAAATCGTAAAAAGTATTAACCATGCTACAGAGAATCTTGACTTAGTGACATCCAGACGTTATATAGAGGAAAACCTCGAATTATTAAAAGAAAAAAGACATTTATTAAACCATAATGCTCGGGAGATCTTGAGTTTTATGATCAAGCGTCAGGAGGCTGGCTATAGAAATTTGGACAAAAAAGAGTTAGCTTCGATTAGAACTGTCAATCTGTATGCTGAACAATTTGATGTTAGAGGGATTAAGTTAATCATAAAGGAAAAGCCGTATCTGTTTTTCGAAAAAGAAGCAATAAACTTTTTAACCGATGATGCGAAAGTAATATTAACCGGAATAGGTGTTGTGAAGAAAGAAGCCTGATAAGACTGAGCGAATAAATCGTTCAGTTTTTCTTTTTCAAAAATATATTTTGGCTGGGATCGCTGAGCGAATAGTAAAGGATAATAAAAATATCTTCATGAATAACACAAAACAAGGCAACTCTATGAGAAATTGCCTTGTTTATTCTTCTTACGCATCGCCCGAGGTAT
Organism: Gracilibacillus salitolerans; assembly: GCF_009650095.1. Taxonomy (GTDB): domain Bacteria; phylum Bacillota; class Bacilli; order Bacillales; family Amphibacillaceae; genus Gracilibacillus; species Gracilibacillus salitolerans. The sequence continues at coordinate 3,772,330 of NZ_CP045915.1, read as the reverse complement.
ATAGACACAATACGGCTCGCTTTCTAAATAGTCACCAGTTGCAGCATAAGCTCGAGATCTAGAGCCACCACATACATGGCGAAACTCACATACTCCACATTTTCCCTTATACTGATCTGGATCACGTAATTGTTTTAAAATAGGTGATTCCCGATAGATTTCTGATAACGGTTGTAAACGGACATTTCCTACTTTGACAGGGAGTAGACCACTTGGATAGACATCTCCGATATGAGAAATGAAGATAAAACCATTTCCGTCATTGACACCTTTAGGCGCACGGCCTAACCCATCTACTGTACCTGTTGCACCTTCTGATAAAACATTCTGAAATGCGATATCGTCTTTTCCGATTTTTTGTTCTCTTGCCTTTTGCTGAAGAACAACACGGCGATAATGTTGAGCAGCAGTTGTTTTAATATCAAAACTTACAGTCTTCGATACTTGGTATAACCAGCGGAATACTTTTTCATGATCGGCTGGTGAAATCATATCTTTATCCTGCCCCCGACCGACTGGAACAAGGAAAAATACACTCCATAACACGACATTTAATTTTTCCATTAATTCTTTCATTTCTTCTAAGTAATCAATGTTATATTTTGATATGACGGTATTAATTTGCAATGGCATTCCAAGCTCATGTAAATAGTTAATTGCTTCAATCGTACGGTCAAAAGAGCCAGCTGTACCGCGGAAGAAATCATGAATCTCTTTGTTCGGACCATCAATACTGAATGCCCACCGCGATAAGCCAACATCTTTCGCTTTTTTCATCACTTCTTTCGTTACATTAGGGGTAGCAGATGGTGTCATGGAGACGCGAACCCCTTTTTCAACAGCATATTGGACAATATCCAGTAAATCCTCACGTTCCAGTGGGTCACCTCCCGTAAATACGAGAAGCGGGTTATTCATAGACTGGATTTGATCAATTAAATGCTTTGCTTCATCAAAATTTAATTCGCGGGGATCACGGTGATATTGTGCATCAGCTCTGCAGTGAAGGCATTTCAATGCACAAGCGCGAGTAACTTCCCATATAACAATAAAAGGATCTTTATGATAATCTCTAGGTTTAAAAAAAGGTGATTGCTGAGTCAATATAGTACCTCCTTTAAAAGGTGTTAACTATATTGTATCGCTCCTATTATTTATATGATGTGATGAAATGCACACATCTAGATAAAAAAAGCACCGTTATCCGGAGCTTCTTTAGAATTATTTAATTGGTAATACATATAACAAAACAGCGAAAAAGTGAGTAATTGATCCTGCTAAAACAAACAAGTGCCATAAAGCATGGTGGTAATTAAACCCACGCCATACATAAAAGACAGCACCAACTGTATATAATACACCACCGATGACTAGAAGCAACATACCGTTGGGATGCATGTTATCGACAAGTGGTTTCCATGCAAAAATAATCAACCATCCCATTAACACATATAGTATGGTGGAAAAGAATAAAAACTTTTTGACGAAAAAGGCTTTAAATATGGTTCCGCCAATGGCAAGTCCCCAAATAATACCGAATAATGTCCAGCCTTCCCATCCACGAATCACTACTAATAAAAAGGGGGTATAGGACCCAGCGATAAAGAAATAAATCGATGAATGGTCCAATATTTCAAACACATTTTTTGCTTTACCTTTTGGAAGACTATGCAACAGAGTTGAGGACGTGTAGAGAAGTACCATGGTAACACCAAATAAGGTAAAACTGACGATATGCGATACTGTGCCGTATAGTGATGAATAGACGATCAAAATAACTAAGCCGGCAATGCTTAATGCCATGCCGATTCCATGGGTAATGGAATTAGCAATTTCTTCTCTTACTGAAAATTCATGAGTAGAGCCCATTTTGACACGATCCTTCCATATTCAAAAAATTTCTGTTATTATTATCTGCCTTTTGCAATTGAAATGCAAGCATTCGGGGTTAGCCATAAAAAATCCGCACTTTTGGTTCTATAAGTAAAAGTAATCAACTGATAGAAGTGTTCTAAAGGACGGGAGGAGTGAAAATCGAGGTGTAAACGTCTGATAGAAGTGCTCTAAAGGACGCGAGATCAAAAATGAGGTGCAAACGTCCGATAGAATTGTTCCAAATGACGTGAGAAACCGAAATCAGGGTATAACTACAGTTAGAAATACTCTAATCAGCATAAATAGTCCAAAAACAATTTTATTTTTAAACTATCATGAAAAAGTTCGCCATAAGTAAGAACTTATGGCGAACCTGTGGATCATTTCATTTGTTTATTGCACTTTATTTCGTCTTGCCATCACAAATGCTACTATACCAGATAGTGTAAGTAGTAAACCAGCTAAAAGCCAATTGGCAGTATTAGTTGCGGTATCCGGTAAGGATTCACTTTGATTAGAATTAGATTCTGTGTTGTTAGTTCCTGAATTATTTTCTGATTCGTTCTTCTGATTTGTGCTGCTATCATCACTGCTTGGGGATTCATCAGATTCTTTATTCTTTGAATCTTGGTTATCTTGTTCAGTATCAGAAGATGGATCTTCCTCTGACTCTTCTGATTTCTCTTCTGTATACTCGAACACACCATAAATACTAAAATGTGTCAAATCTGTACTAGCGCTATTAGTTTCCTCGTCCCAAGAAACATCAAAGCGTTGATCTGTCGCCAGTTCACCATTTTCATCGACAAGTATTACTTGAAGTTTATTTGCATCAAACTTTTGATCATTATCTAACGTAAAAGAAATGGTTAACGGCTGTTCGAATTCAGTTATTTTCTGTTCTCCTGCGAATAATTGAAAATCAAACAGATCGCTTAACACATCATTTCGTTTTTCTTTCATTTCATCTGAGACTGAATTAAAAACAAAGGTGATATTTTTATTATACGGTTGTAATAGTTGGACAGGAATAGTAACAGTTGTGTTTTTATAGTGTAATTGAATGGTAGCATCATCTTCTATTTGTTCGATTACTTCTTTTGTTATTTCTACTTTTTCTTTTGTTAAATCAAACAGATAGTGATTTTCTTCTTTAGTAAACATTTCTTTGTTGTCAATAGTATCGTTATCTTCTGCTGGTTCAGGATCAGGAGTTTCGCTATCGTCTGTTAACAGGACATCATCAAGTAAAATAGTAGCAGTAGTATCTCCTGCAACTGGGATCAGCTCCAGACCAATTTCTCTTACATTGTCCAGATTTTCGATCGATGTCAAATCTAATAAAAGTGTTGTCACTTCACCGCTATTTAAGTCGATTACACCACCATCAGCCCAGGCCCAATTATCGCCAGTTTTTACAAAAAATTTAGCTTGTGCCTGTCCATCTGATAGGTGTACTTTAGCGCTCAAGATTTCTGAATCAGCTAAGTCTGTAATGCTTGTAGTAGAAAGGGTAATACTTTGATCAGATGTTAAATCTAAAGTTGTTTTTAAACTAGAACCGTTGATACCATTCTCTACAATGGAAGGTTCTTCTGCGTTCCCAGAAGTAATATTCCAGGCTACTTCACCATCTTCAAAATCGAATAATACTGGATCTCGTTCTTCCTCAGCTGGTTTTTCCTCTGCATTAGGTACTTCAGGCTGTGCTTCATCATACACTGCACGCATATCATCAAAGTAAAGGGTTCCTTCTCCTTCATCACCACCTGTGTAAATAGCAAATTGTGTGACGTTTTTCAATTTTCCTTTATCAACTATAACACCAGGTTTATTTTCCCAAGAAGCAGGTGCGAATTCGGTAAAAGGTATAGTGACGATTCCTTCAGAAGGCTCATCTAAATCATGGTATGCTTCAAAACTTACGCCACCAATTTGGATTTGAATCGTTAGATCATTCGGATAGCTATCATGTTGTAACCAGAATTGGAAAGCATTTGTTTCTGACCAGTCCGCATTAGCTAAAGGAGTCTGACGACCGGCATAGCCCATTCCGGCAATCGTAAAGTTATACGCTAGACCATATTCCCCTTCCTTTTTGTTTTCAGAGGAATGATGAAGTGTTACTTTATCCCCATTGCTGGAAAACGCATTATCTAATAAACTATCATCTCCTAAGTAGCCTTCAAAATCATCCACTAACAATGGATCAGCAGGTGTTTCAATATAGGCATTGTTTAGTTTAATATTATCGATATAGATTGCGTCTGTTAGGTTAAGTTGATTACCTACTAACGATAGCGCTATCGTTCTTGCTTCTGTTGTATCGCCTATGTTAATGGTTGTGTGATATTTTTTGAATGTCTCTCCATTGATGTTTACTTCGTCTAGAACGGAAATGTCTTCGGATGTTTCATTCATACCATATTTGTTTTCCCAATCATCAGGAAGCATGGCTACCGCTTGGATTGATCCGTCACCAACAGAAGTAGGAAGTAAAGCTTCTAATTCAATCTGGTTGATATCCTGCAAATCATCTGCTGTTAGATCTGTTAATTCTAACTTTAACTCCTGCCATGTTTCACTAGTATCCATGCCTTCAATTTGGAATTTTAATTTACCATCATCTTCTAAAGTTGCATGCTCAAATGAGAGCGTGTTCGTTTCTGGATGAGTTCCGTTTGTTTTAATTCCATCAATATTGTCATCAAAAGTATATATTTTCGATGGTAAACGATCTGCTTTTACAAACACTTTGACCGTATCTTCGTAAATGCTTCCGTCTTGATGAATGACTTTAAATGTAAGATTGGTGGCTGTTCCATTCTTATCTGCAGTTGGTATCCAGTCAGCTACATAATAATTGCTGTCTGAATCAAAGGTGAGAGAATGTTCTTGATCAGAACCTTCTACCGTATAAGTAACTTGTTGTGGGTTGTCATGGAGTACGCGTACTCGAAGCTTTGTCGAACTATCTGTAATGGTTGTGCCAGAAACAGGGGATGCAATATGTGCTATTGGTTTTTCAGGTGCAACGGACTTATTCTTATGCGTTTCTGTATAGATGGTTCCTTGAACATCTTCACGAAAAGCGGAATATGCATCATCTTTAAATGCTTGGAAGTCAGGTAATAATTCATGATCACCGCCTAAATCACCATGAATATCTTTATATGGTACAAACATATTATTCGGCCAGCCGAAATTAGCCCATGTTTGCATGTACGCAATTTTACTTGCTTTCGAATCATTTTTAATTGCATTTAAAACACGTGTATACCAATCTAGTGTATTGCCTGTTTCATTAATACCAGAAGCACTATAGCCGTATTCTGTTAAGGCTGCGATTTTGCCACGTTCTTCTGCTAGATCGACTAACATTGCTAAATCTTCAACTAGTCCATTTAACCAGTTTTCAGATCCTGCATTGCTTTTATCGTCATAGTTATCGATACCCAAAATGTCGACATACTCATCACCTGGATATGTTTCTAAATAACGTTCCATGTCACCTGCAGGACCAGCGCCTGGTGAAAATGCATATAAAAAGTTATGAACTCCTCTTTTATCTCTTAAATATTCCACCGTATAACGGAAAAGAGCTTTATATTCTTCCGGTGTTGTTTGATGTGCTCCCCACCAGAACCAACCACCTGTTTGTTCATGGAATGGTCGGAAGATAATCGGAATCGCGTTACCACTCTCATCTTTCACCGAATGAGCAAGCTCTGCAATGTTATCTAACCATGTGTTGAAATCATCATTATAAGACCCCCCTGGCAAAATATTTGGAACGGTATTCCCAGATGTATCATTGTATCGTCCACCTGTTGCAAAGTTTTTAGGGTGCATGCTTAGAGCAATAACACCACCAAGTTCGTGTGCTTTTTCCATTGATGCTGCCAAATTTTGAATACTTTGCTCGACATCGCCTTCTACACCAGGTTTTTCATCGCCATCAATACTTAACGTATCCCAACCAAAAATAGCAGGATAATCTCCCACAGAATGTAGAATTTCTGATTGTTCAGATGCAGTACGGGGGGGATCATTTGTTAATGTTAAGCCTTCATCAATAGCATGCTGTTGACCAAAAAGAACATGCTCTCCACTAATATTTTGAAAATAAGAGAATAATGCCTTCGTCTGATCATTTACTTGGGGATCTACTAGATTGAGTGATTGTTCATTTGCAGAAAGTCCTACTACCATTTTTGTATGTGGTAGAATCGAAAAAATAAGTGTAAACGTTATCAAGATATAAGCTGTCTTTTTTATAGTATTCATGTTTCTCCTCCTTAAAAGTTAGCTAACGTTTTCATGATAAAATAATCACCTCCCCAAAAAGAAAACGCTATCTTAATAATATTATATATAAATTAAGTTAATTGTAAAGTAATTAAATGTATAAAAATAAGTCATCGATATAGTGACGATAAAAACATTCATATGTTAGATTTATTGGGATTTTTATTTGAGGTTAAGGGTGTTTAATTTTGATAAAAAGGATGTTATACAACTAAAATACACCTTCAAGATAATTTTTGTGATTAAACGTTTAGGTTACAGTTGTTTAATTCATAATGGCCTAAGAGTTACTAAGTTTTTAATAAATTTATACAAAAAATGAGATATATTGTAAAAAAATCAAGAAGTAGTTTCCTTTTCTTAGTCTAATTGTGCTATAATGATGGAAGATTATTTAGAAAATTATGATAGGATGTTGATTGAGAGTGGAAACAAGATCAAATCGAAGAAAATCAAAAAAATGGTGGATATTAACACCACTTATTATTTTACTGGTTATGATTCTAGCTGTTGGTGGTTACATATGGTCGATTGTGAATAATGTGGAGGATACATTCAATACCAAAATGCATGATCCGATAGAATCAATAGATACGGAAAAAGTAAAAGAGAAAACAGACAATGCTGAACCTTTAAATATATTGTTGTTAGGTGTGGATCAGCGTGGTGATGATGCCGGACGCTCAGATGCGTTAATGGTATTATCATTAAAACCGGAAAATGATGAGATGCAGTTAATTAGTATTCCACGAGATACTCGTACATTGATCGTTGGCAGAGGTAATGAGGACAAAATAAATCATGCCTATGCATTTGGTGGTCCAGATATGGCTGTACAAACCGTTAAAAACTTTCTAGATATTGATATTGATTATTTTGTTCGTATCAATATGGAAGGCTTAGAAGAGCTGGTAGATGAGTTGGGAACAATTACTGTAAATAATGAGATAGAATGGAATGACAGCAAGTACCAGTTTACGGAAGGTCCAGTAGAAATGAATGGAGAAAAGACGCTTGCGTATGTGAGAATGAGAAAGCAGGATCCGGCTGGTGACTTTGGAAGAACAGATCGTCAACGAAAAGTAATCCAAGCGATTATTAATGAAGGTGCCAGCGTAGCAAATGTCACAAAAGTGGACGAGTTAATCGATATTATGGGTAATAATATGTCCACAAGTCTTGACTTTAATGCAGTGAAGTCATTACTTAATGGGTATACCGATACAAGAAAAAATGTAACAAGCTATCAAATGCAAGGCTCAGGAACAAAGATTGACGGTATTTATTATTATATTGTTCCAGATGAAGAAGTAGCCAAAGTAAGGGATATGATCAATAGCTAAAGCCTAATGGGCTTTAGCTTTTTTAAATTTCTTGATTTTGGCGGGCTGAAGGAGGAGTTTCTATAAGAACAAACCTTATGGACAGTAGAAATGAATAAACGAAAAAAAGTGTCCGCAAGAATACAACAGTTCTTCCGGGCACTTTCTTGAATTAAAGTTTCATTAGTTAATTGAAAGTCATACTTAAATATTTCGCCCAGCAAGCTAGACCGGCACCATGGCGAAAAGTACCTTGTTCTACTAGTTTGCAAAAATCTTCTATGCTAACTACTTCTACCTCAATATTCTCCAACTCATCTAAGAATTGATCAGCTACTTTTGTTGCCTTTGAAGCCAGGTACAGGTGAATTTTTTCGGTTGTGGATCCAGGAGATGGATAGAAATAATCGAGAGATTGCCATTCTTCGGCCTGATATCCTGTTTCTTCTAATAATTCCCGTTTTGCTGCTTGAAGAGGTTCTTCGTCTTCTTCGATCATGCCGGCAGGAAATTCAAGTTCCGTGGAGTGTAATGGATGGCGGTATTGTTTTAACATGACCACTTTATTATCGTCTGTGATAGCCAAAATGCAGACACCATCATGAAACTCTATATACGAAAAATTCTGTGTTTGCTCATTTGCAAGTAATACTTCATCAATCGTTATTTTAAATCGATCTATCTGTGTTGTTGAACTATGATTTATTTTCCATTCACTATTTGCCAATGATACTCCCTCACTTTCTATTTTTCGGGTAAATCGAAATCATCTGATACATGAGTATATATAACAACACTAAACCAACCAAGAAAGCAATGGAAGTTGGTAATGGCGTGAAAAATAACAGGTGATATATTATTAAGGGCCAAAGTAACGCAAAGGAAGTCATTTTCCATAATTGCTGATATGCTAATTTTCGTTGCAGAAAGCTTTTAAGTATCCATGAACCGATTGCTAATATAGAAATACCTGTAACAACTACAAACAACATAAAGAAGGGATAAAAGACAATAATTTGCAGTAAAAATTGACTAAATGAAATGTGAGATTGGCCTTGTTCAAAGTTTGCTATCATTAAAATGATATTCGGTAAGAAGCTGATAAAGAATAATAGAAAAAGATAAACGAGTGTATCTCTCATGCTTATTCGATTCAACCAAAACATCGCTTCTTTTTTAGGTAATATTGCACTTTTTCGTAAGATTGCAAGAGTTGCCATGACCTTCCTCCGTACCTTCTCTATTCATCAGAGATTCTTTTATATTCACTGTTGTAATAAAGAATTGGTTTACCTTCGTCTAATTTGATTTCATCTACTTCGGCGATAATCAGTAGGTGATCACCTGCTTCCACTGTATTAACCGTAGTACAGGCCAATGTAGAGAGTGCATTATCAATGACTGGTATGCCATCTAATGTTGTAAAATCTTTATATTCCTTTTCTGTTTGTTTAGCAAAAATCATAGATATTTCTTGTTGTTCTTCACGTAGGATACTAACACCAAAACGTTTTATTTTATCGGCATTTTTGTAAAAATTCGTTTTGGAATCTAGTGAAATAGTGATTAACTGTGGATCTAGAGAAACAGACATAAACGCATTGACAGTCATTCCTTGTATATCATTATCAAATTCCGAAGTGACAACAGTAATTCCTGTTGCAAATTTGCTCATCGCTTTGCGGAAATCTTGTTTGCTCATCAGCTAGAGCCTCCTTTATAGATAGATCATACTTTAAGACTTATTATATTTATTATTCTATTAAGTTCACTTTTATTACGGCGCTAATTGTCAGTGAAGAACATCCATTGATGGAAGTCTCCCTTTATTTTAACATAATTTCTTCATATTTCGTTGTAATTACGTTTAAGAGGAAGATTTAGATAAAGAAAAAGAGTGAGGGATTCCTCACTCTTTTACTGAATTTCTTCATAATCATATGCAACTTCATCTAGCTCTTCATCATATTTGACTATTAAGTTATAACCTTCAAAATACCATGCATCCGTAGCATCAATAAAAAATGTAATACCATTTTTTTCTGTTATTGTAATCGTATCTTCCAATGGTTCATTTAGTGCAAAAGCTAGTGAAAAACCTTCATGTATCGGGCTATAGCCACCATACTTAGCTTGAAATTTAATTGTATCTCCATCGCTTATCTCTACGTCATCTTTAAACCATTGTAATGCTTGATCTGATACTTTGATTTCCATGCGTATGCACTCCTTTAATTACACAAAAATAACTCTCTATAAACTATTCCCATTATTTATCTTTCTTACACTATATTAGCATAAACCAACAAAACAATTTGGAAATATTTCCTTAGGAATTGTCGGAAATATGTAAAAGAGTCTGGGACAAAACATAACTAATATAGTGAAAAATGGATCGATTACTGCTCTTCCTTGGATATATGCCTTTATCCAAGGAAGAAGGATACTTTTCCAAGGAACAGAAACGCTTATCCAAGGAACAAAAACACGAGCATCAATCTTGATGTTCGTGTTTTGTCATGAAACAAGTACTTCTGTCCCAGCCCCTTACTTACCTTAAGAAATGGACTTAAAGAGAATATTGTTTTCCAAGTGTATATGCTGATACGTGTTTTGTTCTAACTCTGCTAGTCTTGCATAGGTGATCCGGTATGAGTTACATGCGCCTTCTGGCAATGTATAATCATTGGTTATTTCATTCATTTGTTGAATAATTTCACCAACAAATTCGTGATCATCGATCATTGTATTATTCAATTGAAAAATGTGCTCTTTTAATGCTTCATTAGGCTCTTCTTCGTATTTTTCAAACAAAGGGAATAAATCACGTTCTTCTTCAATCATATGACCTTCCATTTCCATTTTGAACTGATGAAATAGTTTATATAAGTCTTCTAGGTGTGGATGATTTGGACCATGTACTCGGTATATTTTAGTAACAAATTGACTGAGTGGTGTTAATTCTTCATGTAAATAGTGATGATGATGTTGCATAATATAGTCAACCAATTCTGAAGGAGACACATTATCCCAATTGATTTCCTTATTTCCGGCTTCTATCCATGCTTGGAAGGATTCATTGATTAATCCGATAAGTTGTTGACCATCAACACGTCTTTTTTTCTTATCGAGAATAGATTGAAGAGGTTGGTCACCACCGCAACAAAAATCAATTTTTTCCTTCTTGAAAAAATCACTGGCTTTCGGGTATATTTTGACAATATCTGCAGGTGTATCTGTTAATTGGAATTCTCTCATGATATTGATCCTCCTTTACTTGTATTACTAATACTGTAACAAAAGGAAAAGAAGTTATTTGTGATGTAAATCACATTTATCCAAAATTTTAATCAATTGTGAACATGGTTCTCTTCAAAGTTTCACTTTATTCTGATTTTTGTTATACTAATGAAAGCAAATTCTTGAGGAAATGTATCGGCTATGAAATTAAAGGTGGTGTAAAGATGGCAGTGCAATATACGAACTTTCGTGGAGATGAGTACTATTTACATGTAAGAAAAACAAATAAAGGTAATCCAACTTATTATTTTAAAAAAGATGATCCTGATACTTCGGTTGATAGCATACCTGAAGGTTATGAAATATATGAACATCCCAATGGAAGAGTGTTTCTAACGAAAAAGTCAAGACGGAAAATAACCGATGAAGAAGTGCAGTTAATTAAGGAGAGTATGGAAATCAATAGCCCAATCAAGGATTATAAGTTAGATATCAGACAAAAAAGCATCTATTTGTATACGTACGAAAATCCAGTCCCGTTTGACGAAAATCCTGTAATTGTTGAGGCGTTGTCTGATCCAAAATATAAAACATATGATGCACAGTTTTGTTTTACATTGCTAGATAAAAATACGAGAGCATTTCAAGTAGAGCGCAAATCTTATACTGGTGAAAAAGATGATCAGTGGCTCTTTTTAGAAGAATCGACCGACTTAAAAGGATTAGTGGATAAATATGTGCAGCATCTAGGACAAGAAAGCTATTACGAATTATTTTAATATGAAAGCTTGGCAAACAATGCCAAGCTTTTTTTTTACTGAAATTAAGAATAGAATGATAGACGATACATAAACTATGCAATAACATTCGCATAGCTTTGTTTTCTTCATTCTTTCCATAGGGAGAGCTGGAGTATCACTTCGGCAGAATAGGTTTTCTAATCAAAAATATTATCCATAATTTGTATCAATTTATTAAAGTGTGGTTTGATGATAAAGTCCTTGGCTCCATAATGTAATGCTCTTGTTACGTTATCATGAGTGGCGAGGGATGAGGCAATGATAACATTGGCATTTGGATCTAATTCTATAATTTTCTTTAAGGCATCTAAGCCGTTTGATTTTGGCATAACAATATCTAAAATGATAATATCCGGTTTGTGTTGTTGATATGCTCTGACTGATTCTAATCCAGTGGAAGCTTCAGCAACTAATTGATAATTGTGTTTTTCAATTTTTTGTTTAAGCCAATGTCTCATAAACCGCGAATCATCTGCAATGATAACTGTTTTTTTCATAGCTGTTCCCTCATTTTCTAAATCATTTCAGAATTCGACATTCTTCTACTTTTATTTTAAATGAAGTATTACAATATGTGAAGTTGTTTTTTATACCAAAAGTTGCATATTACTTTAGCCTGAAAGCAAAAAAAACGTTTCAATAAAATAATTATTGAAACGAATTTTTCCCAATTTAAATATAATATAATTTAAAATTAATATCTTGATCATGGTTTCCGAATTCTCTTCCGAATAGTGTAACACCACCGACATGTTCAGCATCTTCTTTTACTTCCACTCTGAATTTCCATCCGTCTACAGTAGTATTTAAATCATTAATAGTTACATCTGACATAGGCTCTCCATCCATATAGGTACCATGTGATGTAATACGAACCGTTTTTAATAATCCGTATTGATTAATGTTATGAGGCCACCAGTCTGGAGTATATTTACCTCTGGTATCCGCAAAATCACCAGGACTTTGCCATATACCTAATTCAATATTGTTTAAAGTAAATGTAATGTCAGAAGGCCAGATTTCGTTTGAGAACGGAAACTCCGATGATATTTCAAAGCTGATATCCATCTGTTGTAATTCATCTTCTTCTTGCAAAAAGTTAGGGGTTTTATATTCAATAAAACCCTGTGTAAACCATAATATTCGTGCATCCATTCGCTTAGGATCCATAAAATATTTCGTTTGATCTACTGGGCCAACAAAGTCTTTACTAGTAGCTAGTCCACATGTAGGTACCACCTGATAGTCAGTGTAATGACCAACAGGTACCGAAGTTTCATATGTAGCAAATGAATGATAGATTTTTTTTGGGAAGTTGACTTCGATATGGTCAATTTTTAGTATGGAGATTCGTTGTAACCCTGATTTTCCCGGTATCTTTTCTGTTCGAATAATACCAGCTTTTTCTAATTTTTCGATATGTTTTGTAACAATCGGGCTACTGATCCCTAAAACATTGGACAGTTCCTTAATATTCATTTTGTTTTTGGATAATAATTGAATAATTTCTAACCTGACTTGGCTTGCTAATGCTTCATATACCGGTAAGGACGATTTATCTATTTCTAATTGCATACTTCTCACCAACTACTTTCTAAGTACTAATTAAATTATTTTTATTATCACATATTAAGAATAAATTTTCTAACATTTTCTATTATGCCATAGTCTGTAACAGGTTTCATCCTTATTTTACATTTTTATTCATTTATTATCGGGAAAAATTGTCTTGTTACAGTTTATTTTGGGTATAACAATGATAAGACTAGTAAAGAGAAGGTGGTATTTTGGTTTTATCTTTCATTATTCTTGTATTACTAATATTAATTAATGCATTTTTTGCAGCTTCTGAGATCTCATTAGTAGCTTTGAATGACAATAAAATAAAGAAAAGAGCGGAACAAGGTGATAAAAAGTCAGTGAAATTACAGGCCTTATTATTGGAACCAGGCCGTTTTCTAGCAACGATTCAAATTGGTATTACCCTAGCAGGATTTCTTGCCAGTGCGTTTGCAGCTGATCGTTTTGCACAGCCTTTAGCAGAATGGTTAGTGGCTGTCGGTGTACCAGTCGCATTATCATTACTGCAGACAATTGCTGTTATTATTATCACAATACTGCTTTCTTACTTTACATTGGTAATTGGAGAACTGGTACCGAAGCAATTAGCTTTGCAAAAAGCAGAAACAATTGCTTATAAAACGGTTAACCCATTGTCGATTTTATTTAAGATAAGTTTTCCGTTTGTCAAAATTTTGAATCTTTCGACCAACTTAATCGTAAAATTATTTGGAGTTGATCCTCATGCAAAACAAGAGGAGGCAAATGAAGAAGAAATAAGAATGTTGGTGGATATTGGCGGGGAACGAGGAACGATTGAAAATGACGAAAAACGGATGATTCATAACATATTTGAGTTTAATGATAAAACCGTTTCTGATATTATGACACACCGAACAGATATTACAGCTATTGATATCCATTCAAGTATCGACGAAATATTAGACGTGATCAATGATAAACGCTTTACTCGTTTTCCTGTTTATGAGGAGGATATTGATCATATTGTTGGTACTTTACATATGAAAGACATGTTTGCTTTTTTAAAAAAGAATGGTCAGACGTGGAATCATCTTTTGCGCAAACCTTATTATGTGATGGAGTCCCAGCCAATTGATGTCGCCTTTCGAGATATGAAAAAACATAATCTCCATATTGCAATGGTAGTCGATGAGTATGGTGGAATCGATGGCCTTATTACAATGGAAGATATAATTGAGGAAATTGTTGGGGAAATATTAAGCGAACATCATTTGCCTGGTGAAGACGAATCAAGCAGTGTAAAAAAGGTAAACACGAATCAATATGAAGTGGAGGGGACAACTCATCTCTATTTATTAGAGGAAGCCTTCCAAATCGAGTTGCCTTCTGAAGAATTCGAGACTGTGAATGGATTTATCGTTCATCAACTGGGGTACATTCCAAAGAATTCGGAGCGTCCAGCAATATCATACAAAAATTTAACGTTTGAAGCTGTAGAAATGTCCGATTATCGTATTGAGACAGTATTGATTACGATCGAATCAGGAGGAGATTAGTCTTGAGTAGTTATCAAAAAACGAAGAAAGAAGTTTTAGATAAATGGGAAGTAACGCAAACAGAAGGGTTAGCGAAGAATGAAGTGAATAACCGGCTCGAACAGGAAGGCTATAACGAAATAGCTGATAAAGAAAAAGTACCGACATGGAAGCTATTTTTAGAAACATTTAAAGATGCAATGGTCGTTGTACTCCTGGTGGCGGCAATCGTACAATTAGTACTGGGTGAATTAATTGAATCGATCATTATTTTTATCGTTATTTTGTTAAATTCGGTAATCAGTGTCGTTCAAACGAAGAAGGCGGAAAGCTCGTTGGATGCACTTCGAGATATGTCTGCGCCGGAAGCTAAAGTAATTCGTGATGGTACAAGTCAGACCATTATGGCACGCGAATTAGTTCCGGGTGATATTGTATTACTGGAAGCTGGGGATTACATACCAGCAGATGGTCGTCTATTGCAAGCAGAATCATTAAAAATAAATGAAGGGATGCTGACAGGGGAGTCCGATGCGGTAGAAAAAGTCACGGAACCAATACAAGAGGAAGTGTCGATTGGTGATCAGAAAAATATGGTGTTTTCTAGTTCATTAGTAGTTAATGGCCGCGGTACTTTCGTCGTGACAGCGACTGGTGAAAAAGCTGAAATTGGCAAAATTGCCGAAATGATTGAAACAGCGGAAGCAAAACAAACACCTTTGCAACGAAAGCTGGATTCCTTCAGTAAGAAATTAGGTATTGCGATTTTACTTATTTGTATTGTCATCTTTGCCGTACAAGTCGGCCGTATTTGGTTGGGGGATGCCGATGTTGATATGACAAAAGCAGTATTAGATGCTTTAATGTTTTCCGTTGCGATTGCAGTCGCAGCAATTCCTGAGGCCTTACAATCAATTGTGACGATTGTTTTATCTGTTGGCACTAATAAAATGGCAAAACAACATGCGATTATCCGCCGTTTACCAGCAGTAGAGACACTAGGTTCTACCAGTGTCATTTGTACCGACAAAACCGGAACACTAACCCAAAATCAAATGACAGTAACAGAAGCTTATTTGCCGGAAGTAGAGGATCCGTTTAGCAAGGAAAAATGGGTGAAGAGTGAACGGTTATTAATTCAGACGGCGGCGCTTTGTAATGATTCCTATATTAATGAAGATAACAATGAGATTGGGGATCCAACGGAAATTGCACTGATTCGGTTAGCAGATAAGCAAAAGCAGCCGTACAAAGAGTTACGAAATAGATATAAGCGAGAAGCAGAACTACCTTTTGACTCAGAACGGAAAATGATGTCGACAGTCTATACCATTGATGATGAACGATTGATGCTGATCAAAGGCGGACCAGATGTGATGTTAGACCGTGCAAGTACTATTTTAGTGAACGGTGAGGAACAAGAACTAACTTCGGAATGGCTCAACCAATTAGAGAATCAAAATGAGAGCTATTCCAAGCAAGCTTTGCGTGTATTAGCTTTTGCGTATAAAAAAGTCGAAGAAGATCATCAAATCACATTAGATGATGAACGAGACTTCACTTTAATAGGCTTTACAGCCATGATGGATCCACCACGAGATGCTGTCTACGGGTCAATTGATGAGGCGAAAAAAGCAGGCATTAAACCTGTCATGATCACCGGTGACCATAAAACAACCGCAGAAGCGATAGGTAAGGAAATCGGATTAATGGCAGAAAATGATTTGGCTGTAACCGGTAAAGAGTTAGATGATATGTCTGATGCAGAATTAGATGAGAAATTAGAAGATATTTCTGTTTATGCACGAGTTTCTCCTGAAAATAAAATCAGAATTGTCAAAGCTTGGCAACGTAAAAACCAAATAACTGCGATGACAGGTGATGGGGTCAATGATGCACCAGCGTTAAAACAAGCTGATATTGGAATTGGAATGGGAAGTGGCACCGATGTGGCAAAGGATTCTGCTGCAATGATTTTAACCGATGACAATTTTGTATCGATTGTTAAAGCGGTAAGTGTGGGGCGAACCGTATTTGATAATATCAAAAAGTCAATTGCCTATTTATTCGCTGGTAACTTAGGAGCGATTATTGCGATTCTATTTGCAGTAATTATGAATTGGGCCAATCCATTTACAGCTTTACAATTATTATTTATCAACCTTGTTAATGATTCCTTGCCCGCTATTGCGCTAGGGATGGAAAAATCAGAACCAAATGTTATGAAGCGTAAACCTCGAAAAATAGATGAGGGGATTTTCGCTGAAGGTACATTACGATCGGTCACTATTCGTGGTCTGTTAATTGGAGTGGCAGTTATCATTTCTCATTATATTGGGTTACAGCACTCAGAAGGAATGGGCGTAGCGATGGCTTTCACCACCCTGATTTTATCGAGAACATTACAAACCTTCCCAGCAAGATCGAATGTTCAAACAGCTTTCGGGGCAGGTTTTTTCAAAAATAAATATGTATTAGGGGCTGTCGTGATTGGATTTGTGTTATATTCAATTACGATCATGCCTTTCGCAAGAGAAGTGTTCCACATCCCGAGTGAATTTGGCTGGAATCAAGGATTGATCGCATTCGGATTAGCACTTGCAAGTGTTGTGTTGATGGAGGTTGTCAAGATTCTGAGAAACAAAAAGGAATAAACAGGGCTAACAGACAATTTCTATGTTTAGAAATTGTCTGTTTTTTTGTTTAAGAGCAAGAGAGTGCAGGGTGGTGAACAATATTATTAGTCTCGTCAGCAGCACGCAATATCTCGTGAACAATCCAGCCATATTCATTAGTTTTTTTCAAATCGAAGCGGAAATATGATAAAATAAAAAATGTAAGGGTTTACAAAAAATAAAAAATGAGGTGAAAGGATGAAAGTTTTAGTTACAGGAGCTAATAGAGGATTAGGCTTAGCATTGGTTCGTACTGGCCTAAAAAAAGGCAATATTATTTTTGCTGCTGTTCGCTCTGTAGCCGATAAACATATAAAAGAATTACAAAACTTAAAAGAATCTTATGAAGGACAACTTCGGATTATACATATGGACGTAACAAATGAAAAATCAGTAAAACAAGCTGCCGAAGCTGTTAAACTGACCGATCAATATTTAGATGTGATTATAAATAATGCAGCTATTTTAAATGAACGGGAGAAAACGATAGAAGAATTGGATATGAATGCAGTACTGCAAGCATTTGATGTGAATACGTTAGGGCCAATGAGAGTAGTGAAACATTTTTTACCTGTTTTGCGAATAGGACTAAGGCAACAAGTGGCAGAAACACAAGCTATTATTAATATCAGTTCGGAAGCAGGGAGTCTAACTAATGCATATAGTGGGGACTATCCATATGGTATGACAAAGGTAGCATTGAATATGCTAACTGAAAAATTAAGTGTATATTTGCAGGAAGAACCGGTCGATGTAATATCTGTCCATCCTGGATGGATGAAAACAGGTATGGGTGGCGACAAAGCACCAAAAGATCCAAGTGAGACAGCCGATAATATATACCGTCTCATAGAAAAAGGCTGGAAAATAAGTCAGTTTGCATTTATTGATGATGCTGGAAATTATATGGATATCTAATTTATTAATTTAATCCGCTTTTATCTGCAAACGTATACATTATGGTTAATGTTATGCTATAATGTGTGCGGATAAATTACAGAGAAAGGTGGATTTTTGTTTTGAAGAAAAAAGGAATGTGGATCGCAATCATTATATCATTAGGTGTATTAATAGTCGTTAATATTAATAGTGATAAATTAAATGGTTTAACAAATGGTGGAGAAACTACTTTATTAGAGATGAGCGGAAAATATGGTGACTATGATCCTGCCTTAGGGATTGATGATCCAGTACATGATCCGTCCATATTTGAGGCGAATGGTGAATTTTTTGTGGTGTCTACTGGTGCAGCAAGAAGTACAGATGATCCTGGAGGTATTTTCATGAGGAAATCTACGGAATCCTTGACAGGGCCATGGGAGGCGATGGGGGAAATAGCGGTGCCCGAATGGACTTTCGATTATAATATAGCACATTTGTGGGCTCCGCATGTTGTGGAAAAGGATGGTACTTACTATCTTTACTATGCTGCATCCATTTTCGGTACAAACCATTCCGGAATTGGTGTTGCGAGTACGACTACACCAGGAGACTTAGCTAGTTGGGAAGATCATGGGTCTATTTTCACGTCAGCACCTGGTGAAACAGTATATAACGCAATAGATCCTATGGTTTTTACGGCAGAAGGTAGCTGGTGGATGGTTTATGGCTCGCATTTTGGTGGTATTGTGGTACAGGAGCTTTCAGATAGTATGACTGAATTAAGCGGAGAACCGACGGAAATTGCCTCCAGAGAATCTACAAACCAGCACAATGCAATTGAAGGCCCAACTATTTTTGAACGAGATGGCTATTATTATTTATTAACTTCCTGGGATTCATGCTGTAATGGCGTAGATAGTACCTACAAAGTAGCAGTAGGCCGTGCTGAATCTGTGACTGGTCCTTATCTGGACTCGGAGGGGCAGGAGCTATTGCAAGGCGGCGGTGATATTATTTTAGAAAGTAGCGATAACCAAATTGGTCCAGGCGGACAGGATGTTATTCAAAGAAATAACGGCTATTATATGGTGTATCATTATTATGATGGGGATGCAGATGGTATCATTCGTATGCAAATCAGGAAAATAAAATGGCTTAATAATTGGCCGACATTTGAGTAATAGTAAAAGAAGGCACCTGATATCTTTGGAATATTAGGTGCCTTCGAAATAGTAGGCTGTGATTATTCATGCCTGGGAGAAAACTTAAGCAAAAGAAAGCTTTTACCAAGAATCAACGCCAGCTATTTTGTTCCTTAAATGATATTCTTTCATTTCATTGTTAGATAATAGTATAATGGTGCTAAGCATAGAAAGGGGTAATCATGATGATGAATGCATTGGTTTTACAATCCGATTTTGGACTTGAAGATGGGGCTGTTAGTGCAATGAAAGGTGTTGCACATAGTGTAAGTAAAGTCGTACCCATATATGATAATACTCATGATATACCACCATTTGATATTTGGTCTGGTTCTTATCGATTATTACAAACACTTTCTTATTGGCCAGAAAATACTGTTTTTGTATCTGTAGTAGATCCAGGGGTCGGTTCAGAACGAAAAAGTGTGGTTGTCCAAACGGAGAATAATCAATATATTGTTACACCCGATAATGGTACACTAACACATATTTATTATAAAATTGGCATCAAGCAAATCCGTGAAATTGATGAAGAAGTCAATAGGTTACCGATGTCAGGCGCTTCTCATACTTTTCATGGACGAGATATTTATGCATATACAGGTGCTCGAATAGCTGCCGGAGTAATTTCTTTTGATAAAGTCGGTCCGGAGTTAGAAATCGAGGATATTGTGCGCCTGCCATTTTATGAACCGAAGCTTGAAGAACAAATGATAAGTGGGACGATTGATATATTAGATGTACGTTTTGGTAATTTGTGGACTAATATTAGCAGAGAACTATTTCTCCAATTAAATATTGATTACGGGAAAGCAGTAGAAATAGAAATTCTCCATGATACGAGAAGGGTGTATCGCAATAAAGTGACATTTGGTCGTTCTTTTGCTACGATTCAGATTGGAGAGCCAGTTTTATATGTAAATTCCTTGGATAACTTGGCAGTGGCGATCAATCAGGGTTCATTTGCTAAGGCTCACAATATTGGAACTGGCTCAAGCTGGCATATTTATATAAAGCAGGTTTAAGGAGTTCATGTAATGGTTAGTGTATGGAAAGAGTTAAGATATTTATTTAAGAGATTTGTATTAATAGCGAACGTGCTGCCTGCTTTACTGGGATTTATTATGGCAGCACGTTACTATAATATTTCATTTGGAAACTATTGGTTAGATTTTATGTTGCTT
This sequence comes from Gracilibacillus salitolerans, assembly GCF_009650095.1. Classification (GTDB taxonomy): domain Bacteria; phylum Bacillota; class Bacilli; order Bacillales; family Amphibacillaceae; genus Gracilibacillus; species Gracilibacillus salitolerans. The sequence goes on along the minus strand of NZ_CP045915.1, from coordinate 3,751,765 downwards.
CTAGCAGGAAGTACGTTGTTGGTAGCTGGAGCTTTAACGTTAAATAATTGGTTGGAAGCGGATGTTGATAAGTTAATGGAACGCACCAAACAACGTCCGACTGTAACAGGTTCTATATCATTACGAGCGATTCTTATATTAGGAATATCACTGAGTTTGGTTGGCCAATTGCTATTATTATTCATTAATATTGAAGTGGCTATTTTAGGTTTCATTGGCTGGTATACGTATGTTGTGGTTTATACTGTGTGGACCAAGAGAAGAGTTACTTGGAATACGCATATTGGCAGTTTGTCTGGTGCAGTCACGCCAATGATGGGGTGGGCAGTGGTAGGTTCAGCATTCCACGCGATTCCACTGACACTTTTTGCTATTATGTTCCTGTGGCAAATGCCACATACGTATGCAATTGCTATTCGCAAATATGATGATTATGCTCGTTCAGGACTGAAAATGTTACCAGTTGTGCGTGGTTATCAGATTACTATTCGTCGAAATGTTATTTATATGGCATTATTATTATTTATTCCTTTATTTTTAACTGGATTTAGCAATTTGTTTTATATCCTAATTTCATTGTTGAATCTCGGGTGGTTAGCAATTGGCATGGCAGGATTTAAAGCCCACTCTATTAAAAAATGGGCAAACCTTTTATTTGCAAGCTCACTGATTTACTTGTTAGCTGTTTATTTATTGTATATTGTTTTTGTTCCATGAAAATGGGACTTCCTTGGATGATCTCTATAAATGTCCTTCATCACTAAACGAAGTACATTATTTTCTTAGATTTGTTAGTCATCATCGAGGTCATCTTTGGAAATAGAGATAATGGAACCAGTGTATGCATCAATTTCTAAATCAACTTCGTGCGTGTTTGTTCTTATTTCAATTTCGTATAGGTATCTTCCGTCATCTTCATCTTGCTCAAAATCTGTAATTGTCCCCGGATATTGATCTGTAGCAATAGATCTTGCTTCCTCTGCTGAAATTAATGTGTTATTTGCGTTATCGGATTGTTGCTTAGTTTCTTCATTCTGCTCGTCCTTATTGTCCGTTTCATTTTTATCTTCTTGATCAGTATTATCTTGGTCATCAGCAGCTTCTTCTTTTGCTACAGAGTTGTCTCTTAGAGTACCAGTTTTCTCGTTTAATAGTAAAATTTCCCCCGTTTCTGCGTCGATTTTCAATTCATAATCACGATCTGTCCCCTTGATTTCCACCTCATATACTTTTCGGTTATTTTCCTCATCTAATTCTAATTCCATGATCTTGCCTGAGAATTGATCGGAGACTTTTTCCTTAGCCTCTTCCTCTGATAAATAGGCACTAGCAGGATTAGAAGTAAAGTTGTAAATAGCTACTACACTACCAATGACAATAATAATTGTTAATATGATAAAAAATAGTTTGTTTTTCATCCATGATCACTCCTTGTTTCTTGTTACTTACAGTCTAATCAATCATGATGAGTAGACCATGAGAGGAAAATGAGAATTTGATGAGAAATGGAAGCTTTTACTCTCACATTGGTAATTTCAGCGTGAATGTTGATCCTTGATTCACTTGACTTGTGATTTCGATTTCGCCTCCATGTGCCTGAATTATTTGATGACAAATAGCAAGGCCAAGTCCAGTTCCGCCGGCTTTTCGGCTACGAGCCTTATCAACACGGTAAAACCGGTCAAAAATATGTACCAACTCATTTTCCGTTAAGCCTTCTCCTTTATCGCTAACATCAATCGTTAACTGCTGATGATTTTTCTGCATACGTACAAGCACGATATCCTCACTATATTTACATGCATTATCAACTAAAATATAGATAGCCTGTTGAATCTTCCTACGGTCTGCACCAATGGTGATATCATGATCTACATCATGATAATATTTAATTTCACGTTGATAAGCAGTAGATAACGATCGAATGACATCACGGGCAATCTGACTGATATTGACTTGCTCGAATATGATGTTTTCCTGATCTTCATTTTTTGCTAAGATCAGCATTTGTTCGGTTAAGTGTTGCATTCGATCGGACTCTGACAGAATGGCATCTGTTGCTTCATCGAAAATTTCCGGTTTATCTTTTCCGCGTCTTTTTAACAGTTCCGCATAGCTCCTAATAACCGAGATAGGGGTTCGAAGTTCGTGGGAAGCATCGGATACGAATCGTTCTTGCTTCTGCCTGTTCTCCTCAATCCGCTCAATCATAGCATTGTAGGCTTGCTGCATTTCACTGATCTCATCTTTATTTTTTTTATTAATGGTGAGTTTCTCCCACTTACCTTTCTTCGGATTTTCTTTCATTTCTAATGTTAAGGACTGTATCTGCTTCGTAATATAGCGGGATAAAAAATATCCAGCAAACAATGCAGGGATTAGCATTAATCCTGCAGTAAGAAATAACACAAGTTGAAGAGTACTTAATGAATCCTCCATTGAGTATAGTGCTTCACTGACCTGTAACGTTACAATGGAGCCATCTTCCCAAATTATCGGTATCGATACCTGAGCATAAGGTGTCTTACTTTCATCTCTTGCAATCCTGGTTTGTTCAGATGTCAAATAGGAAAATGGCCAATGTGTAAACTGTTCCTCTGTGTAAACTTCATGCAATAGTGCTTCTTCCATATCCTCTTCTATAATCCGAATAATGGCATTTGCAGGAAGAAATGCCTTTAGTAGATTTTCATTATCAAGGTCGACAGTCGAATTTTCTGCAATAGCCTCCATAACGTTTTCTGCATCTGCTTTTACTCGATTCAATTCGTTTTCACTAACCCGCTCTTCATATAATACATAGACAGCACTGTTGATAACAAGAATAACCAGTGCCATAAATCCACTTAAAAAGAGTTGTACTTTTGTTCGTAACTTCATTATTTTACATCCTTTATCGTATAACCTACACCACGAACGGTTTGAATAGTTACCTTTTCGTAGGGTTTATCAATTTTATTGCGAATATAGCGGATATAGACATCAACAACATTGGTATCCCCAGCATAATCAAAGCCCCAGACTTTATCCAATAATTGATCACGGCTGAAGACTTGGTTTTTGTTTTGTAATAAAAAGGTAAGCAGATCATATTCGCGAGGTGTGAGTTCAATTGTTTCACCGTTTCTTGTGACATCTCTTGACTGGAGATCAATGTATAAATCATGATGGACCAGTTGGTCTTGCTGAAAATTAGCGGGTTCTGCTTGACGTAGTTGTGCCCGGACTCTGGCTAATAATTCCTCCATTTGAAATGGTTTTGTTATATAATCATTTGCTCCTAAGTCAAGGCCTGAAACTTTATCATGTACTTCATCACGAGCCGTTAATAAAAGGATTGGTGTAGCTGTATTTGCTCTTCGATAGCGTCTGAGAATTTCAAGTCCGCTCATTCCTGGTAGCATGATATCTAATAAAACAAGGTCATAATGATTTTCCTGTAGAAGTTGGAAAGCCATCTGTCCATCTGTAGCAATAGTAGTTTGATAGTCTTCATAGCCTAATTCTAATTCCAATACACGAGCTAACTTTTCTTCATCTTCCACGATCAGAATCTTTGTCATGTAATCCTCTCCTTAGCAATAAATATAGCACAAATTTGAAAAAGGTAGCAGTAAGAGATAAAAAAGGAGAAGTGATCATCTATTTTTGTTGCAAATACATCAAAAATAGGTTAAATTTAATACAGGTCATTTTTATTGCATTTACAACAAAAAATACGAACTGAGGAGTTAATTATGAAAGAAATTCTTCGTGAAATTGGAATGATAGCTAGGGCATTAGATTCTATAAGTAATATAGAATTTAAAGAATATAACCTTACAAAAGGGCAGTATTTGTACCTTGTGCGAATATGTGAAAACCCAGGAATTATTCAAGAAAAGTTAGCTGAGATGATAAAAGTAGATCGTACGACAGCAGCTCGTGCTATAAAAAAACTTGAAATTAATGACTTTATAGAAAAGAAAGAAGATAAATATAACAAAAAAATAAAAAAACTCTTCCCGACAGAGAAAGGGAAAAATGTTTACCCTTTTATAAAAAGAGAAAATGAATATTCCAATACGGTTGCATTGGAGGGGTTTTCCGAAAGAGAAGTAGAAACCATTTCCAATCATCTTCAAAGAGTAAGGGAAAATATTGAAAAAGACTGGGAATTTGTAAAAAAAGGAAACAAGAGAAATTATTGATTATATAAAGGAGCGACATGTAAATGACGATAATGATAAAAAAGTGTACCCTTGAAGATTTACACATACTTCAAGAAATTAGTTATGAAACATTTAATGAGACATTTAAGCATCAAAATTCACCCGAGAACATGAATGCTTATTTGGAAAAGGCATTTAACTTAAAACAATTAGAAAAAGAATTAGCCAATATTTCTTCGCAATTCTTTTTTGTTTACTTTAATAATAAAGTCGCTGGATATTTAAAGGTCAATTCCAATGATGCTCAATCTGAAGAAATGGGTGATGAATCACTTGAAATGGAGAGGATTTATATAAAGAACAAATTTCAAAAACATGGGCTTGGTAAATATCTGCTTAATAAAGCGGTGGAAATTGCAATGGAGTGTAATAAAGAGAAAATCTGGCTAGGTGTGTGGGAAAAAAATGAAAATGCTATTGCATTTTATAAGAAAATGGGGTTTGTTCATACTGGTACCCACTCTTTTTATATGGGTGATGAAGAACAAATGGACTTTATAATGAGCAAAACACTCATATAATTTTTTTGAAAGGTGGATTATTATATTATGTATATTCCTTCACATTTTAAAATCACAGATAAAAAAATGATTTACAACATTATGAAAGAACATAGTTTTGCGACTCTTTTTTCTCAATGCAATGGAATGCCCTTTGCGACTCATTTACCGTTAATTTTGAACAAGGAGCATACATACTTATATGGACACTTTGCTCGTCCAAATCCTCAATGGAGAGATATAAAAAATCAAACCGTTCTAGCTATTTTCCATGGTCCTCATTGTTTTATCTCCCCATCTTGGTATGAGACGAAAAAAGCAGTACCAACATGGAATTATGTGACTGTTCATGTTTATGGAGTAGTAGAGCTTTTAGAGGATGAAAATGAGTTAATGGATTCCTTGCACGAAATGGTATGGAAATATGAAACTCCTGACAGTTCATACAGATTAGAAAATGTAGATGATAAGTTTCTCACCGGCATGAGTAAAGGAGTTCAAGGCTTCAAAATAAAAATCAATCAGATAGAAGGAAAAGCAAAGTTAAGTCAAAACCATTCTTTACAGCGACAAGAGCTAGTTATTAATCAACTAGAACAATTTTCAAATACTGATGAGCAACAAATTGCCTCCCTAATGAGGGCAAATACACAAAAGGATAGGTAGAGCATAAATTATTCTGCTCCCTCTATCCATTTAATGTACCCCATATAAAGTTTCAAGAATTAATAATACTTTTCATTGCTCTAAATCTCTAAAATTGTTTCTTTAATGTTTCAGAGTCCTCGACAGTTTCATCTAATAACTGAGCCAGCTCTTGATTGCTTTCTGTTAAGGTGGTAATCGTTGAACTCATTTCTTCTAAGCTGGCAGAGGTTTCTTCGATAATAGCTGCTAAATCATTCGTGGACCCATCAACACCGTTTGATTGTTCCTGTACTTCCTTAGCTAATTGTGAAAAGTTCTGTAAAGCATCATTCAATGTACCCATCGTTGTAGTCAGCCTTTCGAAGTAGCCGGTCACTTCCTCAGATGTTTCCATACCATCTACAAAATTTTGCATACTTCTATCCATTTGGGCAACAGCGGATTCATTTGTTTCATTTAATTCGGATAAATTCCCTGTGATTTTTTCTGTTGTTTCTCCTGTTAGGTCAGCGAGTTTTCTTATCTCATCCGCTACAACTGCAAATCCCTTCCCAGCTTCACCGGCACGTGCTGCTTCAATGGATGCATTCAAGGCAAGTAAATTTGTTTGTTCGGTAATTTCTTTAATGTTAGCGGCAAAACCATTTGTTTCTTTAATTTTATTGGTTAACTCAGCGAAGATTCTGCTCAAATCACCAATCGTTTGCTCTAGGACACGATTATTCTCGTTTAAAGTATCCATTTTTTCTTTGCCTGACAACGTTAATTTGCTTGCTTGTGCTGCTTCTTGATCCAGATGCTGAGAGGTCTGTTCCACGACATCGATATTTTGGCGTGTATCATTGGTGGCATTGGAAATATCAGAGATTTGTTCTGACTGTAATTGACTGGCTTGAGAAATCTCATGAATGGTAGCATTAAGGTCATCTTGCGTTTTTACATTGTCTTGCAATTTATCATTAACTTGTGAAATTTTGCTAAGAATGTTTGTAATCGATTCTTGGACCACATGTCCTCTACGTGCTTTCTCTAGACTGTCTTGATCAGAAGCCTGTAATAAATCTGCCAATTGTGTCATTTGGCTGTTTGACATTTTGATTATAAAGTGAAAAACGAGTGCGGTTAACAAATAAATAAGTAAGGAATATCGAAAAAGCTGGACCATTATTTCATTCGACTTATCCATTGCATAATAGTTATAACCTATTGCAGCTAGTCCAATTATGAATCCTGTATAAAAGACTTTACGATTCATTTGAATAGCTGAAAATAAACTTAAGAAAATAACAATTAAAAATATTGCGGGACTTGCCCCATCCAATGCAATAAAAAGAAAGTTGGAGGCGAAAAAGATAATAACAAGTAAATATGGCAACACATGAGGTTTTTTTACTATTTTTTGAAAAATAAAATAGAGAATAACTACGGATAGTAATTCGGTACCATAGATGATAGCTGTTAAGGATTGGTTGGTAAGTATAGAGAGTCCAAGTCCTACGATCGTAGTAATAGCTAATGTTATAAACATTAATGTATTTTTCTGCTGGATATCCTTGTGTTTCATGGATTGAATAATTTCCATTGCTTTAGTCCCCTTTTCCTATGTATGTAATTTTTTCTGTTATTAATAGTATAAATAAATAGGTAAAAAGCTTCAATGTATTTTTGCGAAATAGTAAGGAAAAAGTTATACATTACTAACGAGGGAGTTCTTTATCATACTTTTTTCTTAACTTTGATAAGTGTTCGAGCCTTTGAATGTTTGTATCATGTTCTTTTACACTTAAACCTAGTATCAGGTTTTCTACTAAAATAGTTGGTGCCACCATCGAATGGAACTCGTTAGCATCTCCTCTGCTAGCAAATAAAGTAATAGTGGATAGCGATGTGAAATCTGCTACTAGTTGATCAGTAATCATAATCGTTTGAAAATGGACTTCTCGTTGGTAGTCCAAAATGACTTTTGCCTCAGGTAATAACCTTCCAAAAGCAAATACGATAATGACATCCTCGCTTTTGAAATGAATAAGTTCTTCTAACAGTTCATTTCCATGATGTTCTATTAAGTGAACCGATATCCCGAAGCGTCTCATTCGATAAACGAGTAATGCACCTAGTCCTTTTGATGGACCACTGGCAAATATGTATACATGTTTCGCCCGATTGAGCAGGTCGAGTGCTTGTTGAAAGCGTGTTTGATCCATATTATCAAATGTTTCTTGCAGAAGTGAAAGGCTTTTTTCTAATGTTAGATAATAAGATGGGTGAGCTGGTACTCGTTTGATCTTACCGGCGGGAGATACTTCTAACTTCTTCTTCATCTGTTTTTTGAAATCTTTTAAATTTTGATAGCCAATGATAGACCAGAAGCGGGAAACAGTAGCAATACTTACTCCAACCTCATGTGCTATTTCCGTCTCTGTAGAGAGTAATACTTGCTGGAGATGCTTAGAAATGTAATTCGCTATTTTCATTTGGCTTGGTGTTAATTGTTCTTTTTCAATGGAAAATGGCAGCATTTTATCCCTCCTTTGTTTGTATTCTAGCAAATTAATCAGGATCACAATGGATTATGATAAAAAATTTACATGATGAAAATAAAAGTTAACAAATTTACACTCTCTTAACCTCATTCAAAAAATAGATTAATAATCCTTCTTTACAATGAAGGTAATCAAATAAAGGAGGTAGAAAAATGACTACAGTTAACAAACGTTATACATTAACACAGTCACAGAAAATGATGGTATTTATTTTGTCCATGTCATTGTATGGTCTGTCGAATATGATTACGGAATTGGTACCAAGCGTATACTTTGGTCCAATAGAATTTTCGATCGAGTATTTTGCCTTTATTCCTTTAACATTATGTATTTTGTTTCACCCATTGTATGCTGCAATTGGTGCATCCTTAGGGGAAGTGATTTTCGGAGAAATTATGCTCGGGCAATTCGGCGGTTTTGGGGAATTAGAGAAATTTATCGCCTTTTCATTAGCGATGTATGTGGCAGGGACATTTGTTCGCGATCCAAAAAATAAATGGCAAGTTGGAACCGCTGCTATGTTAGGTGTGATCATTCACCAGGCGATTAGTGCAATGGTCGATATTCTAAAAGTTTGGGTCGGTGTGGAAGAGCTGGAAGCTGTACCAGGTTTAGTCGAAAGTGTTGTAGTCATTGAGGGTTTCTCTTTTCTTAATGATGTCTTCTTCTCAGGTATCCTATTTGCTTTGTTACCAACATTATATTTAGTGCCACGATTATACGGGAAAATTGAACCATTATTAGGTATGAAGCCTCGAGACCGTAATGACCGCTACTCATTAGGAGAAATCATTGGACCACGATTAATCGTGACAGGTATTTTATTAGCGGCTGTCGCCTTTTTCTTCGAATTTCTATCAGAATCCGGCATTAATCTGGTCGAATGGGAAGTAGATTTCCTGGAAATGTTCGGTGATTGGTTCATTTGGGTAAGTCTTGGGGTTGCCTTACTGGTGGCTGTAATCACAATTACGTTCATGATCAAGAAAAAATCGAAAACGAATGATACCGATCAACAGAAGGAAAAGATACCATCATGACATCTCAAATAGAAATAAAAAACGTCACCTTTCAATATCCAGGTGCCGAACAACCCGTATTAAATACGATTAATCTATCCATTGAAAAAGGGGATTTTATTGCAATATTAGGTGGCAATGGTAGCGGTAAGTCAACGATGTGTAAATTGTTAAATGGATTGATACCTCATTATTATGTTGGCGATTTTTCCGGTGAAGTGACAGTTAATGGTTATAAAACTTCTGATTATAAAGTGGCGGATTTATCCAAGCATGTAGGGTATGTCTATCAGGACTTTGAGAATCAGATTGTCAGCCCGAAAGTGTTAGAGGATGCGTGTTTTGCCCCTCTGCACTACGGACATCACGACTATCGCGAAAGAGGCCTGCGTGCATTGAATTTAGTTGGGTTGGAAGACCAACAAGACGCATTTATTTGGCAGCTAAGCGGTGGTCAAAAGCATCTATTAGCACTGGCAAGTGTGCTTTCCTTAAATCCGGATATCATTATTATCGATGAACCAGTCGCACAACTGGATCCTCATCATGCGAAAGATATTTATGATATTTTGACTGAATTAAATCAAGTGTATGGCAAGACGATTATCGTTATTGAACATCACACTGAATTTGTGGCCTCCTATGCGAAGAAAGTGGTACTGATGGATAAAGGGACTATCCATTTTTCCTTACCAGTTGCAGAAGCGTTAAATCAGGTGGAAACCTTACTTGCACACCACATCTACCCACCACAGGTGACACAATCAGCACGTGAATTGGAAGTAGAAGGAAGACTGCCAATTACGTTGGAAGAAGCGCTTTCTCTCTTTTCTGATACGGAACCGAAAAAAGTGACAGATATCCCATTTGTTAAGCAAAAGGAAGCCATTGTTTCATTCGAAAGTGTTAACTTTGCTTATAAAACGATCGCAAGAGAAAAGAAACAAGTATTATATGAAGTTGATTGTAGGATTCATGAAGGGGACTATATCGCTTTAGTCGGTAACAATGGTGCCGGTAAATCTTCCTTTATGCGCTTAATGACAGGGCTGGTAAAAGCTACGTCTGGAGAAGTTTTGGTAGATGGAGAAAATACAAAAGAAGTGCCTCCCGAATATTTAGCGGAAAAAGTAACCTATATTCATCAAAATCCTGAGCAAATGTTTATTGAGGATTGCGTCGAGAAAGATGTAGCTTTTTTTATGAAGTCTCGTAAAATCAAAGACTATCAAGCGAAAGTGGAAGCTCTACTAGAACAATTTGAATTAACGGATTTAGCGGATCGAGACAGTCGATTGTTGAGTGGTGGTCAGCAACGGAGAGCATCGCTTGCAATTGGGGTAGGAATGAATCCGGAGATCATGCTGCTAGATGAACCTACCGCTAATTTGGATATCGCTACTAGAAAGCATATTACCATATTGCTAGACAGTTTAAAAAAACAGTTAAAAGCAGTCGTGATTGCTACACATGATATGCAGTTAGCCTGTGAATTTGCTAATCGGATTATTGTCATGCATGAAGGAAGAATCATACATGATGGGGATCGTACCTCTGTATTTCAAAATTATCGATTATTGGAAAAAGCAGGACTTGTTCCACCGCAAATTTTTACCCTTACAAAATCACTAGGATGGTTAGATCCAGCATATACAGTAGATGAATTTACCGAGCGCTATCAAAGAGAGGAAGTAGGTAATGGAGTATACGCGTAAACTTGCCGATAAGTTATCGGTAGAACAAGTGAAAATTGAATTGCTCAATACGGCATATGGTAACGGGGATACTTTCTTGGCAAAGTTGGATCCGAGAACATTATTTATATGGTACGTGTTCTTTGGTATCATACCATGGTTTATTCATGATATTCGTGTATTGATCGGTATGTGTTTGTTTATGATTGTTACCACGTATATGGCAAAAATAAGTCCATTAATTATTTTTATATTATGTTTAGGCTTGTTAGGACAAGGTGGATACCTTCTAGTTGTTTCTTTGTTTTTTGGCGGTAATTGGTCAACGATGCTACCGTTGCTTGTCTTAACCGTCAAATTATCGACTATTTCTCTAGCAAGTATTACAGTGTTTTGTTCCATGAACCCAGATAAATTGAGTGATGGTTTACTCAAAGTTAAAGTGCCAGGACAGGTTTCTTTCAGTATTGCCTATGGATACCGTATGTTACCGACATTGTTAGAGGAATATCATCATGTGTTTCAGTCGTTTCGTTTGCGTGGGAAAGCTCCTGAAAAACATGGTTTCTTATATATTCGTTCGATTATTTATTTTGTCAAGATTGCCATGCTTTCTTTTTATCCATTATTGTTGTCAACGGCTAAAAGAGCACGAACAACAGTAGAGGCATTAGAAACAAAAGGAAGTATGTACGGTTTTAATCACCTGGAAGTAAAGAAATTGAAATTAGCATCGTTAAAAATGAAACGACAGGATTACTTATTCTTGATTGGTTCAGGAATCTATGTAATTGGATTATTTATATTGTTATAGGAAGGTGTTTCGATGATTATTGATTTTCACAGTCATGTAAAGATTTCAAAAAAATCTAGTTTTATGCCCGACTATCTCCGTGAGATGATGGGCGAGGCGAAACAAAATGGTTTAACAGCTTTAGCACTTACTGAGCATTTTAATACCATTCGGTTCTTTGATATTTATACATTTTTAGATGAGCATTATAGGTATATAGATGGTTATTATGATGTCGATGGGGTGAAGTTATTCCCAGGAGTTGAAGTGGATGTTCAAGAAGTGGGACATATTTTGTTAATTGGTGATCGAAAGAAAGTGTGTTCCATTCGAGAGCAATTATCAGCCCATCTGGAAGAAGAACATTTTATTCCATTTGACCTGTTGATGGATCTTGCTGATCAGTATAACGTATTAACAATTGGTGCACATCCTTATCGTGACAGTACCCCATTAGCGCAAAATGTTTCGAAAGCGCAGTTAAAAAGGTTGGACGCACTTGATTTGAATGGTAAAGATTTATATGCAAAGGGAGTGAAAGCTTGTCAGCAGGAATTGCTTGCATTAGCGGATGAAATCGGCTTACCGGTTGTAGGCGGAAGTGATACGCATCAATTTTTACAATACGGCAGTATCGTTAATGAGTTTGACCATGACTGTCGGAACAGTGATGAGCTAAAACAAGCTATTTTACAGAAGAAGTACCGGATGAAGATTTCGGATCAATTACCACTCAAAGTAAAATCCGCAACATTAGTAAAAAAATATATGAAGAAATATTTGCAGGAAGTTGACACAGTATCACTTTAAGATTGATTAAGTAACCATAGATAGAAATGAAGTAGGGGTATCACGAAAAAATCGGTGATATCCCGTTTATTAAATCTGTGAAATTTTCGCTTTGATAAAGGAAAATGTCTTCTAACAAGCATCAACTTGACTGAGACATATGCGACATAAGTGATGTGATTATTTGAAATGCATGTGAGCATTTATATCACTCCGACTGGCCACTGCGTCAGTTTCGCACACTGAAGATTTCAAAATTACAACTAAGATAATAGTTATTTCGTATAATCCATCTTATGTGTAAGGATGAAACGGATCAGGCGGGGATCAGCTCAATTTCCCCGGTTTTTCTTAGATTATCTTTTTGTCACGGTGCTAATCGTCCGTAAGGCTCCCACTGAAGGAGTCTCACTTTAAAAAAACATGGAATATCTCATCTTATCTCCACTAACTGCATTTAAAACTTACTGCTGCTATTTTAAGCTTCTCCTTCTGTTGAACAGGATGTCTCACCACATCCATTAAAAAGTGTCCAAATGAGTATAGATTACCTAAGAAAAATAGGTTTAGCATAACCAGCCACTTACCTGTTATTACCATCTTTTATAAGTGTTACAACCGTTATAAACAATAAAGGGATTACTGCAATAACTGTTGTATAAAGTGGATACACTACTTGAACAGCCTCTGTAAACTCAAGCTCATTTGTAAACAATGTCAGTGATAGAAGAAGAGAAACTAATGTAATTGGGAAGATAATAATGTCTTTATTTTCCAATCGAAACACACTGCCAAGTAATTCCTTAAGGATAAATAGTGTGATCGTTGCTTTCATATAGGAACCTACTACTAAGGCTATACCGATAAATGATTCAACTCTAGTAACGATTTCTCTTATATTGATCAACCTTGCCAATTGAAATAATGAATACTTTAATGTTCCTGCTAGAGGACCAAAGGCCATAATAATACAAGCAACAGCAAGAATTAGTAATAAACCGTGTATAATTACTACACTAAACATCTTTATTTGCAGTGATTTTCGCTCACTTTTATGAACAAATGGTAATAGTAATGAAAATAAAATAATTTCAACATAGGGAAATCCCAAGTTACGGTAAGCACCATGCAAAACGGGCTTAATCCCATCTGGTAAAACAGGCAAAAGATACTCTACATGAAAAAAAGGGATAGTTAATATAATCACAATGATTGAAAAAAATAATAAGTAAGATAAAAGTAAGACAAACATTCTCGCCATAACTTCAAAACCTGTCCTCACGCTTAAAGCAGAAACGAGTAAAATGAAAAAGTGAAACATATAAGAAGGTGTTTGCTTCATCATAGAGGTGGTGAAGAAATTGCCAATATCCATAATAATATATGATAGCATTAAAAACAGCTGCAGAACGATGGGGATGCTAAATAGAAGCATTAACGATCTTCCGAATTTTTGTTGAATATGACCAATGAAATTCAAAGCAGGATTGTTGTGATATAAATAAAAAATGCATGTTATTAAACCCATCCCACATCCATTTGCTAGGATAACAGATATCCAAGCTCCATTTTTAGCTGCTTCTATTAAAGGTTGTGGAATATTAATAATAGCGGAACCTAGTAAGAAGGCAAAAAACAAACATGCCATTTGCCCTGTTGTTATTGGTTCTGTTTTTTTCATGCTTGTACTCCCCTTACATCATACACTACTTTACAATCTTTAATGCGTCTACAATCTGTTTGGCAGGATTGGAAAAAATAGAATGAAAAAGATCGTCGAGATTCGGCCATTTTAAATCCATCACAAAAATCAAGCTTAAATAAAGAATCGGAATCATCATCATCAGATAGATGATTCGATCTCGAAAGCTGCTATGCGTAATTCTTCGAAAATCAGCTAACCACATAGCCATAAATACGATAGTTAAAAAAAGAATATTTTCAAACAATGCTTATTCCTCCACTACTTTTTCTCCGCCAGCCATACCTGTACTATCGACTTTCACTTCAACCTCGAGATTAACTTCACTACCAGCTAACAACATACCCCAATCTGCCTGGTGTTTTTTCCAAAGTTGAGGTTTTTGTTGATAAAGTTTGTCTGCAATCCCTAAAACATCTAACTCATTTTCTTGTAAATAGCGAATGACATTATTCATATCGGCTTGAATACTTTCGGCGATATGTTTTTCCAAATTCTTTAATTCATCTGCTGTTGTGACAGAAGAGCATTGCAATTCTCCCAAAGAACCATTAATTTTAGTTGTGATATTAATAAACAAGGACTCCTGATTTAATTGAGGAGATAATTTGGTTTCAAGAGAATAAACTTCGAGTGCTTCTTTTAGATGTTCTATTTCATTATTCATACAAGGAAAGTTGATAATACCTCCCTTGTATTCATCGTTTAACATGATTAAAGTTTCTAAATCTGCTGGATCTACATAATTTACCATTTTACCTTCTTGCAAAACAGCCGCGCCGGTTGCTACTGGTGTTAGTGAGTCATTGGTTGCTTTTTTAATATATGGAATCAATGTTGTTTTGGATTTACTGGATAAATTTATAGCTACATTTAACAGCTTACTTTTTGTGGACTTTCCTGTAAAATTAGTAGAATTATCAAGTATGGTACGTAGCTCTTGTGAGATGGTACGTTCAATAAATGGTTTCATTTCCCAATAATCAGACGCTTTTCCGTTTGTAATGATGACATAAGACATGAGACGTGTTTCATGATCTCGGTAAAAAAATTCAAGAACATCTCCTATGTTATGAGCCTTAGCGAAATCTTCTCCAATTAATAGTACTCGCATATGACTCCATTGAGCTTTTCTTCCTAAATGTAAAGGAATGTCACGAGCAGTTTCAAAGACACTTTTCCCTTCTAAGTTAATGTTAGTATAAAAGGGAGTTTCGCTACCACTTGTTCCCCCAATGGTTTCTGCTGGAGAATATATTTGGGCATAAAATTCTATTTCTTCATTTTCATTTTCATCAAAACTCACTCCCATGATGAAACCGTACTCAACTAATTCTTTGCTACTCCAACAACCTGTCAGAATAAGCAATATTCCAATTGTAAACAATCTTTTCATTAACATATCATCCTTGTGAGGTGAACTTATATATTACGTCTATCCCGTTTTCGTGGTGAACCTTGTAATATTTTCAATGGTGCACGAATAAGAACATCTAATATTTGTCTCGGTCTTAATGGAGTTAATGGACTAAAATATGGCTGTCCTAATGATCTTAAACTGGTTATATGCAGCATGATAAGTATGAAGCCAATCATAATTCCAAAGCCACCTAATACAGCAGATAATATCATCAAAGGAATTTGCATTAAGCGAATACCGATAGCAATACTGTATTGCGGGATGGCGAATGAAGCAATACCGGTCAACGCAACCAAAATAACAACAGCAGGTGACGCGATGTTTGCATTAATGGCAGCTTCACCAATGATTAATGCTCCAACGATACTTACGGCCGAACCAATCGTTTTAGGTAACCGAATCCCTGCTTCTCTAAGTAATTCAAAGAAAAAAATCATCAAGACAATTTCCAAAAAAGCTGGGAACGGTATGCCTTCACGTGTATCAAGAATTGCCATTAACAGGTTTGTTGGAATTAATTCTGGATGAAAGGTTGTTAAGGCTATGAAAATACTTGGCAGCGTCAATGCTAAAAAAAAGGCAACTATTCTAATAAGCCGAATAAAGGTAGAAAATATTACTCTATGGTAATAGTCCTCACTCGCTTGAAAAAATTCTGTAAAAAGTCCGGGGCAGATTAAGATAGTCCCTGTTCCTTGTACCAATACGATAATTTTCCCTTCTAAAACAGCGGCGATTGCTGTGTCTGGCCTCTCTGTATATCGGTGTTGTGGTAGAGGGGAATAATTAGCATCTTCAATCAATTCTTCAATATAACTAGTTTCTAAAATGTCCTCTTTTTTAGCACGTTTTAGTCTTTGTTTAAATTCTGCTAATGTACCTTCATCCACAACGCCATCCAAGTATCCATACGCGATTTCTGTTTGCGTAGTTCCCCCTGCTTTAAATTGTTCTATCTTAAAATGAGAATTTTGTAAACGAGTTCTCAAAAGCCCGATATTTCGATCTAATTGTTCAACTGTTCCCTCATGAGGCCCTTTTACCACTGATTCTCCGGTAGGCTCTGATACTTCTCTGACATTGACTTGTTTTGCTTGGGAATAAGACAACGCTTGATCCCAACCATGAAAAAAAATAACAACGTGTCCACTTAATATATCACTTATTACTTCATTAAAGCTTTTTACAACTTTTGCGTTCTGTGAAGAGATACCATTTTGCCTAAAGAAACGGATCACGTCTTCCAAATTCACTTCTTCTGCTGGTCCAATTTCGTGTGTTACTAGATCCTGCATGGATTCTTTCATATAATTGAGCTCTTTTTGCTGCACCATTGTATGAAAAAATACAGAAAAAGCTTTATGTTTAAGTTGAGGTCCGTATTGCCAATGAAAAAGTTTCAAGTCAGAACAATTTGTAAACTGTTTATCTAATTGCTTTTGATTTTCCATTATATCTAATGATATTACATCAGATTGTTTTCTCACTTTTTGGCGTCTCACTTATATCACAAACCTCTTTTATACATAGTATTAGTCAAAATAAAGGTTGTATACATTTATAAATGCTTCTTTTGATTATATATTTGTAATTAAAAAGTTTTGATAGGAAAATATTCACTTGGAGGAATCACACTAAAAGACAGTAGGATCAGGAGAGGTGATGGCTAACCAGTCTTTGATCATTTTTATCACTTCAGTAAGTCCCCATTTTAAGAATTAGGATATTGAAAAAGTATAAATGGGGAGAACAGAAGGATAATTTCATAATAAGTTTCGCTGCGCCTAGTGGGTGATTAAAGACCATCACTGATAGAAGTCTCACATTAATTTCAAGTCAGCAACAAATCGATCGAAAGAAGTTATCAATCATCATTTTTGATTATGATATAATAAACAGAGGAATGGAGGGATTGGATGAGTACGAATGATTCGCAAAAGCTATTACATTTATTACATATGCACCATTCATCTTTCTTAAAAAGCCAGGTAGCGCACGCAATTGGAATGGAAATGTATATCCGATCTAAGCAAATTAATTCTAAGGAAGATCTAGCCTCCTTTTGTCACAGTTATATAGGGAGCTATTTGTTATATAATGATGCAATACTGATTAAAGAAATATTTTTAAAGCTAAAGAAAAACGACTGGGATCAAGTCTTGTATTTTGCTGAAATATATAACGCTAGAAAAAATGTGCTGGAATTAAAGAAGACCAGTCGTCAAGCAGGAAATCGTTTCTTGGATCGGCTGCTGTCGATTGAAACATCGCCTATTCTTTCTAAGTGGTCGGAGGAAATAAAGGATAGAGATTCATTAAACCATTATGTTATTGTATATAGTCTTTACGCTTACGAGAAAGGTTTTGATTTGTTTGCAACGATTCAAACCTATTTATATTTTTCCTTAACAAATCTGGTTCAGCATGCGGTAAGAGCTATCCCGTTAGCGCCAAAAGACGCAGAACAAGTCACATTAGAAGCATTAGCAGAAGTGGATCAAGCAACTGAATTGGCAATGACATTACAGTTTAAAGATATGCAGAATAGTGCGATCGGTCTGGAAATATCCGCTATGCAGCATAAATATCTTTTATCTAAATTATTTATATCTTAATGGAGGTTCAAGATGGAATCGAATAAGCAGTTACAAGCACGGTTTCAGAAGGTGAATCTCCTAGATTATAAGGGAGATCAACCATTAGAAATCGCTAAAGCAGATCAAACCCATCGAGTCTTTACAACTTATAACATGGATGGGCTGAATAAGACAGAAGCACCAATGTCGATTGATTTTACGGTAAAGAAAGCATCTAATATTAAATTGCTAGATGATGGATCTGATGCAAAAACTCTGCCTAAGCAGTCTCTTCAATTTAACTGTAATATCGAAGAAGAAGCATTATTATTGTTTGACAAACGAGAGATAATCCCAAGTGATAATAGTAACATCAATCAACATATCAAAGTGAATGTCACAGGAGATGCGGAATTTGTCTGGGCGGAAATCGTCCATTTAGATCACGTGTCCAATTATCATTATTATTCGCTAATGGAGATCTGGGCAGAAGAGCAATGCTTGGCGTATGACCCGGTTCAGCTTGATAGAAGTGAAGAGATGCTGGTTCATCATGGGATGACGGAATCATTTCCATATGTTGCGTCCATTTGGTACATTTCTCCGAATCACCCTTTTGATGAATGGGATGTGCAGCAGCGGTTATCACAGGCGAAGAATCATCGGGCAGGGATGACGGATATTGATGGTAAAGGCATTCTTATTCGCTGGCTTTCCACAGATTTAACGTTATTAAAACAAGAGATCGATGATGTGCTTGCCTTTTTTGATGAAAAAATCACAGAAGTACGTAAATGGAGAGTTTGAAAAAGTTAGGAGGATATCTTCTAGCTTTTTTTTAAATCTGAAGGAGGGAAGATCGTGCAACAATTTCCGAAGGCAGTGGCCTATTATTATAAACGCTGGCACGAGTTTGAGATGGAATTGCATCATCATCCTGCGATGGAGATTATGTATGTCATTGATGGCAAATGCCAAATTGAAATCGATGACCGGATTGTTGATATGCGGAAGGGACAGTATATTTTTATACAGGGCCATGTGAAGCATCGTTTAATCATTGATACGGATTATCCTTGTCGGATGTTAAATGTCGAATTTATCTTTCATAGCAATGATCGCAGTCACTACATGTCAATCGATCAGCTTTTTCAAACACATCCATCGTTAAAAACACTATTTGATCAGAACGAGCGGTATTTCTTATTAAAAGATGATGAAGCGGTGTATTTTACATTACGACATCTCGTCCTTGAATTGGACCATCAGTCAGCAAACAATCAGTTGCTGATCGATAATTTAATGGTCCAGTTACTATTGTGGATTGACCGTAATCGTCGTGAACATAATGAACAGACAGATAACCAGCATCTAAAAAAAGCACTAACCTATATTCATGAACATTATGATACAGAGATAAAGGTAGATAATCTTGCACGTATTACACACCTTCATCCAAGTTACTTACATAAAATATTCAGACTTTCGTTGGGAATGACAATTAATCAATACATAACCAAAGTGCGGCTGGATAAAGCCAAAATGTTGCTTGTCAATACGGAAATTCCAGTTACTGAAATCTCCAATTATGTTGGGGTGAACACAAGTCAATATTTTAGCAATCTGTTTAAAAAGGAAACAGGATTATCACCATCGTCCTATCGAGAACATTTTCGTGAAATATAAGAAAGTTAGGATTTTACACATATTCTTATCAAGTGTCGATAATATTTAAATCGCTTACACTCCTTTAGTGGTAAGATACCATTAAAGACGAAAAGGAGGTAGGAACGTGTCATTTAAAATAGCTTTTATCGGTGCAGGTAGTATTGGTTTTACGAGAGGATTGCTTCGTGACATTTTGTCAGTACCAGAATTTCGAGGAATAGAGGTAGCTTTTACTGATATAAATGAGAAAAATTTAGATATGGTAACTCAATTGTGTCAGCGAGATATTCACGAAAATGGACTTGATATGACGATTGATGCAACAACAGACAGAAGAGCTGCCTTAACAGATGCGAAATATATTTTTAATGTTGTTCGTATTGGTGGTCTGGAAGCTTTTAAACATGATGTGGAAATTCCGTTGAAATATGGTGTTGATCAATGTGTAGGTGATACATTGAGTGCAGGCGGAATTATGTATGGACAAAGAGGCATTGCCGAGATGTTAGAAATTTGTAAAGATATTCGTGAAGTTGCGGACCCCAATGTGTTGCTGTTAAACTATGCCAATCCAATGGCAATGTTAACATGGGCTTGCAACAAATATGGTGGAGTCAATACTATAGGTCTTTGCCATGGCGTACAGAATGGACATAAACAAATCGCGGACGTTTTAGGAAAGGAAAAAGAAGAAGTCGATATTATTTGTGCTGGAATCAACCACCAGACATGGTATATTGAAGTAAAAACAAATGGGCAGGATCGAACCGGAGATTTATTAGAAGCATTTGAAAATCATTCCGAATACAAAAATACAGAAAAAGTAAGAATTGATATGCTCCGGCGCTTCGGTTATTTCAGTACTGAGTCAAATGGACATTTGAGTGAATATGTGCCTTGGTACCGTAAGCGTCCAGAAGAAATTAACGAGTGGATTGATTTGAACAGTTGGATAAACGGGGAAACAGGTGGCTATTTACGCGTTTGCACGGAGGGCCGTAATTGGTTTGAAACTGATTTTCCAAATTGGTTAAAGGAACCAGCTTTTGAATATAAAGAGGAAAACCGTGGTGAAGAACATGGCTCCTATATTCTAGAGGGCTTAGAAACAGGCCGGGTATACCGAGGCCATTTTAACCGGGTGAATAACGGCATTATTTCGAATGTACCTGACGATGCAATCATTGAAGCACCAGGTTACGTCGATCGCAATGGAATCAACATGCCGTTTGTAGGTGATTTACCTTTAGGACCTGCAGCTGTTTGCAATGTTAGTATTTCCGTTCAGCGCCTAGCAGTAGAAGCAGCAGTTCATGGAGATGACTATTTATTACGTCAAGCGATGATGATGGATCCATTAGTAGGTGCTGTTTGTAATCCGAAAGAAATCTGGCAAATGACAGATGAAATGTTAGTTGCTCAAAAGAAATGGCTACCGCAATACAAAGGCTCGATAGCTGAGGCTGAAAAAAGGTTGGCAGAAGCTGAGCGGATACCAACCAAAGATTATCAAGGTGCAGCACGACTAAAAGTGAAATCAGTCGCTGAAATGGCAAAAGACCGGGAAGCAGCAGTGAAAAATGCCGGTGAAGCTGACAAAGGGAATTTTTGATTAATGAGTAGAAAATTAGTATAGTAAAGCCACTAGGATTTCTAGTGGTTTTTTCATGTTTGGAATGGGAATGGAGATAATGATGCGATAAAGGACAAAAAATAGTGAATTTCAAAAATAGTGTCCATCATCAAGGCGATGAAGGACAAAAAAATAGCGAATTTCAATAATACTGTCCATCATCAAGGCGATGAAGGACAAAAAATAGCGAATTTCAAAAATAGTGTCCATCATCAAGGCGATGAAGGACAAAAAATAGCGAATTTCAAAAATAGTGTCCATCATCAAGGCGATGAAGGACAAAAAATAGCGAATTTCAATAATACTGTCTATCATCAAGATATTGTTCACAGGTTTTCAAAAAAGAATTAGGAGCTGAGGAGAATGAAAATTATCCCTCTTGGTATCTGGGGAGGCTACCCAAAAGCAAATAGTGCTACATCTTCTTTTTTAGTCGAAGAAGACGGCTTTCGTCTTTTATTAGATTGTGGTAGTGGTGTGCTTGCTTCGTTGCAAAACTACATATCTATTCAACAATTAGATGCGGTGATTATCACTCATTACCACCATGATCATATTGCGGATGTCGGTGCGCTTCATTACGCAAAATTAATCCAAAATCAATTAGCAGACCAACCTAAAACATTAGCAATATATGCGCATGATCGGGATGAACAGTTCCACTCTCTATCTTATAAAGAGCATACGCAAGCATATAATTTAGCGAAAACATCCCAAATAGGTCCTTTTACAATTGAAACAACAAAAACGGATCATCCTGTATATTGTCTAGCGGTACGTTTAGATACAAAAGGAAAAAGTGTTGTGTTTACAGCAGATACAGGCTGGAAAGAGTCGCTTTCCTCATTTGCCCAAAATGCTGATTTATTAGTTTCGGAGGCTAATCTTTATCAGGGCTATGAGGGGAAAATTCCAGGTCATATGAGTGGTCGGCAAGCCGGTGCTTTAGCAGAACAAGCAGCGGTTAAGCAATTAATGCTGACTCATTTACCACATTTTGGAGATGTAAACAATCTTATTGAAGAGGCAAAACAAACATACACCAATCTAACAACGATAGCAACTGTCGGTAAATCATATTTCATTTAAAAAAAGGTATACCTGTGTTCTGATAACAGGTATACCTTTTAAACTATTCCACCGTTTCAGACGTGATCGACCTTGTCGACTGTCTGAATTTAATTTCATAAGGAACAATAATCCGTTTAGCCGGCTCATCTTTGTTTTTTGCCTTTTCTATTAAGCAACGAGCGGATTGCACACCTAACTGATAGATTTGAATATCAACAGTTGTTAAAGGCGGTGTGGTAATCTCAGATAAATAAAGGTTATTAAATGATGTTAAGGAAACATCTTCAGGGCAACTTAGACCGATTTCTTCTAATGTATTAATTACCCCTAAAGACATCAAATCATCAGCTACTACCAAACCTGTTGGTGGTTCATCTAGCGCAAATAGTTGCTCGACCGCATCACGACCACCGGATTTTAGAAATTCCGCGTGTACTGTATATTCATTTGGTAATGGCAAGCCTGCTTCTTCTATGGCAGACTTATAGCCGTTTAGCCGGTCAACGGTTACTGTTAATTCCGTTGAACCACCGATAAAAGCGATATGTCGATGCCCGATGTCTATCAAATGGTTGGTTAAGTCTTTGCTCGCTTTAAAGTTATTATTATCGACATACGTAATTTCACTTTCTTGTTCAGAAGGTTTCCCTACAATGACAAAGGGAAAATTTTTTTCTGTTAAAAATTGTTGTACAGGATCAGCAATTCGTGAATAAAGTAAGATAATACCATCAACCCTGTTACCGTTTACCATTCGTTGTACTTCTTCATATACGTCTTGATCATTACCACCCGTTGATACGTATAAAGAATATTCTGCCTCATGGGCAAAAGAGCCAATTCCACGTAAAACTTCAGGAAAGAATGGATTTTGTAGTGCTTTATCAGCAGATGATGGCATAATGACACCAATTGCTTGTGAAGATCGTACCGCGAGATTACGGGCGTTTATATTTGGATGGTATCCCAGATCTTTCATCGCTTTTCTTACACGCTTCTTGGTATCTAAACTGATTCTAGGGTTGTCTGCTATAACTCTAGAAACTGTTGAGGGTGCTACTCCTGCTTTTTTTGCTACGTCTTTTATTGTCACTCCCATAATTTTCACCCTTTAGATTTGTAAAAATGCATTAATGTCTGAGATTTCTGTATTTCTATTATATGTGATCAGGTCTTCATATCAAAATATATTTCATTATAAAGCGGAGAGTAATTTCAATATTTACCCTTTTGTGCCTCCTGCTGTTAGTCCAGAAATTAAGTACCGTTGCAAGAATAGATAAACCGTTGCAACTGGAACAGCTATTAAAATGGAACCGGCTGCAAATCTAGTGAAATTATTAGCGAAACGATCATTAATAAAATTAAACAATCCAACCGCTAGTGTATAGTTATCTTGACTTGATAGTACGATTGATGGTAATAGGAAATCAAAAAGTGGCATCATAAAATTAAATAATGCAACTACTGCTAGAATAGGTTTTGCTAGCGGAAGCATTACACTCCAAAATACTCTTAAATGCCCAGCCCCATCTATTCTCGCTGCTTCGTCAAGTTCACGTGGAATAGTGTCAAAATACCCTTTAACTAACCATGCATTAAATGGTATTTGTCCACCTAGATAAACCAATATTAATCCAGTTAATGTATCCAGCATTCCGATCATATTAAGGAAAATATATAATGCTACCATTGCCATCATAACTGGAAACATTTGTAGTAACAGGAAGATATACAATGCATTCTTTTTTCCAACAAATTGGTAACGAGAGAATGCATATGCTACCAATGAGGTAATGATCACACTGCCTCCAGCTACTGAGATCGATACAATCAGTGAATTCTTATACCATAATAAATAATCACTTTCATCGCTAAAAAGCCATTTATAATGTTCCAACGAAAAATTTTCTGGAATAAGTGAAGATGAATATAAGCTGGTACCTTGATTTAGAGACATTCCCACAGTCCACACTAATGGATAAAAGATAATAATGGAAGTGATAAGAATGACAAGGTACATAAGAGTTACTTCGATTTTTGATTTTTGCTTTTGATTCATTACAATTCACCTTCTTCCTTGAATGATTTCGTCTGCCTAAATTGATAAAAGGCAAAACCAGAAATGATAAGTCCCATAATTAGAGAGATAACCGCTGCCATTGCATAGTTGTTTGTTTCAAATGTTAACTTGTATACCCATGAAATTAATATGTCAGTACCACCAGCATTTTGGTTTCTTACAGGAGGTCCACCTTCATTAAACAAGTAAATAATATTAAAGTTATTAAAATTTTGCGCATACTGCATGATTAGTAATGGTGCAGTTGCAAACATTACATGTGGAAAAGTAATAAATCGAAATTTTTGAAAACGGGATCCGCCATCTACGTCTGCTGCTTCATACCAGTCTTTTGAGATACTTTGTAAAACACCTGTAAACAATGCAAATATAAATGGGAATCCTAACCATGTTTGAATTAATATAATCGCTGTCCGCGCGTAGAATGGTTCACTCAACCACGGAATCCCTTCTCCACCAAGGAGAGGAATAATAATATCACGGTTAATCGCACCAAAGTCATCATTAAACATGGCCGAGAAAATTAAGATCGTAACAAATGCTGGAACTGCCCAAGGTAAAATTAGAATCGTACGAATTAATTTCTTGAATCGAATTCTTGGGTCATTTACGATTAACGCTAAGAATAAACCTATAGCTATTTGCAGCGTTGTTGCAATCACTGTCCATACAATGGTCCAAGCTAAAACACTAATGAAAGTATCTTGCCAGATTGGCACAGTAATTAGTTCTTTAAAGTTTTCAAATCCAACCCAATCGACAAGGTTCCTTGGCGGTGAGTTGTACAAATTATAATTTGTAAATGCCAGTAAGACTGAAAATATAAGTGGGAATATGACGACAAAAATCATTAGTAATAACCCAGGAACTGTCATTAAATATGGAAAAGCAGTATCATAAAAATCGATAATGGTATCTTTAAGCCCTTTTGGCTTCCATCCATTTTTTATTTTTTTGGCCTGGTTACGTGCATCCATCACATTCCCTACATATAATGCGATCAAAATAACTGTGGCAATTAATGCTAAGACACCAAAGACCAATAATCGAATAGAGTGATCTGTACCAGGAATAGTACCTAACGTACGTAATCCCCATAATCCGAAATTAATGGTATCGAATAACGTTACTAAAAAAGCAAGTTCTAATAGAATAAAAATAGTACCTTTTAAAAATCTACGATTATAAAGCTGACCTAACCCTGCAAAAATTATGGATAATACTGTAGCAACGTTAGGATTATGGTTTTTAAAGTTGTTATTGGAATTGTGATTCAATTTGATTACCTCCCCAATAGGACAGAAAAAATGAGAGGGAAGAAATTATTTTCTTCCCCGTGAATGTTTTATTGAGCACCACTAGCATCAATATTTGTTTTTATTTGTTCTACCGCTTCTGGAAGTACGGAAGAAGGATCTTCCCCTTCAGCTAAGAACTGTAATGCATTATTCATTGGTTCCCAAACTTGAGACATTTGCGGAGTACTAGGCATCGGTACTCCATTTTCAATTTGCTGACTAAATGAACTGAAAATTGGATCCTCGATAGATTCAAGAGCGTTTGTATTAGTCGGCAGTTCACCAGCAACGTCAAAGTAATGTTTTTGATTTTCTTCATTTGTCATAAATAATGCAAGATCTGTAGCCCATTCTGTATTGTCAGAATAGTATGATACCATCCATGCTTTAACACCAACTAATGATTGAGCTCCCTGCCCATCCATTTCAGGGAATGGGGCAAATCCAAGACTATCCCCTAAAGCTTCTGTATAACTAGGGATACTCCATGGCCCGTTAATAACAGCACCAACTTTTCCTTCTGTAAATAATCCGTCTATAACATCAGTTGTGGTGGAAGGGGGAATTTTTCCATCTCCGAAGAATGATTGATAGAGTTCGCCACCTTCGATAGCACCTTCATTTGCAAGTCCGATATCACTTGTATCATATTCACCGATGTCTCCGCCAAAAATGTATCCACCAAAACTCTTAAAGAATGGATAAGAGAAATATAAGTCGTTCGGTTTCATTAAAAATCCAAATTTATCTTGGGAAGCGTCTGTGTTTTCCTCTAATGCAGTAAGTAAGTCATCAATTGTTTGTGGCTCATCCATTATATCTTTGTTATAAAAAATGCCGTATGTTTCAATTACAGCAGGAACACCATACATATCGTTGGAACCTTCAAATTCGTACTGAACGGATGCTAGAGAAGCATCACTGTAGTCAGCTAACTGTTCATCAGAAATATCAAGTGGTTGTGCTAAACCTTGTGCAACAATATCACCAGTTCGATCGTGTGGCTGAAAGAATAAATCCGGTCCACGTCCTTCCGGTCCTGCCAATGATAATTCATCTAATTGATCTAGCATTGATTTAGGAACTACATTAACTGTAATGTCATTTTGTTCTTCGTAATCTGCTGCTATTTTCTCGATAGCTTCTAATTGCTCTTCTTCATCATTGGCCCAAACTGTTAGTTCTTCTGGTTTATCTGCTTCAGCAGAGTCATTTGATTCTTCAACAGTTTCTTCTGATGTACTTGCTTCATTGCTATCTGTATTTGTGTCTTCCTCTCTGTCTGGAGCACATGCTGTAATGATAACGATTGCAAATAAGAGTGTAATTAAAGCAAAAAATAATTTTATGTTTCTCATATAATTTCTCCCCTTTTTAATGATTTGCGCAATCGATTGCGCTTTATTGGGTTTAATTATACATAGGAATTTTTATATAAGCAAGCGTTTTCTATAAAAAACTTTCAAATATTTTTTTCTACATTATATGTACTTTTTGAAAAGAAAAATATATTGACAGATCATTTCGGTTATTGTAATAATAAAGTTAACAACAGTGATAGACACAATTATACAAATTGAGGGCACTGCTTTTGTATTTATTACAAACAACCCCGGCTTTTATTAAAAGCCGGGGTTGTTTGTTTTGCAGGAAGGAGGATAGATGGAAGGAAATAAAAAATGGAAAGGATGAAATAATTTGTTGGCAAAGTTAAAAAGACATACGAAAACGATTGCGCTATTTGTTGTTGTGCTACTGATGATTTCCTTTTCGCCATCAGTATTGAAAGCTAATTCAGATGTTAATAAGGTTAATTATGCACAGGATACTATTTACCAAATTGTAACAGATCGCTTTCATGATGGAGAAACTTCCAATAATCCACAAGGCGAACTGTATAGTCAAACAGATTTACACAAATATATGGGTGGTGATTGGAAGGGTATTACGGAAAAGATTAATGATGGATATTTTACTGATTTAGGTGTTACAGCGTTGTGGATTTCTCAACCTGTTGAAAACGTTTATGAGATACATCCTGAAGGCTATACTTCTTATCATGGTTATTGGGCAAGAGATTACAAAGAAACTAATCCATTTTATGGGAGTTTTGAAGACTTTGATGAATTGGTTAATGTAGCTCACAGTAATGGAATCAAGATTATCATGGATTTTACACCAAATCACTCATCTCCAGCTTTGGAAACAGACGAAGGTTATGTTGAAAATGGCGCTATTTATGATAAAGGTAGCTTAATTGGTAATTACTCTAATGATACACTTGGCCTATTTCACCATAATGGAGGTACTGATTTTTCCTCTTATGAAGATAGTATTTATAGGAACCTTTATGACTTAGCAGATTACGACTTGCAAAATGAAGTGATCGATCAATATTTAAAAGAATCAATAGAATTATGGTTAGATAAAGGGATCGATGGAATAAGAGTAGATGCAGTGAAACACATGTCACAAGGGTGGCAAGAAACACTTATGAATCACATTTATTCATATCAACCAGTGTTTACGTTTGGAGAATGGTTCTTAGGACAAGGGGAAGTAGATACTAAAAATCATTATTTTGCCAATGAAAGTGGAATGAGTCTCTTAGATTTTCAATATGGTCAACAAATTAGAGCTGTACTTATGTCAGAGGATGATAACTGGTTGGACTACCATAGTATGATTGAGGAAACATCCAACAGTTATGACCAAGTTAATGATCAAGTAACGTTTATTGATAATCATGATATGAGCAGATTTCAAAAAGACAATGCTTCTCAAGTAAATACAGAGATGGCACTAGCAGTTTTACTAACTTCTCGTGGTGTTCCTACTATATATTATGGAACAGAACAATACTTAACTGGAGAAGCAGATCCAGAGAATAGAAAACCTATGCCTAGTTTTGATAAAACGACAAATGCATTTCAAATTATTAGTAAACTTGCTCATCTTCGACAAAATAATATAGCTTTAGGGTATGGGGATACGACTGAACGTTGGTTAAATCAAGATGTTTATATCTATGAAAGAAAATTTGGCGATAATGTAGTTGTGACGGCTGTAAACAGTAGCGACACAAATTACTCTATATCAAATATGAATACTTCCTTACCAGAAGGAAGGTATAATGATGTATTAGATGGATTATTAAATGGAGGTTCTATAGATGTAAATGGAAATGGTTTAGTAGCTACTTTTGACTTAAAACCAAATGAAGTAGCTGTGTGGGAAGTAACAGAAAGCAACAATAACCCCAAAATAGGCCATGTTGGTCCGATGGTTGGTCAACCTGGAAATGAGGTTACTATTAGTGGAGAAGGCTTTGGTGATACTCAAGGTGATGTTTTCCTCGGAAACAATAGTGCTACCATTTCATCATGGAGTGACTCAGAAATTGTTATATCTATACCAAATATATCTTCAGGTCTTTACGATGTTAAAGTAATGACAGATAGTAATGTAGAAAGTAATGTTTACGAAAACTTTGAAGTCTTAACAAATCACCTTATTCCGGTGAGATTTGCTGTGGAGCAAGCAAGTACTGACTATGGAAGTGATGTTTATATCGTTGGAAGTACACAAGAACTAGGAAGTTGGGATCCTGATAAAGCAATAGGACCATTTTTCAATCAAGTGATATATTCTTACCCAAATTGGTATTATGATATTGCTGTACCTGCTAATCAACAATTGGAATATAAGTTTATTAAAAAAGATGCTTCAGGTAATGTGATTTGGGAAAGTGGTTCAAATCACACTTACACGGTGCCAAATCAAGGTACTGATACTGTCACGACAACATGGCAGAATTAATACATCAGAAACGGGCAATGCTTTTGGTAAAAACAACCCCATTATGTACTAATGGGGTTGTTTGCATTTAAACGCAATAAAAATAACTATAAAAAGTAGAGGAGATTTTATATGTTTATTGAAGCTATTAACCACAGAGCGATAAATCAATATGTTTACGCAAGAGATAAAGAAACGATAGATATTATGTTAGAAACCAAAAAAGGTGATATTGATAATGTTGAACTAATATTCGCTGACCCATATGATTTTAAGGGTGATAAATGGCAATATCGAACGAAAAAAATGATCAAATCGGGAACAACTACACGCGTTGACTATTGGAAAATATCTGTTAAACCGGAATTTAGAAGACTTCGTTATGGTTTTCGTTGTACAGATACCAATAAAAATGAAATATTTTTTACGGAGAGAGGCTTTAATAATTCAGTCCCTGCGGATATCAACAGTTTCTTTTGCTTTCCATACTTACATGAAGTAGATATCTTCCAAGCACCCGATTGGGTAAAAGATACAGTATGGTATCAAATCTTCCCTGAACGCTTTGCTAATGGTGATGCTTCGTTAAATCCTGAAGCTACATTACCATGGGGGAGTATGGACCCCACACCAACTAACTTTTTTGGTGGTGATTTTCAAGGGGTAATGGATCATTTGGATTATTTAGAAAGACTAGGTATCACCGGTATTTATTTCACTCCGATTTTTAAGGCTTATTCTAATCATAAATATGATACAATCGATTATTTTGAAATTGATCCTCAATTTGGTGACAAAGAAACATTTCGTACATTGGTAAAGAAATGTCATGAGCGAGGTATTAAAGTGATGTTGGATGCTGTTTTTAATCATAGCGGGTATTATTTTGAACCTTTTCAGGATGTGTTGAAAAAACAAGAAGATTCTCGTTACAAAGACTGGTTTCACTTATGGGAATATCCAGTGAAAGCAGAAGGTTATCCAAACTATGATGCGTTTGGATTTGTCGCGTCGATGCCAAAGTTAGATACAACCAATCCAGAAGTGAAGAAGTATTTATTGGATGTAGCCCGTTATTGGATTGAAGAATTTGATATTGATGGCTGGCGTTTAGATGTTGCGAATGAAGTCGATCATGCCTTTTGGCGAGACTTTCGCCAAGTCGTTAAAAAGGCAAAACCAGATGCTTATATTTTAGGAGAGATTTGGCACGATTCAATGCGCTGGCTGCAAGGTGATCAATTTGACGCGGTGATGAACTATCCCTTTACAAATGGTGCTGTGGAATTTTTTGCAAAGAATAATATGGATAGCGAGACCTTTGCTGACAATATCACAAATGTACTGCATATGTATCCGCAAAATGTCAATGAGGTTGCGTTTAACTTATTGGATAGTCACGATACGGCTCGGATATTAACGGAGGCTGATGGTAATAAAGAGAGAATTAAATTACTTTATTTATTTCAATTATCGTTTATCGGTTCACCTTGTATTTACTATGGAGATGAAATCGGTATGACTGGTGGGAATGATCCAGGCTGCCGCAAATGTATGGAATGGGACGAGTCCAAGCAAGACCGAGAGTTATTTGATTTCGTTAGGAAATTACTGCATATGAGAAAAAAAGTTCCCGGATTCGGAAACCGTGCTGATTTTAGATTTCTCGCTGTTGGAGAAAGTATGGTGGCTTATCAAAAGCAAACAAAAGATGCAGAACTGATCTTTGTTTTAAATAATAGTGATCAGGCTCAGGTGATTGAGGTAGAATCTTTATCGAATAAAAAGGGGAAAGAGTTATTCACAGAAGAGGAGATAATTTTTGCGAAAAAATGTGAAATAGAAGTAAAAGCATTTGGCTTTAAATGCTATCAAATACTGGGATAAGCGAGGTGTGCACGTATTGGAAATGTGAGGATAAAACCATAACAAAAGGCTTGCTTCAGTGGGGAGCAAGCCTTTTGCTTAATGTTTCGATTCGTATCCTGCAGCGAAGATAGCTACAAAAAATGTAACACAAACACCAATGATTAGTGCGATACCCATGAGGATCCTCCTTTTTTATCACGGTGCTAATCGACCGTAAAACCCCCACTTCAAGGTTCAAGTAAATAATCAAAGAAGCTAAATGGGGGATTAGGTGAGCTAACACTCTGATAAGTTTCGCTAACCCTAAGTGGGGGACAAAAACCTCCATTTAGGATAGTTTCACTTTATAAAAACAATCTTCAATCACTTATGTAATGTATTCTTTCTCTATTATAGCGAAGTCTATACTTTTTGTGAAGAGATGATATTATTTTACATCAGTTGTTCTTTAGACGGTTGCCTCAATCCTTTTGGTCCATTTCAAATAATAGGATTGCTTTTTTTACATGGTTGTTTGCTTTATTTAGGTATTTTTCTGCTACGTTTTTGTCGCAGCCAGTTTTGGCTATGATGATAGAAAGTTTAACATCATTGTTTGTTTCGTTCATTAGTTCTTTTGCTTCTTGTTCGTTTAGGTTAGTTAGTTGTCTTAGCATCGTTTCTGCTCGTTTTACTAATTTATTATTAATGAGCTGCATATCTATCATCTCATTCTGGTACACTTTTCCAAGCTTAACCATCGTAGCAGTCGAAATCATATTGATAGCTATTTTTTGTGCTGTACCAGCTTTTAATCTTGTTGATCCTCTGATAACTTCGGGACCTACGATTAACTCGATTCCGACATCACTTAATTCACTTGATATCGTTTGATGATTGCAACTTATCGAGATCGAGGAAGCCTGTTTTTCTTTCGCATAGGTAAGTGCAGCTAAGGAATAGGGAGTAGTACCGCTTGCGCTAATAGCAATCAGTACGTCGTTTTCGTTAAACTCGAGTTGTTGTAATTCCTGAACAATATCGGACGCACTATCCTCATGTTGCTCAAGTGGTTCCCACATTGCATTTTTTCCACCTGCAATAAAGGCAATCCAACGGTGAGGATCGATCGAAAATGTTGGCCCAAGCTCAACTGCGTCTAATACACCGATCCGCCCACTCGTTCCAGCTCCTGCGACAAAGACACGAGCCCCATGTTGCCACTTGTCTACAATCAATTCAACTGCTTCTGCAATAGTGGTTAATGATTTTTGAATCCCTTCTTGAATATGGCGATCTTCTTCCAACATTAAAGTGACGATATCAATCGCTTCCATTTCATCGATAGAAAGCGAATTTTGATTTGTCGCTTCAGTAACGGTTTTGCCCATTATTATGATTCTCCTTATTGGCGTTCTAGATCAAACATAAATTTGTATCGATCTGCTCGATAAGAAGATTTAACTACTTCAAATGTAGTACCATCCTCTAATTGTGTTGTTCTTTTTATAAAAAGGACTGGAGATAGCTCTGGTATCTCCAAATATTCAATTTCTTCCTCATTGGCAATAGTAGCTTCGAATATTTGACTTGCTTTTCCTATTTTTAACGCCAATTTACTCTCTATATATTGATAAATAGAATTTTGTACAATATTATCCGTTAAACCTTTTATTAAGTTAGCGGGAATGTAAGTACGCTCCAAAGCCATGGGGATATTTTCTGCTAAACGTATCCGCTTAATCTCATAAATCGGTGCATGTTCGGCTATATGGAGCTGTTCTGCTATACTTTGATTGGCTGGGATGATTTCAAAATTAATTAACCTGTTACCAGGCTCCATCCCGCGTGCTTTCATGTCTTCTGTAAAGCTTGTAAGTCCATTTAAGTTTTGTTCTAATTTTTGCTCGGTTATGAATGTTCCTTTACCTTTTATGCGGTGTAAATAACGTTCATTCACTAAATTAGTGATTGCTTGTCGCACGGTCATTCGGCTAATATTAAGTTGCTCAGCATACTCCCGTTCAGAAGGTAAGGAATCTCCCGGTTTATATTCCCCATTTTCGATTTTAGCTTTTATTTGTTCTTCCAATTGATGATAAATAGGAATAGGTGATTGTTTATCAATCATTCATCTAGCCCCTTTCTATTTTAGACCTGTTAGCACGTTAAGTTTTGTTTAGACACGGTTTATCACGGTACTAAATGTCCGTAAAACCCCCACTTCAAGGTTCGAGTAAATCAGAGAAGCTAAGCGAGGGATAACGGACGCTAACACCCTGATAAGTTTCACTAACCATCAGTGGGGATCAAAAACCCCCATTGATGGAAGTCTCACTTTATAAATTGGTATTTATTATAGCATCTTCATCAGCAATAATGGTAACATTCTCATGCTGATTTAAAACAGATGCAGGGAAATGTTTATCTATTTCACCATGAAGCAGTTTATTAAGTGCATCATTTTTTTCTTTTCCAGAAACAAGTAGTAGAATTTCTTTACTTTCCATAATAGAAGCAATTCCCATTGTGATCGCCCTATTAGGAACCTGGTTAATGTTATTGAAAAAACGAGCATTAGCTTGCATTGTTGATTCCGTTAACGCAACGATATGTGTATGTTGATCAAAAGCAGTTCCAGGCTCATTAAAACCAACATGTCCATTCGTACCTAATCCTAATAATTGTAGGTCTATTCCATTATGTTTTTTTATTTCTTCATCATATGCTTGACATTCCTTTTCCAAATTTTCAGCTAACCCATTTGGAATAAAGGTTTGATCTGATGGAATGTTAACCTTACTAAAAAAGTGTTTATCCATGTAGTAGTGATAACTGTTGGGATCACTTGGGTCCAAACCGATATATTCATCTAAATTAAATGTTGTTACGTGTTGATAGGAGGTTTTCTGTTCTTGATAATCTTTTGCTAAATAATGATACGTTTGAACAGGAGTGCCCCCAGTAGCTAATCCTAACGTCAATTCAGAGCTCGATTTAACTTTGTCTAAGATAAAGTTAGCTGCCATTTTGCTCATTTCCTGATAGTTTTTAGTACGAATTACTTTCATGCTTCTTTACTCTCCTTTGTATGCAATTTCTCCTCGACAAATAGTTAGAATGATGTCGTTATTTTCATTTAATAAAACAATGTCTGCATCTTTACCAGTAGCAAGAGTACCTTTTTTATCATCAATCCCTAGTTCTTTTGCAGCATTAGAAGAAGCCATAGAGATAGCTTCTTCAAGCGAGCAGTTAGTAAAGTTGATTATATTCTTAACTGCATCGCCTAGTTTTAACGTGCTTCCGGCTAAAGTACCATCTTCTAAAGTTGCTTTTTGGTTTTCAACAATAACCTTCTGCCCGCCTAACTCATAATTGCCATCTTGAAGACATTTTGCTCTCATGGCATCCGTAATCAGTAGCATTTTTTCGTTTCCTTTAAGCTGATACGCTGTGTTCACCGCATCTGAAGTCGAATGAATACCGTCTGCAATGATTTCGACCATCAGTTGATCATGAAGCCATGCCGAGCCAACAACTCCAGGCTCCCGATGATGAAAGCCACGCATTTGATTATACAAATGAGTTATGTGAGAAAGTCCATGATCAATGGCAATGGTTATCTCTTGAGCGGTGGCATTAGTATGACCAGCAGATGCGATAATTCCATGTTTTTTCAAATGTTGAATGAATTCTAGTCCTCCAGGTAGTTCAGGTGCTAGTGTGACGAGTCGGATATGTTGATTAGCTAATCTATTCCATTTTTTAAATACGGAGATATTAGGATCTTTAATATACTCCACTGGTTGAGCTCCTTTACGATCTTTATGAATAAAAGGACCTTCCAGATGAATTCCGATAATTTCCGCCTGACCTTTTGGTTGATGATTTATATAGGAAGCTACATTTGTAATAGCTTTTTCGATATTATCGTTACTTTGAGTCATGGTAGTAGCTAAGAAAGAAGTGGTTCCTTCTTGAGGTAATGCAGTAGCCATGACTTTTAACGCTTCTGGTGTACCGTCCATCACATCTGCTCCATTCGCGCCATGGATATGAACATCAATCAATCCGGGAATAGCTTTTACTTTTGTATTTGAAAAGTCGAAGACATGATAACCATCCTCGGATTCCAGCCTATCCAATGAATTTATTTCCTCAATTTTATTATTAATTATTTTGATAAACCCTTCTTCTATATTGTTGTTTTCAGCATATACCTCAATATTTTTCACTAATAGCTTTTGATTATCCAATTGTGTTCACACCTTTAAAGAATAAGTTATTAATCATAGAATACCAGTTTTAAGTATGGTTGTCTATACCTGTCAGTTGTTGTATGTTATATAAATGGAAAACAACAATATAGTAGGAAAAAAGTTTATTGAGATTATATATTTATGGATAAAATTTAGGATCAATCCAATAATATGGATTTAATAATAGTTATAGGTATAGACAACTGAACCTATTCGTGTTAATATAATTTTTAATTAGGTTAGCGGCAAATTTAATAATGACTCACATGTTACTAATGAGATTAGGCATGGAGAAAATATAAAGGATAGTATTCCGCCTTTAACATTTCTTCATGCTTTTTTTTATTCCGGAATTAAATGTTAATTTTCAAAATTCATACTAGAAGGGGTATTAAACATGTTTAAAAACTTGTTAAAGAGATCATCATCCAAATTACAAATAAAAGCACCTATTACTGGTGAAATATTACCACTTGAAAAAGTACCCGATCCTGTTTTTAGTCAAAAAATGATGGGAGAAGGGATTGCGATCATTCCAAAAGAAGAAAATATCGTTGCACCTGTTGAGGGAACTATTATTCAAATTGCACCAAGTAAGCATGCCATTGGATTAAAGGCAAAGGATGGTATGGAACTACTCATTCATGTTGGTTTAGAGACGGTTTCCTTAAAAGGAGAAGGATTTAAAGTTTTAGTTAACGAGGGAGACCATGTTTCAGTTGGTGATAAGTTGATGGTGGTAGATTTGGATTATATTCGTAATAAAGTACAACATATTATAACACCGGTAGTAATTACTAATAGTAACCAAAGTAGTAATCAGTATTACCCTACAGCAGAAACGGAGTGTCAAGCAGGAAAGACTTCCATTTTAACAGTTGATCAATAGAGGTATATTAAGAAACAACCGGGTTTGAAAGAAGGGGGGAGATAATGGAATGAGATTGAAGAAGATTTTGAATAATAACGCTGTACTTGTAATTGACCAGCAAGAAGAAAAAGTAGCCATTGGAACAGGGATTGCATTCGGTAAAAAAAAGAATGATGTCATTAACCCAAAGAAAATCGAACAGCTATTTGAAATGAAAGAAAATGAAAAATTACAGCAGCTGTTAAATCGGATTCCAGAGGAACATTTTCTTATTTCAGAAGAAATTATCTCCTATGCGGAAAAGTATCTCGGTTCTAAGCTAAGTGAGCATATTCATATTGCTTTGACAGATCATGTTTCATTTGCTATTGAGCGGATACAGGATGGCATTCATCTCCAAAACAAACTTTTAAATGAAATAAAAATATTGTATCGCACTGAATTTGAAATTGGTTTGTGGGCAGTTGAGCGAATGCGTCAAAAATATGGTATAGAGGTTCCGATTGATGAAGCGGCTCATATTGCACTTCATATCCATACCATGAAGCTTCAGGGAGGTGATTACGGTCAGACCATTAAGCATACTGCCATTGTAAGAGAAATGATTCAGCTCATCATGCAGAAGATGGAAATGGAAGTTAAAGAAGATGATATATCCTATCAAAGGCTTGTTACACATTTGCATTTTGCTTTAACTCGTGTAAGTCACTATGAATTACATGAACTGGATGAGGAAATGTTATATATGATTCAAAAGAAATTTACAGATGCTTATCAGTGTACCAAGGAAGTAACAGAAATTATCAAAAATAAATATGATATTTATTTTCCAGAATCAGAGCTCGGATATATCACCATTCACATTAACAGACTTAGAAAGTAATTAAATAATTTTAAATTTAGGAGGAATTACTTATGGTAATGAAGTATCTTCAAAATATCGGTAGATCTTTAATGTTGCCGGTTGCAGTTTTGCCAGCTGCCGCAATCTTAATGGGTATTGGCTATTGGATGGACCCATCAGGATGGGGGGAAGAAAATGTTGTAGCTGCATTTTTAATTAAAGCTGGAGAATCTATTGTTTCCGGTGAAAGTATGTCGATTTTGTTTGCGGTTGGTATTGCCTTTGGGATGTCCAAAGATAAGGATGGTTCTGCCGCGCTAAGTGGTTTAGTATCTTATCTAGTAATTACGACCTTGTTATCGACGGATTCTGTAGCATTGTTGCAAAGTACGGATCCAGAAAATGTAAATGCGGCTTTTGATAATATAGAAAATCAATTTATCGGTATTATCTCAGGTATTGTAGCTTCTATTATGTATAATCGATTTAGTCAAGTGAAACTACCAGATGCTTTTGCGTTTTTTAGTGGTAAGCGTTTAGTACCAATCATGACAGCGGTAACTAGTTTAATTGTTTCTGCCATTTTATTCTTTGTATGGCCGGTTGTCTATTCTGGATTAGTTTCATTTGGTAAGGCAATTCTAGATTTAGATGCAATTGGTGCAGGTTTATATGGATTCTTTAATCGATTATTAATACCGACAGGCCTTCATCATGCATTAAACTCAGTTTTTTGGTTTGATGTTGCAGGTATCAATGATATTGCGAATTTTTGGTCTGGAGAAGGGGAGAAAGGTGTTACTGGTATGTACATGGCAGGCTTCTTCCCGGTTATGATGTTTGGTTTACCTGCAGCAGCGTTAGCAATGTATCATACAGCTAAAACAAATCGAAAGAAAACAGCAGCATCATTACTGTTAGCAGCTGGTTTTGCCTCCTTTTTTACTGGTGTAACAGAACCGCTAGAATTTTCATTTATGTTTTTAGCTCCAGCGTTATATGTTGTTCATGCAGCTTTAACAGGTATTTCAATGGCTGTGGCAGCTGCTTTTGATTGGACAGCTGGTTTCGGATTTAGTGCCGGTTTTGTCGATTTCATTTTAAGTTCACGATTACCATTAGCAAATCAACCATTTATGTTACTTGTTCAAGGGTTAATCATAGCGGTTATTTATTACGTATTATTCCGATTCTTAATCACGAAGTTTAATTTCAAGACACCAGGTCGTGAGGATGATGTAGATTCAACGGAAAGTTCAAGTGAACCATCTACTTCTAATGATGATATATCTGTAATGGCAAAAGAAATTTATGCGGGATTAGGTGGAGATGAAAATGTTCTCACGCTTGATAATTGTGTGACACGATTAAGATTAGACGTCAAAGACATGGATGCCGTTGATCAGCAACGAATAAAGAATACAGGCGTACCAGGAATCAATATTGTAGGTAAAAACAGTATTCAAGTCATAGTAGGGACACAGGTTCAATTTGTAGCCGATGAAATTAAAAAAATACGTAATTAATCCGTAAGTTAGATATTTGACATAAAAAGCATGGAGATTCCCTTCTCCTTGCTTTTTAATAAGAATTAAATGAAGAATGTGGATAGAGTAGCTATAAGTCAGTAGCTACTCTTTTTATATGAAAAAAGCATGCGACTTTTTCTTTTGTCTGAGCGAATAGATCTACTTTCTTATCCATAGTCCATTCATTTTTTATCACTTTCCTACATACATATAGATAAAGCAACTACCGAAATAATTTTATCGTGCTTCTATAGCATAGCAAGGTTTACATTATTGGGAGGTCGTTTTATGGATATTTTAAGAAGGGTACAAGAATATCGACAAACACAAGATGCCTTAAAATGGGAAGGTACATTTGCAGAGTATCTTGAATTGTT
This sequence comes from Gracilibacillus salitolerans, assembly GCF_009650095.1. Classification (GTDB taxonomy): domain Bacteria; phylum Bacillota; class Bacilli; order Bacillales; family Amphibacillaceae; genus Gracilibacillus; species Gracilibacillus salitolerans. The sequence goes on along the minus strand of NZ_CP045915.1, from coordinate 3,712,588 downwards.
AAAAGAAAAGCCATACCTTGCACAATCTGCTCATTCCCGTATATATCAAATGATAAAAGATGAAGGGGTAGAAGAAGAAAACGGTGTGCGTAAATATAACTTTTTCAGTCATCAATTATTTGGGTTGGAAGAAGCATTAGAAAAGCTGGTCGAGGAATATTTTCATCCAGCAGCCAAAAGGCTAGATGTTAAAAAGCGAATTTTATTATTAATGGGACCGGTAAGTGGTGGGAAATCCACTTTAGTAACATTATTAAAAAGAGGTTTAGAGCAATACACGTTGACTGACCAAGGTGCGGTGTATGCGATTAAAGGTTGCCCAATGCATGAAAACCCGCTGCATCTTATTCCGCAACATTTGAGAGCAGATTTTGAACAGGATTATGGAATTAAAATTGAAGGAAGTTTATCTCCGTTAAACCGTTTGCGACTGGAAGAGGACTACGGTGGCAAAATTGAAGAGGTCAAAGTAGAACGGATCTTTTTCTCAGAAGACAATCGGGTTGGTATTGGTACGTTTAGTCCGTCAGATCCAAAATCACAGGATATTGCTGATCTTACTGGATCAATTGATTTTTCCACGATTGCCACCTACGGATCAGAATCAGACCCACGAGCATACCGCTTTGATGGAGAATTAAATAAGGCTAATCGCGGGTTGATGGAATTCCAAGAAATGCTCAAATGTGATGAGAAATTTCTCTGGCATTTGCTTTCGTTAACACAGGAAGGTAATTTTAAAGCAGGCCGGTTTGCCTTGATTTCAGCGGATGAAATGATAGTAGCCCATACCAATGAATCGGAGTACCGCTCTTTTATTTCTAACAAAAAGAATGAAGCATTGCACTCTAGAATGATTGTGATGCCCATTCCATATAATTTAAAATTAGATCAGGAAGAACGAATATATCGAAAAATGATTGAAGAAAGTGATATTCAGGACGCTCACATCGCACCACATACATTGAAAATAGCTGCGATGTTTACCATTTTAACAAGATTGAAGGAATCCAAACAAAGCAATATCAGCATGTTGAAAAAACTCTATTTATATAATGATCAAGATGTTGAAGGATTTAGTGACCAAGACGTGAATGCATTGAAAAAAGAATACTCTGATGAAGGCATGACAGGGATTGATCCTCGATATGTCATCAATCGAATTTCATCAACCATTATCCGTAAAGAAATGCAAGCGATCAATGCACTTGATGTATTGCGTTCATTAAAAGACGGTTTAGATGATCACCCTTCCATTACTAAAGAACAGAAAGAAGATTATTTAGATTTTATTTCAGTAGCGCGGAAAGAATACGATGAGTTAGCGAAAAAAGAAGTGCAGAAAGCTTTTGTTTATTCCTATGAAGAGTCTGCCAAAACACTAATGGATAATTATTTAGATAATGTCGAAGCATTTTGTAATAAAACAAAATTGCAGGATCCATTAACAGGAGAAGAAATGCATCCAGATGAAAAATTAATGCGTTCGATCGAAGAACAGATTGGTATCTCTGAAAACGCGAAGAAAGCATTCCGCGAAGAAATCCTAATCCGAATATCAGCTTATGCTAGAAAAGGCAAAAAATTTGATTATCAATCACATGAGCGCTTGCGTGAAGCAATCCAAAAGAAATTATTTGCTGACTTGAAGGATGTTGTCAAAATTACTACTTCTACGAAAACGCCAGATGAACAACAATTGAAGAAAATGAATGAAGTGGTGGCGACACTTGTGGAAGAGTATGGATATAATACGCAATCTGCGAATGATCTGCTACGTTATGTTGGTAGTTTGTTGAATCGATAGCAAGTAAAATGACCTCCTAGATTTGGAGGTCATTTTTCACATCAAGTTTTCTATTAGGAACAGAAAGCTGCAAAAGCTGATTGAAGGACAAAATAAGTGAAAAATTAAAAGAAGTGTCCATCATAAGCGTAATGAAGGACAAAAGAAGTGAAAAATCAAAAGAAGTGTCCATCATAAGCGTAATGAAGGACAAAAGAAGTGAAAAAACAGAAGAAGTGTCCATCATAAGCGTAATGAAGGACAAAAGAAGTGAAAAATCAAAAAAAGTGTCCATCATAAAAGGTATGACGGACAAAAATAACGGATAACTATAAAAGAGTAGGGTTCATTCACTGAACCCTACTCTTTTTTCAAACTCAAACTAGCTCCAACATATGCAATAAGTGATATCGCTATCGATGAGACAACTGCATGCATTCCGAATGGTTCCGGGTAAAAGGCCTGAAACAAAATATAGGAGAGAAAGCCTGTGATAATTGCTGCGATAGCCCCGTGTTTATTCCCCTTTTTCCAATAGATCCCCATTACAACCGGCCAGATAAAGGCTGCTTCCAATCCACCAATTGTATATAAGTTTAGCCAAATAATTAAATCTGGTGGATTTATCGCAATTAAGTAAACTATGAACCCTAAAATAGCAGTTATGATCATACTTAGCTTACGCACTTTTTTCTTAGGTGCGTGTGGTTGTATGTAATTAAGGTAGACGTCTTTTACAATTGTTGAGCTGACTAATAAAAGTAAGGAATCGACCGTTGACATAATTGCTGCAAGTGGTGCTGCCAACACAATTCCCGCTAACCACGCAGGTAATACTTCTAAAGCGATTAACGGTATCACCGTATCAGCTACTTCAACACCTGGCAAAATCGGACGAGCAAATACCCCAATTAAGTGCATATTTAACATAATCACACCAACAACAATAGTGCCAATGATTAGTGCGCGATGAAAAGATCTTGTGTTTTTATAGGACATTGCTCGGACTACAATTTGCGGTAACGCAACAACCCCGACACCAACCAATATCCAAAAGGATGATACGTATTGTGGTGATAAGCTTCCGTCTGCCCCGTATGGTGTAATTAAATTTGGATTCTCTGCTCTAAGATCAGCCATGATGGAGGAGACGCCGCCTCCTGCCATAATAATAGATCCAAGCAAGATAACTGTTCCGATAATCATAATCGTTCCTTGAATGGAGTCAGTTAATGTTACTGCACGGAACCCACCGAATGTGACATAAACGAGTACGGTTAATACAAAAATGAGTAAGGCAGAATGATAGGATAATCCTGTAATAGATTCGATTAACCGGCCCCCACCAATCCATTGAGCAGCCATGGCAGAAAATAAAAAGACAATGATACTAAATGAAGACAATAATACGACCCATTTGGATTGATATCGTTCTTTTAAAAAGTCAACCATCGTTATTGCTTTATATTTTTTTGCTACGATAGCAAACCTTTTTCCGAGAATCATTAAAGTGAAATAACCTGTAGAGACTTGAATAACGGATAATAATACCCAACCTAATCCTTCATTGTAGGCTACACCGGGTCCACCGATAAAACTGCTGGCACTTCCGTAGGTAGCAGTCATTGTCATCGCTAAGACGAATCCACCTAAACTGCGCCCACCTAAATAATAATCTTCCATAAAAGAAGTACTTGGATTGGTCGTTCTGCTTGCAAGTAAACCAATCAAAAAAATGATGGCAACCGAACTGAATAATGTGATAGACGCTACTAAATTCATAATTGCTCGAACTCCTCATCATCAAAAGGTATGTCAGTGAAAAAGAATTTCACGATAATAAATACGAGAATGGCCATAATGATGATACCTGCAATACAGCTATAAAAAAACCACGCAGGAAATCCTAAAATATATTGATATTCAGATGGGTCTTTTTTTCCTAATCCATAGGCAAAAGTAAACCACCAGGTAAAATGAAACACTACTAAGAGGACTCCAATAAGGGCTTCGCGATTGGCGATTTTAATAGGATTTTTATCTAGTTCTTTCATTCAATATTCTCCTCCTAACAATAATTCCTATCTTAAAAGTAAATCATATCAGAGCGTTGGTGACAAACTTTGTTTATGATAAATGTAGAATTTAACGGAAACTTTTTATAATAATCACACTCACTTTAAACCAATGTGGATTAAAGTGTGTTATAATCAAAATGGATAAAAGTTATTAGCGTAAAGATGGGGGAATGTCATTGAAAACAAATTGGAGGTATTTACTACAAATTTTTCTTTCTTTTTTTAAAATAGGTCCGGTCACTTTTGGCGGTGGTTACGCGATGATCCCTATGATTGAAAGAGAAGTAGTGCAAAAAAGAAAATGGGTAAAAACAAAAGAAGTTTCAGAAATTTTTGCGATTGCAGAATCTGTACCAGGGGCAATTGCTATTAATTCGGCAACGTTTATTGGATACCGGTTAGCAGGAGTAAAAGGCGCTATTATCGCAATGACAGGTGTTCTTTTACCAACTTTTCTTATTGTTGTAGCATTAAGTATTCTATTTCTATTTATTAAGGATAACCCCTTTGTAGAATCAGCATTTGTAGGGATTCGTGCAGCAATTGTAGCTTTAATAGCTTTCGCTGCGTACAAAATTGGTTTGACAGCTATCTATGATAAAACAACACTTGTTATCACTATTTTGACCGCAGCAATATTATATTTTCTTCACATACATCCTGTACTAATTATTGTTGGTGGTATTGGCTTAGGTATTGCAGTCGTGAACGTGAAAAAACTATTAGGATATGCAACACGATTAGATAGAAATGACAAATAGGGGTGAACAGCGTGGTACTTTTAGACTTATTTTGGACTTTTTTACTGATTGGCTTTGTTTCGTTTGGTGGAGGATATGCAATGATTCCCGTAATAGAGTTGGAAGTTTCACAACATGGTTGGATGACAACCCAGGAATTTACCGATGTCATAGCTGTTGCAGGAATGTCACCAGGGCCAATCGCTACAAATAGTGCAATATTTGTAGGTTATCAAACAGCAGGTCTATCAGGTGCAATTGTGTCAGCTTTAGGTATGGTCATTCCCTCTTTATTAATTATTTTGATTATTGCAACATTCTTTTTTAAATTTAATGAGTTACATATTGTAAAGTCGGCGTTTTATGGCTTACGGCCGATTATTACAGGTTTAATAATTTATGCTGCTTTGAATTTTGCTATTACAAATAATGTGATTGGTGAAATATCATGGCACACATTTAGTTTATTAGTCATTTTTCTCTTATCTTTTTTCGCATTAATGAAATTACGGATGCACCCAATTTTTGTGATCGCTTTAGCGGGTGTATATGGAATCGTGTTATACTAAGACTATTTCTAGGAAAGTGAGGGCTATCTATGGAAGATAAGAAACCAAGCTGTTGCCAAGTAAGTAGGCAAGATTTTCTGTCATCTCAAAATAAAGAGGGAAATCAAACCATTAATGAAAAAGTTTCAGGCGTTGATAACATGGTGTTATTAGATGGTGGAGAGTTTTTAATGGGCACCGATGATGATGAGGGTTTTAAAACAGATGGAGAAGGTCCGGTCCAAAAAGTAAAAGTTTCTCCTTTTTACATAGATATTCAGGCTGTGACAAATCAACAATTTAAAGAATTTGTTGATGATACGGGATATAAAACTGAATCAGAACAATATGGCTGGTCTTTTGTATTTTATCAATTTATCCCGAAGGATTTCCCGGGAAAACTACAGCAAGTGCCACAAACCCCATGGTGGTTTGCGACGGAACAAGCGTATTGGTACCAACCAGAAGGGCTAGGCTCATCAATAGAAGATCGTTTGGATTATCCTGTTATTCATGTGTCTTGGAATGATGCTGTGGCGTATAGTAAATGGGCAGGGAAAAGACTACCGACCGAAAAAGAATGGGAGTATGCGGCAAGAGGTGGTTTAGAGCAAAAGAAATTCCCGTGGGGTGATGAATTAACACCTAACGGAGACCACTACTGTAATATATGGCAAGGTGAGTTTCCAAAGCATAATACAAAGGATGATGGATATGTCGGAATAGCTCCAGCAGAGTCATTTCCGCCTAATGGATACGGATTATATAATGTTTCCGGAAATGTATGGGAATGGTGTGCAGATACTTTCGAAATTGATCGCAATGGGAAAATAGATCAAGACTTTGTAAAAGGCAATATCTCCAAAGTAATGCGTGGCGGCTCGTATTTATGTCATAAATCCTATTGTAACCGTTATCGAGTAGCAGCTAGAAGTTCTAATACAGTGGAAAGTTCATCAGGTAATATTGGTTTTCGATGTGTGAAGGATGTGTGATCCTTTTTTGTTGATAAATACTCTTTGAAGTTAAGGTTAGTTTTCAATGAGTATTTATCATTTTTAATTTATTAAAATCGAAGGCAAACGGTTTTTCAACAAGAAGCTCTCTTTTTGAAAAACATGCCCCTTTTCACAGGAAATAATTAGAAGTATACTAAAAAGTACATGAAACCATGGAATAAGGGAGCGAAATGAGTGTTAAAGTCCTTTTTAGAACAAACTTCAGCAAAATATAAAGGTATGAAACAGGTTTATCAATATATTCATGCCAACAAACCGGTAACAAAAGCAAAAATAGTCGAAGAAATAGAAATGAAACAAACAACAGTTGCACGACATTTGGAATATTTAGTATCTGAAGGGTTCATTAAGATAGCTGAGTATGAAGAGTCATCAGGAGGGAGACCACCAGCTTTATATGAGATTGAGCCCGATGCAGGGTTTATGATTGGTGTGGACTTGTCAAGAATAGAATCGACCATCATATTAGTAAATATGTCGTTTAGTGAAGTTGATAGTTTTACTTTTGCTATGACGGAAAAACATACACCACCTTATACTTTGCAACTAATTAAAGAAAAAATCGAACAATTGTTAGAAAAACATAACATACCCCGTGATATGCTCCTGGGAATTGGTATTGGGACAGTGGGCCCGTTAGATAGGGAGAAAGGTATTATTTTAGAACCTGATGCGTTTATTGCAAGTGGATGGAAAAATATTTCTGTAATAGACGGTTTAGAAAGTTTTGAAGATGAAAAAATATTACTGGAAAATGGTGCGAATGTGGCGACTTTACATGAATACATGAAAGGTAATATTTTGGATCAAACCATCCTTTATTGTATAAGTGGACGAGGATTGCGTTGCGGGGTTTTGGCGGATGGTCATATTCTAAAAAATAAAACAGGCGATGCTAGCTCATTTGGGGAAACAATTATTGAAGTAAACGAACGTAGATCACTTGCTTCTTTTATTTCCTATGATTATTTATTGCGAGAAGTGAACAAGCGGTACTTAAATGAAAAATCATTCCCATTTTATCATAAAGAAAAGGGAAATAATCAAAAGGAATTAATGGATCAGTTTATGAAAGCTTTAGCAAGTGAAGATCCAATTGTTCTAGAAGTAGTACTTGAATCTGCTGTTACTTACGGAATTGGTATAGCAAATGTGATTAATATTTTACATCCAGATAAAGTGATACTAAGTAGTGAATTAATTCATACGTATCCACCTTATTATGAGAAAATAGTAGCATCGGCAAAACAGTATATTTATCGAATGAAACGAGAGCCTGTACATTTTAATAAAGAAGATCGAAATGTAAATACTATTTCCATAGGTGCTGCAGTAATGATTTTTCAATCTTATTTCGAATAAGTGAAAACATAATACACAAGATAAAATGCCTGTAATTTGGACGAGGTATTTTATTTTCATGTAAGCATTCTCATCAACGATCACAATGTGCCTTTTAACGCATAAAAACTAGCTTTTTTAAGCTTTTTTTATACTAATTAAACTTTTCCAAAAAATCGTAACATATATGTTGTTTCCCTAGGTAAAATAGGTTATATTTATTGATGTAATGTTTTACTCATTACAACATTTGGATGGGAGTTTAGTTTAGCAGGAGAAAGTGACTTCTAATGGGGGTATAAGACGTGACACAGCAGGAATCCAGTGAGAGATTCTGGAAAAAATTTTACGGTCCTAATATGGGCTATGTACAAGAGCAGTATGAACTTTATTTGGAAAACAGAGACTCTGTCGATCGATCCCTGAAAGAAATGTTCGACCAGTACGGAGCTCCAAAAGAATTAATTGAAGGTCAGCAAGCAGAGGTAGCAAGTAGTAAGGGCTTATCATCTGATATAAGTGCGAAACAATTAACCTCAGCAATTAAGCTTGTTGAGGCTATTCGTCGTTATGGTCATTTGAAAGCTGAGATTTACTCGGTGGGATCAGGTATAACGAATGATACCACACTTGTTGATCCTAGCTATTACAGTCTTAATAAAGACGTTTTGGAAGCGATTCCGGCTGAGTGGGTTTGGGATACCACTGTTCAAGGCGTGAACAACGCGCAGGATGTCGTTGATTATTTATTAGCTCAATACGCAGGAACGATTTCATTCGAGTACGATCATGTAAACAATGACGAAGAACGTTTGTGGTTTCAAGAAAATATTGAGTCTGGTAAGTATCGTTTTCCTTTCTCAGAAAATGAAAAAAAAGAACTACTTGGAAAGATCGTTGATGTAGAAGGTTTTGAAAATTTCTTAGCTAAAACATTTGTAGCTCAGAAACGTTTTTCTATTGAAGGTTTGGAAATGATGGTTCCTGTTTTAGACCGTATCGTTCAAAATTCCTTCTATGATGAAACAGAAGAAATTTTGATGGGGATGGCTCACCGAGGTAGATTAAGTGTACTAACAAATATTTTAGGTAAGCCATTTGATAAATTATTTTCTGAGTTTCATCCTTCAGCAGATAAGGAATTAGTACCATCCTCACCAGGTTCCAGAGCCATTACTTATGGATGGACTGGTGATGTTAAATATCACTTTGGTGCAAAACGCGATGTCGGGGAAGAAAAACCATCACCAACAAAGATTACTTTAGCACATAACCCTTCACATTTGGAGTTTGTTAACCCGGTTGTAGAAGGTTTCACAAGAGCAGCACAAGATTTTCGTTTCCAAAAGGGTAATCCGGAACAAAATGTGAACAAAGCGTTTAGTATTTTGATTCACGGTGATGCTGCGTTTATTGGCGAAGGTGTAGTGGCAGAAACCTTTAATCTAAGTGCGTTAGACGGTTATCGAACAGGTGGAACAATGCATATTATCGCAAACAACCTAGTTGGTTTTACTACTGGCCAACGCCAAGGACGTTCCACTAGATATGCCAGTGACTTAGCAAAAGGTTTTGAAGTACCAATTATCCATGTGAATGCAGATGATCCTGAAGCTTGTATTTCAGCAGCAACATTAGCATACGATTATCGGAAAAAATTCCAAAAGGATGTATTAATTGATTTAGTTGGCTATCGTCGTTATGGTCATAATGAAATGGATGAACCACGTGCAACGCAGCCAAAACTGTATAAATCAATCGATCAACATCCTACTTGTGCTCATGTTTATGCTAAACGACTACAAGAAGAAGGAATTTTAGCAGAAAATACTTTTGAAGAAATGAAAGAAGCTGTTTTTAATAAATTGCAAGGCATTTATGATGATATGACGGAAAGTGTTAATGAAAATCCGGAAGCAATGCCAGTACCACAGGCATTGCGTAACGGATTGAGTGACATCGAAACATCTGTACCGAAGGAACTATTGCTTTCTCTAAATAAAGGTCTATTAAAACGACCGGAAGGTTTTCACTCCTATAAGAAGCTCGAAAAGATATTATCAAAGCGTCATAGTATTTTTGAAAAAGAAGAAAAAGCCGACTGGGCAGTGGCTGAGGCATTAGCATATGCTTCGATTTTACAAGATGGTATTCCAATTCGTTTGACAGGGCAAGATACAGAGCGTGGAACATTTGCACATCGTCACTTAATGTTACATGATGTGGATTCAAGTGATACGTATTGTCCAATGCATGGATTGGATGAAGCAAAAGCAACATTCGATATTCACAACAGTCCATTATCAGAAGCAGCTGTGCTTGGATTTGAATACGGTTATAGTGTAAAAGCACCAAAAACGCTTGTTATTTGGGAAGCACAATTCGGTGACTTTGCCAATGCAGGACAGGTGATTTTTGATCAATTTATCTCGTCTGGTCGTGCGAAGTGGGATGAACGCTCTAATATGGTTATGTTATTACCACATGGATATGAAGGGCAAGGACCGGAACATTCCAGTGCAAGAGCAGAGCGATTCTTAACAATGGCAGCAGAAAATAACTGGATTGTCGCTAATGTTACAACCAGTGCACAATTCTTCCATCTGTTAAGACGTCAAGCAGCGTTAGTAGATAGTGAAGCAGCTCGTCCGTTAATTGTATTAACACCGAAGAGCTTGTTGCGTAGTCCACGAGTGGTATCAACAATAGATGAGTTTACCAAAGGTAAATTCCATACATTAATTCCACAGCCAGGCTTGGATTTAACATCTAAAAAAGCTAAGCGACTATTAATTGGTACAGGAAAAGTAATGGTAGATATCCAAGACAAAATGGGTGAAAACCTAGAAAAATATAAAGATATTCATGTCGTTCGCTTAGAGCAAATCTATCCATTCCCAGAAAAGAAAATTCAAGAGGTCATAGATGGATGTCCTAATTTGGAAGAAGTGGTATGGGTGCAAGAGGAACCACGAAATATGGGTGCATGGAATTTTGTAAAAGAACTACTTTACAGAATGCTTGAAGAAACGAAATTAGAATTACACTATACTGGTCGTACGGAACGTTCGTCACCATCCGTAGGTGATCCACACATTCACAAAGCAGAACAAAGAGGCATAGTACAAAGAGCATTAGAGCTGTCTGAAGGAGGAGAAACCAATGAAGGAAATTAAAGTCCCAGAATTAGCAGAATCCATTACGGAAGGTACGATAGCAGAGTGGTTAGTTAGTGAGGGTGATTCCGTCGAGAAAGGTGATCCGATCTGTGAGCTGGAAACAGATAAAGTTAATGTAGAAGTTAATGCTGATTATTCAGGGGTAATTGCTGAATTTGTAAAAAATGAAGGCGATGATGTAGAAGTTGGAGAAGTCATTGCAAAGATAGATGAGAATGGTGAAGCTGGCGGAGGTTCTGCAGAAAGCTCTAATGATAAAGAAGAACCACAACCAAAAGAAGAAGAGAAAAAAGCAGAGCCGAAGAAAGAAGAACCAGCTAGTAAAGATGCGACTGAACCGAAAAAAGCTGGAAAAGAACAAAAAGTTGTCGCATCCCCAGCAGCCAGAAAACGCGCTCGTGAATTAGGCATTGATCTGAACGATATTACACCGACAGATCCGTTAGGTCGCATTCGCCCTGAAGATGTTGAGAATTCAGTGAAACCTGCAAAAGCAGATAACAAAACTAAAGCTGAAAACAAAGAAAAGTCTTCTAATTCACAACAAGAGTTTGATAAACCGGTAGAACGTGAAAAAATGACTCGCCGTCGTCAAACGATAGCGAATCGTCTTGTAGATGCACAACACACAGCAGCAATGCTTACAACGTTTAACGAAGTAGACATGACAGCTGTTATGAAACTTCGTAGTCAACGTAAAGATCAGTTCCAAGAAAAACATGGCATTAAACTAGGCTTTATGTCATTCTTTACGAAAGCAGTAGTTAGTGCGTTGAAAGATTTCCCTTATTTAAATGCTGAGATTCAGGAAAAAGAAATTATTAAAAAGAAATTCTATGATATCGGTATTGCTGTATCAACAGATGATGGTTTAGTAGTTCCGGTAGTACGTGATGCAGATCGTTTAGATTTTGCAGGTATTGAATCTGAAATTGCTGAATTAGGTACCAAAGCAAAAAATAAGGAACTGCAAATTGGTGACTTACAAGGTGGTTCTTTTACGATTACAAACGGTGGTATTTTTGGATCGCTATTATCTACGCCAATTCTAAACTCACCACAAGTTGGTATTTTAGGAATGCATACGATTCAAAAACGTCCGATTGTAATGCCAGATGATTCAATTGAGGTTCGTCCGATGATGAATATCGCATTATCTTACGATCACCGTATCGTGGACGGAAAAGACGCAGTACAATTCCTTGTACGTGTAAAACAACTATTAGAAGATCCATATGATCTATTATTAGAAGGCTAAGATCAAAAGCACTCATCATTTTTTAATGGTGAGTGCTTTTTAAGATAGAGCACAAAATACATAAACTGCGAAGTTAGATTTACTTTCTTCCATACTGCATTTTGTTGAGTGATTGACCGTCGCATTTTTCCGCAGCTTTGACTAGTTTTGGAATAGTGAGAAGAAGGCCCTTGCTTATATATCCGAAGATTTTCTTCTTTCAACAATCAGAACATTAGAACCAGCGGCAGAATACGGAGACTCCTATGGGAACGGCACGCAGGAAAGCGTAGTATTCTGCCGGAGCGTTTCCGACACGCCACTTCAGAAGAATGGAAGAAAGCCAAACTAACGGGAATTTTCATTGGTTCGTAGTTTTTATCTACTAGGCTACGTTCATTATGCACAATTGGTAAAATCATTACACTATAATCAATTTAATTTCTGTTAAAAATGCTTAATCATTCTCTCTTTCGTTGCATACAATAAAATAATACAAGCGAAGGAGGGGATTCGATGGCTGATGGTAACTTTGTGATTGCAGAGGAAGATTGGTCCCTCCATCGAAAAGGGTTTGATGACCAAAAACGACATCAAGACAAAATAAAGGAAGTAATCAAAAAGAAACTACCAGATATTGTTAGTGAAGAAAATATCATTATGTCTCGAGGAAAAGAAATTATTCGCATACCTATTCGCTCTTTAGACGAATATAAAATACGCTATAGTCAATCTAAAAACAAACATGTAGGGCAAGGAAACGGAGACAGTGAGGTAGGAGATGTCGTTGCTCAAGACCCACAACAAGCCAAAAAGGGACAAAAAGGTGAGAAAGCTGGAAATCAACCCGGAGTAGACTATTATGAGGCAGAAGTAGATTTTGAGGAAGTAGAGGAAGCATTTTTTTCACAGCTAGAATTGCCCAATTTGATGGAGAAAGAACAAGATAATATTACGATTACTGATGTAGAGTTTCGTGATATACGTAAAAAAGGTTTAACAGGAAACATCGATAAGAAAAGGACGATGCTGGCATCTTATCGGAGAAATGCATTAGAGGGGAACCCTTCCTTTGACCCAATTTATCCAGATGATTTACGATATAAAACATGGGATAATATCGAAAAACCAGAATCAAAAGCCGTTGTGTTAGCAATGATGGATACAAGCGGCTCGATGGGACAATTTGAAAAATATGTGGCCCGCAGTTTTTACTTTTGGATGGTTCGTTTTTTACGCAAAAAATATGAAACAGTAGACGTAGAATTTATTGCCCACCATACAGAAGCAAAGGTAGTAGATGAAGAATCATTCTTTACAAAAGGAGAAAGTGGTGGAACGATTTGTTCTTCCGCTTACCGTAAAGCATTGGAATTGGTAGATGAAAAATATCCTGTCAGTCGTTATAATATCTACCCATTTCATTTTTCAGATGGTGATAATTTAACTTCCGATAACCGGAGATCATTAGAAGCGGTTTATAAATTGTTAGAGAAAGCAAGTATGTTTTGTTATGGGGAAGTCAATCAGTACAACCGGTATTCCACACTCATGCAAGCATTCAAAGAAGTCGATCATTCACGTTTTAAACAATATGTTTTGAAAAATAAAGAAGATGTTTTCTATGCTATGAAACACTTCTTCCATAAAAGTAACGCCGATGCTAAATAGTATCGGCGTTTTTCTTTGAAGAAATATTTTTAGTGTTTATTTTTCATTGGCGAACTGCTTAGTATTTACAAACTATTTTAGGTATATATGACTAACATTCACGAAAAATGCTATAATAAGTGCAAAAAGTTAACCAATTTTTAAGATGTTTACTTTTTTGAAACGTATCATTCTTACCAATCGTCTAATAGTATATGAAATGATTTATGGAGGTAGACAAGTATGAAGTTTTTTCAGCACGTGATAACAACAATTATGATACTTTTATTCTTAATAGGATGCAATGCACAATCCGCTATTCCTGAGGGCTTTTATTCCTATGAAAAAGACAAAGTAGAAAAGGCTATGGAAAATCTAGACTTTAGCGCAGAATTACCATCTTATGTTCCCATCGCTGCTGAGATACTTGTCACCGATCGTTTTTATTTGGAAGAGCTTGATAATGAAGCGTTTGATATTACAATGTTCACTCAAAATAACGACATCTTTACAATACAACTGATTAATGGAGAATTATACCAAGATAAAAGTGATTTCGAAACCATTTCATTAATGGATTCATTAGAAGGTTATTATCAAGATCAGCCATATTCCCAAACTTTACATTGGGAAAAAGAAGGGGTTACATATCAAATTATTTATCGGCCAAGTGAAGAATCACTTTCAGAAAAAGAATTAGTAAAGGTGGCTGAATCTTTTAAATCTTCATAATTTTTAGACTTTGAATTACGCTCCCACAAGAAAACATTTTCATGCTAAAATAAGGTGTAATTCTACAGGTGGTTGGGTAAGGTAAGAATAATAGTGTTTTATAAAAGGAGGAAAATTTGTGGGAATTTTATTAGGACTTATAGCAGTTATTATAGTACTAGCTGTTGCGTATGCGATGTCAAATGATCGCAAAAATGTTAATTTTGTAGGAATTGGACTCATGCTTTTAGCACAAGTTCTAACTACTTGGTTTATGTTTATGACACCAATTGGTGAGGCAATTATTAATTTTATTGCAGACGTTTTCAATAAATTAATTGAATTTGCTAATGAAGGTATTGCCTTTGTATTAGGTGGAGTTGCTATTGAAGAAGGTGGTTCTGTATTCTTCTTCAACGTGTTATTAATCATTATTTTCTTTTCAACCTTATTATCCGTACTTACTTATTTAAAGATCCTGCCATTAATCATTAAATATATTGGCTGGGGAATTTCGAAAATTACCGGATTACCGAAAGTAGAATCTTTTAATGCCGTAAATAGTATGTTCTTTGGTCAATCTGAAGCAATTATTGCAATTAAATCTCAGTTTCATCACTTGAATAATAATCGTCTTTATATTGTAAGTGCTTCAGCAATGGGGTCTGTATCAGCTTCCATTATTGGGGCTTATATGCAAATGCTTCCTGCACAATACGTGTTAGTGGCAATTCCATTGAATATGTTCAGTTCTCTGATCATTGCGTCACTTATTGCACCAGTTAAAGTGGACAAAGAAAATGATGAAGTAGATGTTAAAAATGTTTCGGAAGCGAAGAGCTTTTTTGAAGCAATGGGGAATGGTGCATTAGATGGTGGTAAAATTGCTTTAATCGTAGCAGCCATGTTAATCGCCTTTATTGCGGCTTTAGAATTAGTAAACTGGGCAATTGCAGCGGTGTTCGCTGGCATAACGTTACAGGAAATTTTAGGTTATGTACTATATCCAATTGGATTCTTAATGGGTATTGCTCCAGGCGAATTAATCCAAGCAGGTGGTATTATGGGCACGAAGATCATTACAAACGAATTCGTAGCCATGTTAGAACTAGAGCCATTAATTGGTCAATTATCGGAAAAAACGGTTGGGGTTGTTTCTGTATTCCTAACTAGTTTCGCTAACTTCTCTTCTATCGGTATCATTGCAGGTACAGTACAAGGGATTGATAGTGAAAAAGGTGCATCCGTTTCAAAATTCGGTATGAAATTACTGATCGGTGCAACATTAGGTTCTATCCTATCTGCAACAATGGCAGGTCTATTCTTATAAAAAGAAAAAGTCAGGTCATGCCTGGCTTTTTTTCATGGTTAAAAATGGACTGATTCTTTGAGTTATACGCATTTTTTCTGCTTCAGTTATAAAAGTACAGAAAATTTGCTAAAAACTTAGTTTATCCATTATACTTTGTGTGCGTTTTATGCTATACTATTGATTGTAAAAAATTAAACGTTTACAAAATAAAGTAGGGGTGAAACAATGGCTACAATTCAAAATCCAATATTAACAGGTTTTAATCCAGATCCAAGCATTTGTAGAGTAGGGGAAGACTATTATATCGCGGTTTCAACTTTTGAATGGTTTCCTGGAGTAGGTATTTACCATTCTAAGGATTTAAAAAACTGGCGATTAGCATCCAGACCACTTAATAGACTAAGTCAATTAAATATGAAGGGTAACCCAAACTCCGGTGGTATTTGGGCACCACAGTTATCATACCAAGATGGTCAATTCTACTTAATTTACACGGATGTCAAAGTTGTAAACGGTAACTGGAAAGATTCTCATAACTATTTAGCAACTTGTGACACGATTGATGGGGAATGGTCAGATCCAATTTACCTAAACAGCTCAGGATTTGATCCATCACTTTTCCATGATGATGACGGTAAAAAATACTTAGTAAACATGAAGTGGGACCACCGTGTTGGACATCATAACTTCTACGGAATTGTCTTACAGGAATATGATCATAAACAACAAAAGCTTGTCGGTAAACCGCAAGTTATTTTTAAGGGAACTGATATTAAATTAACAGAGGCACCACACTTATATAAATGGAATGGCTACTATTATCTATTAACAGCTGAGGGTGGTACGAAATTCGATCACTGTGCAACCATTGCACGTTCGAAAGAACTTACCGGATCATATGAAGTACATCTGAAAAATCCACTTATTACGTCATGGCCATATCCAAGAAATCCGTTGCAAAAAGCAGGACACGCCTCCATTGTACAAACACATACCGATGAATGGTTCCTTGTCCATTTAACTGGCCGTATTTTACCGAGAGAAGAACAACCCTTATTAGATCCTCGCGGGTTTTGTCCATTAGGTCGTGAAACAGCTATTCAACGAGTAGAGTGGAAAGAAGATTGGCCATATGTCGTCGGTGGTAATCAGCCTTCATTAGAAATCGATGGACCGGATATCGAAGAAGTAAAATGGGATCCTGATTATCCGACAAAAGATGACTTTGATGCAGATGAATTAAACCTTCATTTCCAAAGTTTACGTATTCCATTAGGAGAAGATATTGTTTCTTTAAAAGATAATCCTGGTCATTTACGCTTATATGGTAGAGAATCACTTACTTCTTTATTTACACAATCGTTTATCGCAAGACGTTGGCAACACTTTAACTTCAGAGCAGAAACAAAAGTAGCATTTCAGCCGGAAGATTTCCAACATTCTGCTGGTTTGGTGAATTACTATAATACTGAAAATTGGACTTCATTTCAGATCACATGGCATGAAGAAAAATGCCGTATTCTGGAATTAATGACTTGTGATAATACTACATTCGACCAGCCGATTAAAGGAAACGAAATTGAAATTCCAGAGGATGTCGAATATGTTTACTTACGTGTGGACGTAAAAACATCTGTCTATACGTACTCTTATTCCTTTGACGGAGAAACTTGGCATACAGTACCGGTTGAATTCGAATCATATAAGCTATCAGACGATTATATCCAA
The DNA here is from genome assembly GCF_009650095.1 of Gracilibacillus salitolerans. Classification (GTDB taxonomy): domain Bacteria; phylum Bacillota; class Bacilli; order Bacillales; family Amphibacillaceae; genus Gracilibacillus; species Gracilibacillus salitolerans. Next base: position 3,695,259 of record NZ_CP045915.1, on the reverse strand, counting down.
GGTGGAGGATTCTTTACAGGTGCATTCGTCGGTATGCAATGTCAGGACACATCTGGTCAAAACAAACACGCTGATTTCGATTATTTTATTTATGATCCAGAAGAATAATAATGAAAGAGAAGTCTCATAATGTGTGAGGCTTCTTTTTTTTCTAACAAACGTTTAAAATAGTAAGGAAGTGGAATAACAATCATAAATCTAAGTAAGCAGAGGTGTTAAACTAATGCAACAGTTTCAACTTTTTATTGATGGAAAATGGATAGATACTAATGAAACATTAGATGTGTTAGATAAATATTCACAGGAAGTTTATGCAAGGGTTGCCAAAGCGGGTGAAGAGTCTGTGGATGAAGCGATTACTAGTGCTTCCAAAGCTTTTGAACGAGAGAAACTCTCACCATTTGAACGCTATCAAATTTTACTTAAAGCTTCTCAGCTTATTTCTGATCAAAAAGAAGAACTGGCAATGATCATTACACGAGAAGCTGGAAAACCGTTAAAACAGGCAAGAGCTGAAATTGATCGTTCTTCCCAAACCTTTTTGGTGGCAGCAGAAGAGGCGAAACGAATCCATGGTGAAGGTGTCCCGGTTGAAGCAGCACCAGGTTCGGAAAACAGGATGGCTTTTACCATCAAAGTGCCAGTAGGAGTTGTAGGTGCGATAAGTCCATTTAATTTCCCACTTAATCTAGTATCGCATAAAGTAGCACCTGCCCTAGCTGCCGGCAATGCGGTTGTTTTGAAACCAGCAAGTAAAACACCGATCACAGCTTTAAAATTAGCAGAAATTCTTGATCAAGCTGGTCTTCCGAAAGGATTATTACAAGTTGTCGTAGGTTCCGGTTCAACCGTTGGTAACCAAATGATGAAAGATCAACGAATCGCGCTTTACTCGTTTACAGGTAGCGCAAAAGTAGGCTTAAAATTAAAACAAGAGACAGGACTAAATCGGCTAATCTTAGAATTGGGTAATAACTCACCCGTGATTGTCGATAAAGAAGCAGATGTTGAATTAGCAGCAAAGACAATCGCAGCGCAGTCATTTGCCTTTGCCGGGCAAGTATGTATTTCCGTACAACGAATTTATGTTCATGAAGAAGTTCAAGAAATCTTTTTAGAGAAATTGAAAGAATATATGGCTGATTTAAAAATCGGAGATCCGACTGATCCAGAAACAGATGTTGGCCCAATGATTGCAGAAGATGAGGCAGAACGTGCGGAAGAATGGATTCAGGAAGCCGTGGAAAAAGGTGCTAATATCTTTATTGGTGGGGAAAGAGAAGGAGCACTATTGAAACCAACTATTCTGACTGATGTGAAACCAGAAATGCGTGTAGTTTGTGAAGAAATCTTTGCACCTGTTGCAAGTGTCATACCTTTTTCAGACATAAAGCAGTGTATTACTGAAATGAATCAGTCAGACTATGGCTTACAGGGTGGTATTTTCACACAGAATATTGATACTGCTTATTACGCAGCTAAACATGTGGAAGTTGGTGGATTTATGATCAATGACGGCTCACAATATCGCGTGGACTTAATGCCTTATGGTGGTGTGAAAGATAGTGGTAACGGTAAGGAAGGGCCGAAATATTCGATAGAGGAAATGACAGAAGAACGATTAATTGTAATGAATTTAAAGGTGTAGCTTAAATGGTGCTACACCTTTTTACGAGTGAAATTTACACTGATTTGGCTAACTTGTTTTGCAGGTAATACATTCGTCCGAATAAGGTGATTGCCCCAGCTGAAAGTCCGACGATTAATCCTAACCAATATCCAAACGCGTCCAAGCTTGTATAATTGGCAAACAACCAACCGCTTGGTAATCCAATTAACCAGTAGGAAACCAGAGACATCCAAAATGTAATATTCACATCTTTATACCCGCGTAAAATTCCTTGAACAGGTGCACCAACTGCATCAGCAAACTGGAAGAATATCGCATAATACAGGAAGTGTTTCGTTAATTCAATTACTTCTGGATGGTCACTATATAACCGGGCAACCTGATCGTCCAACAGATAAATGATACCACCAGCTAAAAAGGCGATTATTACACCTGAGATAATACCCATATAGGAATAAGCTTTGGCATCGTGGATCCGTTTTGCACCTACTTCAAAGCCAACTGCAATGGTTAGTGACATGGCAATACTCAATGGAATCATATATAAAAACGAAGCGAAATTAATTGCTGCTTGGTGTGCGGCGATCGTATTGGTGCTATATACACTTAGCATAAAAGTCACCGCAGAAAAAATACTCACTTCAAAAAAGATTGAAAAGCCGATCGGGAGTCCAATCCGCAACTGACTGAACCATTCTTTCAACGAAGGTTTCAGGAACTGACGAAAAATCCGATGGCCACGAAATGGACGTACATAATGGACAATCCATATTGATAAGATTAAATTGACAACAAAAGTTAATGCGGAAGCAATACCGGCACCGATTCCGCCAAAAGCAGGGAAACCCAATTTGCCGAAGATAAAGATGTAATTAAACAAAATATTTAAAGGCAGTGAAATTAAAATAATCGCCATCGAAATTCTGGTATGTCCAAGACCGTCAATATATGAACGCAATAAGTTATAGACAAAATGTGGAATCATTCCTAATCCAATTGTAATAATATAATATTTTGCAACATGTTGTACCCGGTCTTCCAAATCCATTAATGATAAGATTGGATCTATCAGAAAAATACCAATCACTGTAACAACAGTCCCTAATCCAATCGATAAATAAATTCCTTGTTGTACGGTGAAAGGAATTTTCTCCTCTTCTTTTGCGCCTGTCATCTGAGCAACAATCGGTGACATTGCCATTAAAATACCGACTACCGCCATTTGTACCGGCACCCATAAACTGGATCCGATTGCTACTCCGGCTAAATCAGCAGCACCCGCTCTACCAGACATAATCGTATCAAAGAAGTTCATTGCATACATACTTACTTGCGTGATTAGAATCGGTATCAGTATAATCATAAAGAGTCTTATTTTTTCTCGTAGTGTTTTTGCTTGATACATATCTATTCTTCCTTTTTTACATTAGTAGAAGGATTATAACATATTTTGTTAAAAGAGAGGACGGTTTTATTTATGACCACTAAACAAATCATTTTTACCGGTGGTGGTACTGCAGGGCATGTCATGGTGAATTTGGCGATTATCCCTGAATTTTTAAAAGAGGGGTGGACCATTGATTATATTGGCTCGACAAATGGTATCGAAAAAGATTTAATTGAACCATTAGAAGGGGTGACATACCACCCTATTTCCACAGGGAAACTGCGGCGCTATTTTTCCAAAGAGAATTTTAAGGATCCATTTAAAGTATTAAAAGGAACATGGCAAGCACATCGAATTATTGGCAAAAAGAAGCCTGCTGTTATTTTCTCGAAGGGTGGATTTGTCTCTGTCCCTGTATTAATGGCTGCACGAATGAGAGGTGTCCCTGCCGTTATTCATGAATCAGACTATACACCAGGTCTTGCTAATAAATTAGCGATTCCTTTTGCCAAAAAAGTGTTGGCAACCTTTCCCGAGACTGTAAAATACTTACCTGAACAAAAAGCAGAGTGGATCGGTGCAGTTGTTCGTGAAGAGCTTTTTACAGGAAAAAGAGAAAAAGGCTTTGGAATGACCGGTTTTACCAACAAGAAAAATGTATTATTAATTATGGGTGGGAGTGCTGGTTCGCAAAAGATTAATCAGGCAGTCCGCGAAGGGTTAGAAGAACTGTTAAGGCAATTTCAAGTCATTCATATTTGTGGAAAAGAAAATATCGATGATTCCTATGATCAAGAAGGATATGTTCAATATGAATATGTCCAAGATGAATTAAAAGATTTACTTGCGATTACAGATTTGGTTTGCTCACGTGCGGGGGCCAATGCGATTTTTGAGTTTTTGGCACTAAATAAACCAATGTTGTTGATTCCATTATCACGTCAAGCAAGTCGAGGAGACCAGATTGTCAATGCCCAATCTTTTGAAAAGCAAGGGTATGCGCGAGTTTTAGAGGAAGAAGATTTATCAACTGATTCATTGGTAGGATCTCTATTGGAATTGAAAAAAGAAAAATTTGAAATAAAAGATAAAATGAATCAATACCGTTCCAGTGAAGCGAAGGAAAAGGTTATTGAAATCATTAAAAAACAAGCAAATTAAGCAGGTTATTTTGGAAAATTCCAACAGGATACTAAAATAGAAAGTGAATGGTTTATAAATAAAAGGAGGCGTTTCTAATTATGAGTTTAACGACAACATTAAAACTGAACAACGGTACAGAAATACCAGCAGTCGGGCTTGGCGTATACAAAGCAGAGCCAGGAGATGAGGTCTACCATGCAGTACGCTCAGCATTAGAATTAGGATACCGTCATATTGATACTGCTTCCCTTTATGCAAATGAAGAGGGAGTAGGGCAAGCGATTGTTGACAGTGGTATTCCTCGTGAAGAAATTTTTGTGACCACGAAAGTATGGAATGATGAACAAGGGTATGAAGAAACAAAAGCAGCATTTAAGCGTAGTTTAGAACGTCTACAAATGGATTATGTTGATTTATACTTAGTACACTGGCCAGTACCAGGAAAATTCACGGAAACTTACAAAGCACTTGAAGAAATATATCGTGATGGCGAAGCAAAAGCAATTGGGGTAAGTAACTTTGAACCACACCATTTAGAGGAGCTGTTAAAAGAAGCAGAAGTCACCCCAGTAGTGAACCAAGTTGAATTACACCCACAACTACAACAACAAGCTGTTAGAGATTTTTGTGAAAAGCACGATATTAAAGTAGAAGCATGGGCTCCATTAGGTAAGGCACGTTATTTTGATCATCCTGTATTACAGGAATTAGCTGCCAAGCATAATAAAAAGCCTTCCCAAATTATTGTGCGTTGGCAATTCCAAAGTGGCATCATTACGATTCCGAAGTCTGTTCATAAGGGGCGCCAACAGGAAAACGTAAATATCTTTGATTTTGAATTATCAGATGAAGATATCCAAAAAATCAAAGGGATGAATGCAGACAAACGGATTGGCGCTCATCCTGATGAGTTTGATTATGGAGTATAAATTATAAAGAAAAAGCGGAGAAAACACTGAAAAAGAGTCTTTCATCGCTGAGAAATGTTCCTTAGTGTAAAATAAAAAGTAAGCATGTAAAAAGGCTTGGTGCGAACCAAGCCTTTTCTGTTAGTTAATATCCCTTTTTCACTAAATCTAATTTCCCTGTTGCTGGGTCAATGATTAGACCGTGTACAGGCACTTCTTCAGGTAACAATGGATGATTATCGATAATACGCACTGATTGCTCAACTGATGCACTAACATCGTCAAAACCAGTTAACCACTCTTTTGGTTCTTTATCGAGACTGTCAATTGCTGTTTGTTCAATTCCTTTGTCCTTCATTAAATCAACGAAGCTGTCCGTATCGAAACCATTCATTCCACAACCATGATGTGCGATTACAAATACTTCGTCTGCTTGTAAGGCGTGAATTGCTACTAATATACTTTTCATTGTACTGTCATAAGGATCATTCAAAATAGCACCTGCATTTTTAACCATCTTCACATCGCCATTTTGCAAATTTAATGCTTTAGGTAAAAGTTCAACCAAACGAGTATCCATGCATGTGAAAATTACTGCACGTTTGTTTGGGAATTTGTCTGTTTCATATACCTCATAGCCTTTTTCTTCAACAAATTTTTTATTATAGTCAAGAATTTCATCTAATAACATCTTAGCACTCCTTCCCTTTCTATATAATATAAAACAAGATAGTAATTCCTTCAAATAAAATGATATAATACAAATAACAGATTGTTTTTGATGAGGTGTAATATGAAACATTCGGACGACAAAGAATGGGATATTATAGATGAAGATTTATATGAAGAAATAGATCCGGAAGAAATGTATGAGCTAGTTGAAGACGAACGTCAAAAACTAAAAGAAAAAGAGAAAAGAGAAGCAAATCAGAAAAAGAAGCCACTTATCCCAAAATGGGGAATATGGCTGATTGCTATAGCGATGTTTATTCAAGTGATCACCATTCTTCCGCAAACCTTTTCGATTCCAGCTATCGAATTCATTCAAACTTCAGCGCGTTTAATGCAGGATGATACAGTCGGACAGTATCGTGAAGCAGTTGTCGTTATTGAAGGTGAGGACAATAAAGGAACCGGCTTTGCTATATCAGAAGATGGTTTGATCATCACCAATTATCATGTCATTGAGGATCAACCAAGGATCACTGTTGCTTTTCGAGAAGAAGGTCTGTACAGTGGTGAGGTTGTGGAAACCTATCCAGAGATTGACCTTGCTGTGTTAGAAATAGAGGCAGAAAATCTTCCATACCTAAAAGTGAGTGATCAAAACGGCACAGAACAGCTAAAAAATGTTCTGTTCATAGGAAATCCACTCCGTTTTAATGGCATTGCCAACGAAGGAGACTTAATTGGAAAGACACAATTATCCTCATGGGAAAAACCAGTCTACATGTTAGATGCACCTGTTTATCGAGGGAACAGCGGTAGTCCGGTAATAGATGAGCAAGGTGAAGTCATTGCGGTTGTTTTTGCTACTCAGAAAAATGAGATGTACGGCAGAGTTGGCTTAGCCGTTCCGATAGAATATCTAAAAATATATAAACAATGACACATGTAATCTCTCAGTATTGTTTTTACTGAGAGTTTGTTTATTACCTTTAAAAGAGGGTATTTATACTTTTATCACATTGCTATTGTTTTTAGGTTCTAAAGAACTACTGTATATGATTAATTTTCTGTGATTATTTAACTACTGTGAGTAAATGTGTCTATTTTTTGAAAATAAAACTTAATGAATTGTAATTGAATCATGGTAGATAGAAACAAAATTTTCTTTTATTCTGTATAAAGTGACAAAATAAACTGGTGGAAATATATTTATTTTTATTGATAACAGCCAAAAAAACATAAATACAATACGAATTTATAAAGGACTGGTGGTGCCGAATATGATAGAAAGCCAGTTGATCGATAGAGAATATAGATTAGAAGATCAAATTGAATTGATACAGCGAGGTGATGAGCATTTACGTAATGATATAATCAAAGCATACCAACCATTTATCGCTAAATGTGTTTCAGAAGTCTGTAAAAGATATATCCAAAAACAAAATGATGAATTTAGTGTCGGTATGATTGCTTTTAATGAAGCAATAGAGATGTATTCTCGGGAGAAAGGCTCATCATTTCTTGCATTTGCACAAGTCATCATAAAACGCAAAGTGATTGATTATATCCGGAAAGAACAGCGACAATATATGTATCCAGCTCTGAATATGCATGAAGAGGATGAATTGGAAGAAAGTCCCTTACAGATATCAGAAGCAAAAAAAATATTTCAATTGGAAGAAGAATCCTGGAATCGCAAACAAGAAATTATCGAGTTATCAGAACAATTGAAGAAGTTTAAAATTTCGTTTAAAGAACTTACTGAAATTTCACCAAAACACCAAGACGCGCGAGAATCTGCAGTTTATGCTGCAAAACAATTAATAAATGACCCGAACTTAAAAGAATATGTACTTCGAAAAAAAAGAGTTCCTATTAAAGATTTACTGAAAGTTGTATCGGTCAGTAAAAAAACGTTAGAGCGAAATCGAAAGTATATATTAGCGGTATTTATTATCCTTACAGGTGATTATTTATATTTAAGAGAATACCTTAAGGGGGTAGATCTGTGAAAAAAGGACTAATTGTGGAACATAAATCGCGATATACAATCGTGATGGATAAAGATGGTGTGTTCCACAAAGCAATACCAATGAAGGAAAAAGAAATTGGTATGGAAACCTTTTATCAACTGAAAGAATCCGTCTGGCAATCATTTTTTATGGGTTTTAAAGGAATATTTAAATGGAAAATAGTTCCTATGGTATTAACATGTTTACTGCTATTAAGTCCATTATACATATGGGTAGCAGATGATAAAGCATATGCAGTAGTTAGTATTGACATTAATCCGAGCTTGAATATTACCATTGATGAGCAATATCAAGTACTTAACGTTGAACCGATGAATGATGACGCTGAACAACTGATGGATAATTTAGAGGTTAAAAATCATACCATAACATCGTTGACAGATGAAATTCTTGATAAAGTTACATTAGACTCAGGAACAGTAGCGGATCGACCGGTTTTAATGGCGGTAAGCTATTATGATGAAGAGCAGCAGGACCATCACTTTGAAGATGAATTAGGTAGTTATTATCAACAGCTAGGATATCAAGTAGCCATTTATGAAGTTTCAAAAGAACTTAGAACTCAGGCTGAAACAGAACATCTCTCAATGAATGAGTTAACAGCACAGTCGTTAGGGACAAGTGTAGGATCAGAAGTAAAACAACTATCATCTGAAAACGATACGCCTAAACCTTCCTTAGATACTGAGGAGAAAGAACTAATCGAAAATTTTTATAATCATAATGAGCAAGAACAAGAGGAAGAGGCTATTCAGGAAGAGATCGAAATCGATGAAACAGAACAGGAAGAGAATGTAGAAGATATTGAGGAAACCAATCAAGGCGAATCAAAAAAAGAGAAAAACGATCCTACTGTTTTACCAGTTAATGCAAGTGAGCGTGCTAAAGAACAAAAAACAACTAATAATGACAGAAAGAAAGATAATCATGGTCAAAAAGTGAGCGAAGAGGCAAAAAAAAAGAAAGACGATGATGGTCAAAAGCTGAGTACAGAGGGAAAGAAAAAAAAGCAGACTCAGAAAAAACAAAAAGCGACAAGCAATAAATATAAAAATCAGGATAATAAAAATAATACATCAAAAGTCAATCATAATAAGAAATCGAATAAGAAAGATAAGCAAAAACAGAATCCAGGTAAAGGACATAACAAGTAAAAAACTGTCATCTCTTCATATAGGGATGACAGTTTTTTCTGTAATAACAGAATGTAGCACTGGTGATGTTTAATGCAAGGACTAGAACCGGTGAGAAAGAAGGTTTGCAGAATGCTTGGCAACATCGACTAACCCCTTGTTGCACCGTTGCTCTGCGCTTATCAAATAAAATAAAAAAGCAATATCGTTAAAAATATGATATATTTTGAAAAAGAGCAGAAAGGGTGGGGTAGCATGTCTGAAATTGATTTATCCAGTTTTGAAAAGAAAATCTTTGTTCGTAATATTAAGTGTGAGGATTTCGAGCAAATTTTCACCTTACAAAAACGATGTTTTCCCAATATGGAACCGTGGAAAAAAGAACACCTTGAAAGCCATCTTGATATTTTTCCGGAAGGCCAGTTTTGTGTTGAATATGATGGTAAGATAATAGGCAGTTGCTCCAGCCTCGTGATCAATTTTGATGAATATGATGCTCAACATACATGGGACGATATTACGGATGAAGGATACATAACAAACCATAATCCAGAAGGTTACAATTTATATGGAATTGAGGTTATGGTAGATCCTTCCTTTCAAGGGATGAAAATTGGCAAGAGATTATATGAAGCGCGAAAAGATTTAGCACGCCGAATGAATGTGAAAAGTATTATTATAGGAGGAAGAATTCCTAACTATCATAAGTATAAGCATCAATTGACGCCAAGAGAGTATGTGGAAGAAGTAACCAATAAAAATATATTTGATCCAGTATTAACTTTTCAAATAATGAATGGCTTTACCGTAATGCGGATAAATCCAAGGTATTTGCCAGATGATAAAGCATCTGTACAATATGCAACGTTGATGGAATGGAATAATGTGGATTATCTTCCACAGACAAAACGACATTTTAAAACTGCTTTTCCAGTACGAATCACAGTTATCCAATATATGATGAAGCGAATTGAATCATTTGATGAGTTTGCCAAACAAGTAGAATATTATGTCGATGTTGCTTATGATTTTGGCTCTGATTTTGCAGTTTTTCCTGAAATTTTTACTGCTCAATTAATGTCATTTATAGATGAAAAGATACCTTCAAAGGCAATCCGCAATTTGTCGGAATTTACCGAGGATTATATTGCCCTTTTTACGGACTTAGCGGTGAAATATAATGTTAATATTATTGGCGGTTCACATTTTGTTGAAGAAAATGATCATATTTATAATATAGCTTATTTGTTCAGAAGAGATGGTACGATTGAAAAACAATATAAAATCCATGTAACGCCTAATGAACGTAAATGGTGGGGAATTCAACCAGGAGATCATGTTGGTATTTTTGAAACGGATTGTGGAAAAATAGCGATTCAAATTTGTTACGATATTCAATTCCCTGAATTATCAAGATATGCTGTTGATCAAGGAGCAAATATTATTTTTGTTCCATTCTGTACAGATGATCGTCAAGGCTATCTGCGTGTTCGATATTGTGCGCAAGCTCGAGCTGTGGAAAATCAAGTCTATACCGTTATTGCTGGTACGGTAGGAAACTTAACTCAAGTAGAAAACATGGATATTCAGTATGCACAATCTGGAATCTTTACGCCGTCGGATTTTGAATTTGCCCGGGATGGTATTGTCGGTGAATGTAATCCTAATATTGAAACGGTTGTCGTTGGTGACGTGGATTTAGAAATTTTAAGAAGACAACGTAAATCAGGTACAGTGCGACAATTGCGTGATAGACGTCGTGACTTATTTGAGATTAAATATCGTGGGCAATAAGTTGTTGGGTTAGTGATACACTAACCCAAAATGCATATTTAGATCAGCTGAGGAAAGATATAGTTTTTACAAATTTAACCTTTCCCCAGCATTATTTTATTGTGTAAGGCTCATTTGGTTGACTAAAGCATGGTCAATGTAATGCATAAGTTGTTCATGCGAATTTATCAGGTATTCCTGTGAACTTGGGTAATGATAGGCATGCAAAAATTGTTCAATTTTTTTGGACAGCAAGTCATCATTTGTTCGGACCATTAATACAAGCAAATCATCCCATTGCCCCCAAAGCGTATAATATAATGCTTTATCGTAGTCAATATTCAACGGATAATCCCCCTTTTTTTATAAGGTAAGAAAGCATAAACGGAGATGTCTAGCTCCGTGCACCCAAAAACTAGGCGACTTCCACGAATCGCCCTACGATAAGTCATCATCGGTTCGCAAGCTCACCGTGATTCCTTTATCTCAGTTGTTTCGTCTCCAGTCCATAAGTTTCTAAACGGGCGCTTTGCGCTTTTCATATTTGTTGTATTCATTTTAGTTGGGGAATCATTAATTAGTGTGTGCGGTTTACAATGAAAAAGTCTAAAGAACTGTTGGTCTCATTACCAAATATTAATTAACATAAGCCGTTCTGTTTCCATCCATACTATTCATGATCTTTAAAAAAGGAGGGAAACAAATGAAATTACCAAAGCCGGCTTTAGCATTGACCTTTGCTGCAACCTTAACACTTGTAGCATGTGGCGGAAATGAATATGGCCAAGAAAATGGTGAATATAATGGTAATCCTGCACAACCGATAGGCTACAATCAAACATCCAATGATCCAGCTAATGATCGTGCTAATAATAGAAATCAAACAACAGATCCAGCTCGTGGACAAGACAATATGAACCGTAACACTCGTCAAAATGACAACAATCAATTCATGTTTGATGGTAGAACAAACCGAGATGCCGATAACATGACTAACACCAGACGTGACGGTACTAATTATGATGTAGCGGAAGAAGCAGCTGAACAAATCCAGTCTGATGTTCCGGAAATTGACCGTGTGTATGTATTAACAACTGATAATAATGCATATGTAGCGGCGTCATGGGATAAACGAACAAATAATAATAATCAAAACCGAAACAATGACGAATTAACGGAAGAAACAAGAGAAGAAATCACAAAAGCAGTTAAATCTGTTAACAATGATATTGACAATGTTTATATTTCGACAAACCCAGATTTCTTTGATTTAGCAGATGAATATGCTAATGATGTAGACAGGGGCGAACCGGTAGAAGGCTTTTTCAGACGTATTGGAAATATGATCGAAAGAGTTTTCCCGAATGATGAAGAATAAGGAAGTAGGAGCAAGTATCTTCGGATACTTGCTCTTTTTCTATATGCAATCTTACCCAAATCACACTTTTGCATATTAGAGGTTTTTGTGCTATATTAGTGTCAATTCCGATAAAACAGAGTAAAATAGTATGAATTAACATAGATGGAGGAATTTATCATGGGGAGAGAGTTTTTGGAAGTGTTTGAGGAGTGGGCTTCTACGTATGATGAAGCTGTAACTGGACATGATCCTCAGTATAGAGATGTATTCGAAGGATATGATACAATATTAAATGAAGTTGCTCAGTTGGCTAGAGGTACAGTAATGGAGTTCGGTGTTGGCACTGGCAATTTAACGGAAAAGATATTGGCTAAAGATTTACAAGTAATTGGGGTTGAACCATCAGAACCGATGAGAGAGTTAGCAAAGGAAAAATTACCTGAATTAGCTCTTTATGAAGGGGATTTTCTTGAATTTCCATTACCGGATAAACCAGTAGATACGATTGTAAGTACGTATGCTTTCCACCATTTAACAAAAGAAGAAAAGAACATAGCGATTGCTAAGTTTTATTCTTTGATAGCGGATGGTGGTCGTGTAGTATTTGCGGATACAGTTTATGAGAATAAACAGGCAGAAGAGCAAATCAAACAAGAAGCACATGAATTGGGCTATCATGAATTACTGGAGGATTTAAACAGAGAATACTATCCTCAATTAGAGGATATACGTCAGCTTTTTGAACAAAATGGATTTCATTTCGAAGCGAAACAGCGGAATAAATTTGTTTGGTTATTTGTAGCGGAAAAATAATAAGAGGAGTGATTGGAAGATGACTAAAAAAATGAATGTTGAAAGCTTTAATTTAGATCATACCAAAGTAAAAGCACCATACGTACGCCTCGTAGGAGTTACTACAGGAGAGAATAGTGATAAAGTTTATAAATATGATATTCGTTTCTGTCAACCGAACAAAGACCATATGGATATGGCAGGACTTCATTCGATTGAACACTTAATGGCAGAAAACATTCGAAATCACATTGATAATGTATTGGATATCAGTCCGATGGGATGCCAAACCGGTTTTTACCTTGCCATCCTGAACAATGACAGTTTTGAGGACGTAGTAGAAGCATTAGAAAAGACCTTGCAGGATGTAGTAGAAGCTACAGATGTACCAGCATGTAATGAAGTCCAATGCGGCTGGGCAGCTAACCATAGCTTGGAAGGTGCAAAAGACATCGCTAGAAATATGTTAGCTGGAAAAGACGAATGGCACATCGTGTTTGCTGAATAAAAGAGGGATTAGATTGGCACTTTATAAAAATATACAACAATTGATCGGTGGTACACCGTTAATGGAGCTATCGAATTTCGTACTCCCGGACGGTGTACGGCTTTTTGCAAAATTAGAATTCTTTAACCCTGGTGGCAGTATTAAAGATCGTTTAGGAATCAATTTGATCGAAACAGCGCTGCAATCTGGTGAGTTGAAACCAGGTGGAACGATTATCGAACCTACGGCTGGTAATACAGGGATCGGAATTGCCTTGGCTGCTGTTAATAGAGGATTTAGTGTTATTTTCGTTGTTCCAGAACACTTTAGTCAGGAAAAGCAATTATTAATGAAAGCTTTAGGAGCAGAAGTTGTCCATACGCCTAGAGATGAAGGAATGCGTGGAGCGATCGAGAAAACCAAACAGCTGCTTTCAGAAATCCCGAACAGTTATGCTCCACAGCAATTTGGAAATCCAGCAAACCCAGAAACTTATTATAAAACATTAGCTCCAGAGATTGAGAATGACTTAAAGGATGAGATATCTGTTTTTGTTGCAGGTGCAGGAACAGGGGGCACCTTTATGGGAGCTGCCCGTTATTTCAAAGATAAAAATCCAACAACAAAAACAGTAATTGTGGAACCTGAAGGGTCGATTATTGCTGGTGGTGAAGTGGGACCCCATCGTACAGAAGGAATCGGTATGGAATTTTTACCAGACTATATGGATCGTGCATTATTCGATGAAATTCATACGATTGATGATGATGTAGCTTTTGATATGGTACAACAACTGGCAAAAAAAGAAGGACTACTGGTAGGAAGCTCATCAGGTGCAGCGATGGTTGCCGCTTTACGTGAAGCGGAGAATGCCAAGTCAGGTAGCAACATCGTTACCATTTTTCCAGATAGTAGTGAACGATATTTAAGTAAAGATATTTATTAGGGGGGTAATCGTCCTTAACTCTTCACTTTATGGTTTGAGTATTTCAAAGAAGCAAAAGGAAGGATAACGGACGCTAACACCCTGATAAGTCAGTTTCGCAATGATGGAAGTCTCACATTATACGTTTGATTCGTAGGAGGAATAGTTATGAAACGTAAAACAAAAATGGTACATGGCGGTATTACAGGGGATGAAAGAACAGGTGCCGTATCTGTACCGATTTATCAAGTAAGTACTTACAGACAACCAGAAGCCGGAAAACACACTGGTTACGAATATTCCAGAACAGGTAACCCGACACGACATGCATTAGAAACAGTCACCGCAGAATTAGAGAACGGTAAAGCAGGCTTTGCTTTTGCATCAGGAATGGCGGCAATCACAACTGTTATGATGTTGCTCAAAGCTGGTGATCATGTCGTGTTAACAGACGATGTATATGGTGGAACCTATCGTTTAACAACCAAAGTGTTAAATCGTATTGACCTCGGACACACATTTGTTGATACAAGTGATATCGCAGCGATAGAAGCAGCGATTAAGCCAAATACGAAAATGCTATATATTGAAACACCGACCAATCCATTGTTGAAAGTCACCGACTTGAAAAAAATGAAAGAAATCGCTGATAAGCATCATCTTTTATTAGTGGTTGATAATACATTCGCGACACCATACTTGCAAACGCCATTAGATTTCGGTGCGGATATTGTCTTACACAGTGCAACGAAATACATCGGTGGTCACAGTGACGTTGTATCAGGGCTTGCAGTTGTAAAGGACGAAAAACTGGCTGAAGAAATCCATTTTATTCAAAACTCTGTTGGTGCTGTCTTAGGACCACAGGATTCATGGTTGTTAATGCGTGGTATCAAGACATTAGGATTACGTATGGAAGCAATCGAAAAAAATGCGAACAAAATTGCAGCTTATCTTGACCACCATCCAAATGTTGAGAAGGTATATTACCCAGGCTTAACATCACATGCTGGACATAATGTCACCAAACAGCAGGCAGAAGGTTTTGGAGGCATGATTGCATTTGATGTCGGCAGTGGAGAAAAAGCGGATCAAGTATTGAGCAAAGTTGATTATTTCACCTTAGCGGAAAGTCTTGGAGCGGTCGAAAGTTTAATTTCGATACCAGCACGCATGACACATGCTTCAATTCCAAAAGACCGTCGTGAAGAATTAGGCATTACTGACGGACTAATTCGTCTATCAATCGGAATCGAAGACGTCGATGACTTAATAGAAGACTTAGCAAAAGGTTTAGACTAATATGCAGGCTGTTTAAAGTATACATCTTAGATTTTGGGATAGTTTTATCATAGTGAGAAATGCACTTATCTTTTTAAAAGGTAAGTGTTTTTTTGTTGTTATGAAGGACAAAAGAAGTGAAAACCGGAGAAAAGTGTCCTTCATAGCCGTGATGAAGGACAAAAGAAGCGAAAACCGGAGAAAAGTGTCCCTCATAGCCGTTATGAAGGACAAAAGAAGCGAAAACCGAAGAAAAGTGTCCTTCATAACCCTAATGAAGTTAAAACATACAGAAATGGAGAAAAATTGTATCTCATTTTTTAAAGGAAAAACTGTTCCCCAAACTTTTTTAATGAATGATTCCCCACTTACATGTTAAACTATGGAAAGAAAGAAGCGAAAGGAACGTGATGACGATGAAAGAAGTTATTGAATACCTTGAAAAATATAAAGATCAACACCTGGAAGAACTTAAAAACTTTTTACATATCCCAAGTGTCAGCACAGATTCCACCCATAAAGAAGATGTGAAAAAAGCGGCACAGTTTGTAGGCAACTATTTAACGGACGCTGGATTTGAAACCGTGGAAGTTCAGGAAACAAAAGGTCATCCACTTGTATATGCTGAATGGATGGATGCCGGTGAAGACGCGCCAACTGTTTTATTTTATGGCCATTATGATGTGCAGCCACCAGACCCACTCGACCAATGGAAGAGTGATCCGTTTCAACCAGAAGTTAGAGATGGAAGGATCTATGCCCGCGGTTCCAGTGATGATAAAGGGCAAGTTTTTATGCACCTCGTGGTGTTAAAAGCTTTCCTGAAAACGACAGGCTCATTACCAATCAATGTGAAAGTCTGTATAGAAGGGGAAGAAGAGATCGGTAGTGCCAATCTTTATGATATTCTTCATGAACAAAAGGAAAAATTCCAAGCTGATTTTGCAGTCATTTCTGACTCGGGAATGGTTGCCAATGATCAGCCAACCATTCTTTATGGATTAAAAGGTTTTACCGGGTTGGAATTCACATTGAAAGGACCTGACAATGATTTGCACTCAGGTCTGTACGGTGGTGCGGTGAAAAATCCAGCAATGGCAATGGCGCAGCTCTTGGCAACGATGAAAAATGAAGAAGAAGTGGTGCAAATAGCAGGCTTTTATGATCAGGTTGAACCATTGTCATCTGAAGAACGTGCATTAATTAAAGATGCACCAAGTGAAGATTATGAAGAGTCTACTGGAGTAAAAGAGACGGTTTCGGAAAAAGGCTATACTGCAAAAGAACATACTATGGCTAGACCAACCCTAGAAATCAATGGTTTATTTAGCGGTTACCAGGGAGAGGGCACGAAAACCATTATCCCGTCTACTGCAACGGCCAAACTAACATGTCGTCTAGTACCAGACCAAGATCCGCAAGAAATTCAGGATTTATTAGTAAAACATTTGGAACAGCATGTGCCAAGAGGGGTGGAACTAACCATAAAGCGTGAACCTTTATCAGCGAAAGCATATAAAGTGGATCCAGATCATCCGTTGATTACCAAAGCAGCAGAGAGCTTTACAGAAACCTTTGAAAAAGAAGCGGTATATGTTCGTATGGGTGGCTCTATACCAGTTGTGGAATGGATTGACTCAATGTATCAAATTCCTGTGGTATTGCTTGGTTTCGGAACACCTGATGACCGATTGCATTCTCCTAATGAAAGCTTCCCAATTGCCCATTTCGATAAAGGAATGAAGACAATTGTCCATTATTGGGAGAAAGTTAAAAATCTTAAACAATAGACCGTGGTGAAAGGAAAAGGTTGACAATATACTGTAACGGTGTAAGATATTTGTGAGCCATTCATCATAGGTAATGGAGGATAACTTAATATGTCAATCTTTTGGATTGTTTTATTGTTGATCATCGTATTTTTTAGCCATTTATTCTATACACGATATGTACCGATTAAAGGAATCCCATGTGTAGAAATAGATAAAAAGCTTAATCGGGAAAAATTAACGCTAGATATCCGTGATTATCAGGAAGCGGATAATGATAAAGTAGAAGAAGCGGTTGTGATTCCCATACCATACCTAAGAAGATATTTTCACGAAATTCCTTCTCGAACAGTTCATATTGTTGCTTCGAATCATGTGGAAAAAAATTTAGCGATTCGTTTCTTGAAACAAAAAGGGTTTGAAATAACAGGTTATACGCTTACGGAATGTAGATGTAAGAAAAAGATAGGAAGATTAGCATAATTTAAAATAAACCTTGCTGTATAAAATAGGCAAGGTTTATTTTTATACATTTTTCGTAATAGAAGTGATATAAACTGATGACATAAAAATTTGATGTCCACAAAATCTTGACTCAACATCTGACATTTATCACGGCGCTAACCGTCCGTAAGTCCCCCGCTGATGGAAGTCTCACTTTATCTTGGTACAATTTGGCCTCTGATTTCACCTGCAGGATTTTGTTCAGTATGGGCATTAACATAAGTTGATTTTTGTTCCATAAATTTTAATAAATCTTCTATGGTTTTTATACCAACGTCATTTTCTACAATATCGTCATCTGTTATAGTTCCTGTAACAACGCCTCTTCCAGTCGATATTCCATGTTGTTTCTCAAGCGTTTCTAAGTCAGCACCGAATAGAAACACTATTACAGGTCCATTTTCACCCCGTCTGCCAAAATGGATATGCGCTTGAACCAAGTTTTCAATGTTGTTAACTTCTAGTGTAAACTTTATTTTAGTTCTGTTTTTGTTAACTATAAATTTTGCTGAACCAGAAGCATTTGTGTTTACAGGAGGGACTTCATTTCTGCCTTTCAATCTGGCAATAAAGAGTCTTCGCATGTTACTCACCTCACTTTCCATGCAATTAATACAGTCTATGAAGGTAATTTAGATTAGTATAGGTAGTTCACTAAAGAATGCGGATGTATCATAATCATAGTACACTTATAAAACCCAATGTGTATTTCAAAATCGAACCCGTTAATCTCATAATGGGTGTCCTATTTTCGAACACCTCTCATATATTATAGTGGAGGTGTTTTGTTTGAAAGCAGAAGATAAAAAAAAATTAGAAAAAGCGATTCACGAAATTACCGAGATCGCAGAAGGATTTGGCTTAGATTTTTATCCGATGCGGTATGAGATTTGTCCGCCTGAAATATTATATACATTTGGTGCCTATGGGATGCCGACAAGATTTTCGCATTGGAGCTTCGGAAAACAATTTCACCGGATGAAACTTCAATATGATCTTGGGTTGAGTAGAATATATGAATTGGTGATCAATTCCAACCCTTGTTATGCTTTCTTATTACATTCTAATAGTTTGATTCAAAATAAATTGATTGTAGCCCATGTATTAGCACATTGTGACTTTTTTAAAAACAATGTGCGGTTTCAAAATACGAAGCGCGATATGGTAGAGAGCATGGCTGCGACAGCTGAGCGTGTAGCGAAATATGAGAAACAATATGGCATAAAAGAAGTAGAAAAATTTCTTGATGCAGTGCTCGCTATTCAAGAGCACATCGACCCGACCTTATTAAAAGCACAATTAGATTGGCAAAAAAATGATGAGGAAGAAGAACAACAGCGTAGAAGAACAGAATACGATGATTTATGGGATTTAGATCAGCAGACTTCAGCAAGTTCAGGGCCAACCAAAAAGAAAAAGACTTTCCCACCACATCCTGAAAAAGATATTTTATTATTTATTGAAGAGCATAGCAGAGAATTAGAGGATTGGCAGCGAGACATCTTAACGATGATGCGTGAGGAAATGCTTTATTTTTGGCCACAATTGGAAACTAAAATTATGAATGAAGGATGGGCGACGTATTGGCATCAACGAATTGTAAGAGAGTTAGATTTAACAAATGATGAAACAGTAGAATTTGCTTCACTGAATGCCAGTGTTGTTCAACCGTCGACTACACAGATTAATCCTTATTACCTTGGAGTAAAAATGTTTGAAGATATTGAAGAACGTTACAACAACCCTTCAGAAGAAATGAAACGATTTGGTGCAGAACCTGGGACCGGAAAAGAAAAGATTTTCGAAGTTCGTGAAATAGAATCAGATATCTCTTTTATGCGCAATTATTTAACAAAAGAACTAGTTGAAAAGGAAGATTTGTACCTTTTTCAAAAACAAGGACCAGAATATAAAATTGTTGATAAAAATTGGGAAGATGTACGTGATCAACTAATTTCAACCAGATTAAACGGTGGGTTTCCTTATTTGACGGTTGAAGATGGTGACTATTTGCGTAATGGAGAGTTATATATTCGCCATCATTACGAAGATGTAGAGTTGGATGTACGTTATTTAGAGAAAACGTTGCCTTATATCTATCGATTATGGGGAAGAGACGTCCATCTTGAAACCATTATGGAAGATAAAGAATGCTTATTCTCGTGTAATGGTGCAAAAGTGATGAAAAAATATATCTCATAAAGCAGGAATTGTTACGTATAAAGTAGAAATGTAGAATCAGTATTTCGTACTGGTTCTTTTTTTTACTGTTTTTAAAGGATTACAGTTAGGATTTGGTAGCAGGTAAAGATAGAAATAAAACAAGTATTAATGGTAGTGGATTTCCCATTTTTCTAATGAAGAGGTGGAAAAGTTGAATATTGTTAAAAAAGCAGAAATGACAGTAGTGGGTATTAAAATAAAAAGAGATTGGAAAGGATTAATCCGGGAAATGCCAGTAAAGTGGGACGAGTTTAACAATAGATTAGCGGAAGTGAAACAGAGAAAATCGGATACAATGATGGACATAAGTTTAGAAGAAAATGACGCAATCTATACCCAATGTATTTGTGTAGAAGTAGAAAACCAAGTCGAAGTTCCTGAAGGAATGGAAATGATCGTTATTCCTTCAGCTAGCTACTTATATCATAAGCACGAAGGAAGTTTAGTTTCCATTGCGCAAAGCTTTGGTGAGATGTATCAGTATGGGAAAGAACATGAATTGGCTTTAGAAACAATGAAAATAGATATAGGATATACTATGCAAGGTGATGAAACAATACATGATTTATATATTAAAATAAATGAACAGTAAGCGCCTATTTTAAATATGGACAAATTACCTAACCTTCCGCAAAACATATAGTGTTAGAGACGGGAGGTTAATCATCATGGAACAATACTATCCATCTCAACAATATATGTATGATCAATATGGAAATGTGTATCCAAACAATGGTCAGTTCTTGCCATTATCTCAACGGGGTTATCCAGGTACGGGACAAGGAGGCGGTCCATCATCTCCACCACCATTTGGACCACCAGATTTCGGCCAGGGACCACAAGGTATGCCGCCAACAGGTCCACCACCTGCACAAATACCGCAACAAGCGCAACAGCTAGGTGACGGGCCACAATTATATGCAGTTGATCCTGGTTCAATGAGAGGGTGCTTATACCGATTTACTTATGTCTGGCTCAGTCGGTATAACTCATTCTGGTTTTATCCAACTTATATAGGCCGACGCTCGGTAGCCGGCTATCGCTGGACAGGATTTAACTGGGTATATTTCGGCATAGATACAGAAAGAATTCAATCCTTTTCATGTGTGTAGAACAGAAAAAAACACATGCGTTTTCCTCCATGGTGAAACGCATGTGTTTTTGTATTTACATGAGTTCATGAGTCTCTTTCAGTGATGTGTCGCATGGTCAATCGATTGCTGCAATATTTTCATCACGTGTTCATCATCCTGAGAATAATAAATCGTTTTACCGTCTCGCCTATATTTTACTAGTCGTAAATTTTTCAAAAAACGTAATTGATGGGAGACATTTGATTGATTGAGATCCAATTGTACCGCAATATTTGAGACCGATAATTCACGATTAAACAATAAATGTAAAATGCGAATTCGTGTCGGATCAGCTAACGCTTTAAAGGTTTGAGATACTAAAAACAGTGTTTCTTCATCTAATGGTTGATAATTTTCGTCTGACATTACACAACCCTCCTGTGATCAATTACAATTGTTTTCATCATGTTCCATATCTGTCTGCACGCCCTCTATTTGAATCGTTGTATGATGAATAGCAAAATCATCATGTAATAAATTTGCTGCCTTTATTAATAGCTGATCTCGATCAACATTTTCTTCGACAACCATATGACAGCTCAACGCTGGAAAATCTGAAGTGATTGTCCAGACATGTAAATCATGAATATTGGTGACTCCATCTAATTGGACCAATTTGTTTTCAATGTCCTCATATGATATATAACTAGGGGTACCTTCCATTAAAATATGAAAAGAATCACGAGAGACTCGGTAACCACTAATTAAAATGAGAACAGCGACAATAATACTTGCAATTGGGTCTGCCATATTCCAATTAAAGAACATAATCAATAGCCCGGCAATAATCGCACCAACCGATCCAAGTAAATCTCCTAATACATGCAGCAATGCACTGCGCATATTTAAGTTACCTTTTGTATCTCCGCCGTTCATTAATATAAAGGCAACGATAATATTAACGATAAGTCCGGTAACGGCAATCCAAAGCATCATCGGACTTACATTAGGCGGTTCTAAAAAGCGATGATATGCTTCATAAAAAATATAAATAGAAATGGCTAGAAGTGTGACACCATTGATAAACGCCGCTAATATTTCAAATCGTTTATAACCATATGTTTTCTGGGCGTTTGCTGCTTTTTCGCTTAATTTAAATGCAAATAAACTCAATCCTAGAGCGAACGCATCACTCAACATGTGACCAGCGTCAGATAATAACGCCAAACTATTGGTGAGAATACCCCCAATGACTTCGATAACCATAAATGTCGCAATAAGTATAAAGCTGATCAATAACGCCTTTTTATTGTTTGTATGATGATGATCATGACTATGACCATGTCCGTGATGATGTCCCATGCAATATCCTCCTTTAATACAATATATGAACATGTATTCATATTATAAAATGAATAATGGAAATGTGCAAGAAAAATAGGAGTATCCAGATAATTAGAAAAAGCACCTTGATATTCACTAAAAGTAAAAAGTGACCGGAAATATCCGATCACTAAAAAGGTACATATGGTAATAAGATGCCACCGATCAGTCCGATAATTACAACCACCCATGATGGCAGCTTCCAAAACGCTAACAAACTAAAGAGAATGGCAGCTAAGATAAAATCTTTTGTTTCTATAATCGTGCTTGTCCAGATTGGCTGATAAAAGGCAGCAATTAACAGGCCGACAACCGCTGCATTTACACTGACTAAGGCACCACGTACCGAGGAAACATGACGTAACGCATGCCAGAAAGGTAACGTACCTATAATAAGTAAAAAGGCTGGTAGAAAGATAGCAGCTGTTGCGAGTAAACCACCAGGAATGCCGCCGATTACCGTTCCAAGGTATGCCGCAAAGGTAAAAAGCGGACCAG
Source organism: Gracilibacillus salitolerans (assembly GCF_009650095.1). Classification (GTDB taxonomy): domain Bacteria; phylum Bacillota; class Bacilli; order Bacillales; family Amphibacillaceae; genus Gracilibacillus; species Gracilibacillus salitolerans. Next base: position 3,672,288 of record NZ_CP045915.1, on the reverse strand, counting down.
GTACTGCTTGTGCAGCCCCATAACCTGCTAAAAATTCTTGTTCGGATACCCAGCCAGTTGGTACAAATTCTTGCTCCAGTAATGGTAAAACGACATGCCCTCCGCCAAAAACAAGAGCACCAGAACGATAAAAGCTGTCAAACATCGCCAACCATTGCCAATCTGTTATCCGACTGACAATTGGAAGCACGGCTAATAAGATAAAAAATAAAGCAATACTAATAATAGCTGTTTTCTTAGATAAGCCTAAACTTAATCGTGCAGGTTGTTCTTGTTTCTCTTGTTTTTGGAAAAAGAAAATACCGATTGCCGCTGCGACCAAGATGATTATTACTTGTGTAATCGTTGTTTGCCAAGCTAGACTGACAGTAACTGCGATTATGGCTATCGTTTTTCTTGGTAAATCAGGTGTTAACTTAGCACCCATTCCCATAATTGCATGGGCGACAACTGCTACGGCAACAATTTTTAAACCATGGATAAAGCTTGCATCATAAAAGGAAAATTGATGTAAAGCTAATGCAAATAAGATGAGGACAATAACCGATGGTAAGGTAAAGCCAAGAAAGGCAAGAATACCACCTAATATACCACCACGAATGATTCCGACACCAATGCCGACTTGACTGCTGGCAGGTCCAGGCAGGAATTGGCACAATGCTACTAAATCCGCATAAGCTTTTTCATCGAGCCATTTTTTTCGCCGTACGTATTCCTCATGGAAATAGCCGAGATGTGCCACAGGGCCACCGAATGAGGTGAAGCCTAATCGAGTCGCAATCCACAGAATGAATAAATAATCGCGAAATGTGTTTTTTTCTCTAGTCATAATAGCCTCCCTATCTCTGTAAATTATAGCAATCCCGTCATATCCCAACAAGGAATGCATTGTAAAGTTTTTGTAAAAAAATTAATACTTAAAATCTATAAAACGCAGCTAGGATATGCTTCGACAACATACTTTGGTTGATTTAGCATTCATTCGAGAAAGGTTGAAAGGAGACAAACCTGATCTGAGTCTGTGTTAAAAAAAGCGGGGCGGTGTGGTTATTGTCAAAATTGGATAATAATAATCATCACAGCAAGGATAATAATGACGCTACTGATGAATATTAGTGCATAGGTTTTCGATGTATGGGCAACTTGAATTTCGCTCCAATTAACCGGTTCAATGCCACTCGTCCAAAAAACAACGATAGCTGAGAAAAGAATGGCACTTATATTGACCATTAAGAGAATCAATGGGGTTAGAGCTTGTTGAAATTCCAAAGCCCCTAGCATCATTCCCAGAACTACAGCAGGTGGTAATAATGCGACAGAGACCATTACCCCAACGAGTGCTTCAGAAACCCGTTTTGCAAATGACATTGCACCTGCAGTACCAGCGGCAAGCGCTACAACTATATCCATCAATTCAATGTTAGTCCTCGCCAAAAATTCATCACTATTAACCGGCAAAGTAAAGAGTAATCCGAAAATAATCGCTATCCCGACTGGAATCGCCAAACCATATAAGCATGTGAGAACAGATCTTTTCATCAAATTATAATCACCTAATGTTGCAGCAAAAGCAAGCGCAGTAAAAGGACCGATCAAGGGTGCAATTACCATCGCACCGATCACAATAGCAGGACTATCTTTAACGATTCCGGCTGTTGCAACCACAGAAGATAATAGCAACATCCATATATAATTTACACTGGAAGTACTGGATGATTGCACAACATTATATAATTCATGGCGACTGGCACGGGTAATTTCTTTTTGTTTTTCTTCGGGATTCTCTGCTTCGTCTTCTTCCTTGTCAACTTCAATCCTTGGTACATATGTCGAAATATTATAGAGTAGTGCTCGTATATTATCTTGGCCACGGTCGTTTACTTCCAGAAAATCTAATATCTCTTCTGCATATTTTTTTTCGATTAATATTTTGGCTAATTGTTCGTCTTCCGAGATTTTCGTATACCATTTTTCGATTACATGGTATTCTTCTACTTCTTTCAGAAATCGTTCAAATCGATGGGCAGGGATATAGACTTCGATCAGTTGCAGTTCCATTATGTGCTCGTCCTTTCTTTTAAGGTTCGTAAATCATTTTCCGAGTCATGCCACCATCTATAACCAGGTTCTCACCATTGATGAAGTTGTTGGCTGGATCGGTTAAAAATAAACAAGCTCTTGCGATATCTTCTGGTTTGCCTACCCGTTTCGATGGGTGTTGTGTATGATCAATCGGTCGAAGCTTCTCGTAGTCACTCGTTTGGATCCAACCGGGACTGATCGCATTACTCGTAATCTGGTCGTCCTGCAATGTCATAGCTAAAGCATGAGTTAATGCGAAGATCCCTCCTTTACTTGCCGCGTAGCTTTCGGTATTCGCTTCTGACATAAAGGCACGTGTGGAGGCAATATGGACAAGGCTTCCTCCTGTAGGTTGTTTGCGCATGATAAGTGCAGCTTTTTGCGAGCATAAAAAGGTGCTTCTTAAGTTCGTATTAATCACTTTATCCCAGTCTTCCACTGAAATTTCGTAAAAGTCCCCGAAAGTGGAGACACCCGCATTATTAATTAGGATATCCAATTTGGAAAAGGAATCCGTTATATGTTGAAAAAGTTGTTCAATATCCTTAGCTTTACTGACATCAGTCTTTAGGAAATAGATGTCAGCATTTTGGGGCTTCTCGATATCTGCCACCACAACTGTTGCACCTTCAGCTAGGTAGCTTTCTGTGATAGCTTTACCGATGCCATTTGCTCCTCCTGTTACGACCACAACTTTACCTTGATATCGCATGCTGTGGATCCTCCTCTTTCGGAAAGCGTAATGTGATCGTTGTTCCCTTATTTAATTCACTATCAACCTCGATGTCTCCTTCATGCATTTCAACTAAATTTTTTACAATGGCTAAACCTAATCCGGTTCCGCCATTAGCCCGAGAACGTGATTTATCAACACGATAGAAACGCTCAAATAGGTAAGGTATGTCTTCTTTCTTAATACCAATACCTGTATCTTTTACCCGAATCATTACCTCATCACGTTCTTCTTTTACTTTTAGTGTAATGCTTCCTTTTTCTGTGTAGCGAACGGCATTTTCGACAAGATTTGTTAATACTTGATCGAGTCTGTTTTTGTCAGCGAATAAAAAGACGATACTGTCCGGTACATCCAGATTCATGGTTAGTCCTTTTTCCGAAGCCCTGAACTGGGATCGTCTAACCATTTCCTCTGCTAGTTTATTTACATTGATATCTTCTTTATTTAAATCGATTTTGCCTTCCTCGATTTTGGATAAGTCGGTGAGGTCATCCATTAGATTACTGATATGATCTGTTTCATTCTCAATAATTTCAAGAAATTCATCGCGTTCCTCTCTATTTTGATACATCTCATGACGAACGGCATTGGCATATCCTTTTACATAGGTTAATGGCGTCTTCAGTTCATGTGTGATATTCGAGAAAAATTCATTACGGTTTGTCTGGTAGCGTTCCAAAGTTTCGGATAGATGGTTGATGGCATGTGCCAAAGATCCGATTTCATCATTCGCTTTATAATCTACACGTAAAGAGAAATTCTTTTTTTCTGCTATTTGTTTGGCGACTTTCTCCATCGTGATTAATGGTGCCCCTAATTTTTTTGAAATAAAGAAAGTAAATCCGATTGCTAAAGCAACTGCTCCTAAACTTGCCAAAATCACTAGGAAGATAATATTATGAATCGAATTACTGATGAGTCCGAATGAAGAGAATAAAACGACACTTCCTTGAATACCACCCTGATTCGTGATCGGCTGCGCTACTTTTAAATAAGTCGTACTGTTAAACGTGTAATCATCTACTATTGTTTCTCCGGCCTCTAACTGCTTAATCTGCGGATTGGCGAGTACTTCATCAGTAATATCTTCGTGCCAGTTTGTTTGTAATACCGTATCTCCATTTTGATCTAGGATAACCGCACTGGTATCGGTCATATCTGCGAGGTGTTCCAATAGCTGAAGACTTTCTGGATCATCTATACTGTTTACTTGTGTTGCGTATTTTCCTGACAGCTGTATAAGCTGCTGTTCCGTTTGATTCATCGAGTAGTTTAAAATAAGTTGTAAAATAATATACCCAAGTGGAATTAAAATAATGAGTTGTAAAAATAAGATGGTAGCGCCAAGCTTAAAAACTACACTATTAAGTTTCATTGTTATCCCTCCGGTTAAATTTGTAACCAACACCCCATACAGTTTCTATTGGCTGATGGGAGATGCCAGCTTTCTTCAATTTATCTCGCACGTAACGGACATGTGAATCGACTGTTCTAATATCGACAATATCATCCAACCCCCATATTAAATCCAACAGCTGTTCCCTCGTGTAGACCCGATTTGGATGGGATGCCATCAAATACAGTAAATCAAATTCTTTTGGACTGTATTTGATTTCTTTTCCTTTAACCATAACGGTATGGGAATCAGGATCGATTTGTAATTCGTTGAACTGTATGTTTTTTGTCTGTTCCCCTTCTTTTTGAAAATGCCGGAGCTGTACTTGAATCCGTGCTAACAATTCTTCCGGCTCAAATGGTTTTACCACGTAATCATCTGCTCCAATTGTTAAACCTTCTACTTTTTGAGAGGTTTCGTTTAATGCGGTAAGCAAGATAATCGGAGTGCCAGGTTTGATTTTTTTCATTTGCTTACACGCTTCTATCCCGTCTAACTCGGGCATCATAATATCTAACAAAACGAGGTCAACCTCATTTTGTTTTAATACATGGATGGCTTCGTTGCCATTTTCAGCTTCTATCAGTTTGAAATCTTTTCTTAAATATAAAGTTAACATCATTCTCATTTGTTGTTCGTCATCGACAATTAATATCGTCTTCATTTCTATCCCTCTCAACCTTCATTTTTGTTTCTACTCAAATAGTATAGAAAAATGCGCTATTAGTAAAATGGATGATGTTATCACGGTGCTAATCGTCTGTAAAATCCCCACTTCAAACTTCAATTAACACAAGGAAGCTAGGTGGGGGATAACAGAGCTAACACCCTGATAAGTTTCACTAATGATCAGTGGAGGTAACCCCCATTGATCATAGTCTCACTTTATTTTGAACAAATTATGACATTTATCACTTCATCATACTTTCATCACATTTACCTGTCACAATGAAAACAGATGTAATTTTACTTATGAAACAAAAGGGTATGTAAAGTAATAGAAATGTTTTTTGACGAAAGGAGAAACACCATGAATGCAATGAAGAAGCTCGTATATGCTCTCACTTTATTGTTAATTCCTGTTTTACTTGCAGGCTGTGAATCAAAACTGCTCGTATTTGATCCTAAAGGACCTGTTGCAAGAAGTTTAACAGATTTAATTGTATATTCGATTATCTTTATGTTAGTTATTGTAGTCGTTATTTTTGTGTTATTTGGCTATATTGTTTGGAAATACAGAGCTCGAAAGGATGACAGTGATTTTGAACCAGAAGAGGAAAAAGGAAACCATCTTCTTGAAATAACATGGTTTACGATCCCAGTCATTATTGTTATTGCCTTGATGATTCCAACGATGAAGACTATTTATGAGGTTGAGGATATTCCCCAAGGCTATGAAGAGGAAGAACCGCTTGTTATCCATGTAACATCAGCGGATTGGAAATGGATTTTCAGTTATCCGGAACAGGATATTGAAACAGTGAACTATATTAATATTCCAGCAGATCACCCAGTTCAATTCAAAATGACCTCTGCAGGAACGATGCAATCATTTTGGGTACCTGAACTAGGTGGGCAAAAATATACGATGGCCAATATGCAAACGAATCTATACTTGGTAGCAGACAAACCAGGTTCTTTCTATGGAAGAAACACAAGCTTTAATGGTCAAGGGTATGCTCACATGGAATTTGAAGTTCAAGCACAAACAGAAGAAGATTTTAATGAATGGGTACATGAAGTGCATAACACGGCGATGGATTTATCCGAAGAAAAATATAGTGAAATCCTTGAGCCAGGTGTTTTGGGACGTATGACATTTAATGGAACACATTTAGAGTGGATTGATCATGCTCATGGTGGTTCAGAAAAATATATTGACTCAGAATTATATCGAATTGACCACGGAGATGACGAAGAAGAGCAGGAAGAAGGTCGTGAAGATGACCAGGAAGAAGAAAACGAAAATCAAGACACAGAAGATACAAGTGAATCTGCAAACACAGATCACTCACATCATTAAAAGAGGTGGTGAACGACATGTCATTGGATGAATTTTTTGTTACAGGTGATCCATTAATCTTGGCATCACAAATTGCAATTGGTCTGACAATGGTTGGTTTAATTGCATTAATTACGTATTTAAAAAGATGGAAATGGTTGTGGAATGAATGGTTCACAACAGTTGATCATAAAAAAATAGGTATTATGTACATTTTAGCTGGGGTGCTCATGTTCTTCAGAGGTGGTGTGGATGGACTTTTAATGAAGGCACAAACATCCAGACCAGGATTGGACTTATTAGATGCTCAGCATTATGATGAAATATTTACTACTCATGGTGTCATCATGATTCTGTTTATGGCGATGCCACTATTGATTGGTATTATGAACGTCGTTATCCCATTACAAATCGGAGCACGTGATGTGGCGTTTCCTAAGCTGAATGCTTTCAGCTTTTGGATATTCTTTGCAGGGGCCATGTTATTTAACCTTTCATTTGTTATAGGTGGTTCACCTGATGCAGGTTGGACATCTTACTTTCCTTTAGCTGGGAAAGAATTTACACCTGGCGTCGGGAATAATTATTACGCCATCTCTTTACAAATAGCCGGTATCGGTACGTTAGCGACGGGAATTAACTTTGTTGTAACGATTATTAAAATGCGTGCACCAGGTATGTCTTGGATGAAGTTGCCAATTTTTGTCTGGACGACATTTATCACATCCATCATTATCGTGGCAGCATTTCCGATTCTTACTATAGCATTACTTTACATGACGTTAGATCGTTTATTTGGCACACACTTTTTCACGGTGGCAGCTGGTGGCGATCCAATGTTGTGGCTGAATCTGTTCTGGTTATGGGGACACCCGGAAGTATATATCGTTGTACTACCGGCATTCGGGATGTTCTCAGAAGTAATAGCAACCTTTGCACGGAAAAATTTATACGGTTATAAATCAATGGTATATGCCGTTGCCGGTATAGCGTTTTTAAGTATGCTAGTTTGGGTACACCACTTCTATACCATGGGAAATAGTGCAGCGGTAAACTCGATCTTCTCACTAACAACAATGATGATCGCAATCCCGACCGGTGTGAAAATCTTTAACTGGTTATTTACGTTGCGTAAAGGTAGGATTGAATTTTCTACATCCATGTTATGGGCATTAGCGTTTATTCCATGTTTTACGATCGGTGGGGTAACAGGTGTTATGCTAGCGATGGCAGCAGCGGACTATCAATACCATAACACGATGTTCTTGGTGGCGCACTTCCATTATGTATTAATACCAGGTGTTGTATTTGCAGTATTTGCTGGTCTTTACTACTGGTGGCCTAAAATGTTTGGTTTCAAATTGAACGAAAAAATCGGTAAATGGCATTTCTGGTTATTTGTGATTGGCTTCAATATGACATTTATGCCGATGTTCTTTGTTGGTTTGGACGGCATGTCACGTCGTATGTACACTTATGCAGAAAGTACCGGATGGGGTGCATGGCTAGGGTTCTCAGCAGTCGGATCTCTGGTGATGGCAGCAGGATTTGCAGCACTATGCTACAACATTTACTGGAGCTTCCGTTATGCATCGAGAAATGTCGGTAATGATCCGTGGAATGCCCGTTCGCTAGAGTGGGCAACAGCTTCTCCAGCACCACATTATAATTTTGCGGTAGTTCCAGAAGTGGAGAACTTAGATGACTTCTGGTATAAGAAGAAAAAAGGAACATTAGGTTTGAAAAAATCAGATTTAAAACCCGTTCATATGCCAAGTAATTCATGGACACCAATCGTTTTAGCAGGTGCGTTTGGTTTGGTCGGATTTTTCCTAGTCTTTGAATGGATCCCGTTGGCAATAATTGCAGCGGTTGGTATTGTGGTTGGTTTAGTTGCCAACACATTTGATTATGACGATGGTTATCACATTCCGGTTGATGAATTAGAAGAGGAAGAAAGAGAGTGGAGAGGTGATTTACAATGACATCCCATACTACTACACCGTTAGAATATAAAACAGAGCAAAGTCAAATGAATATTTTAGGCTTTTGGGTCTTCCTGGGTGCGGAAATTGTACTTTTCTCCACATTGTTTGCTTCTTATTTCGTATTAGAGCATAACACAGCTGGGGGACCAGCGGGTCAGGACATCTTTATTCTAAAAGATGTCTTGATCGAAACCTTTATTTTATTAACAAGTAGTTTTACCAGTGGGTTAGCGATTCATTCGATGCGTAACCATGACAAAAAAGGGGTACTCATCTGGATGATCATTACCTTGTTACTAGGAGCAGGCTTCCTATACATGGAGATTAATGAGTTTATCCATTATGTTCATGAAGGTGCAACGATTCAAACGAGTGGATTTACTGCTGCCTTTTTCACGCTATTAGGTACTCACGGAGCACACGTGACCTTCGGGATTATTTGGATTAGCCTGTTGCTAGTGCAGCTTGTTCGTCGCGGGATTACCGAAAAAACATCCAGTAAGTTATTTATCTCAAGTCTTTACTGGCACTTTTTAGATGTAGTATGGATTTTTATCTTTACATTCGTCTATCTGAAAGGAATGGTGATGTAAATGAGTGCAAAGACTCATCGTTTTCCATGGAATCTTTTAGTCGGTTATGTTCTGTCGGTTGCACTAACGTTACTAGCCGTTTTTGTATCATTTAACACTGATTTCTCCAGCAACGTTATTTTATGGGTTATCGGAATATTAGCGTTGTTTCAGGCGATCATTCAACTGTTTATGTTTATGCACGTGACAGAAGGAAAAGAAGGGATCATTAATGTCATCAACATGGTCAACAGTATTATCCTGGCATTAATTATTGTCTTTGGTTCCATTTGGGTATTAACATCAGGACACGCATCCATGCATTAGGCAAGAAAAGGGGCTGCTGAATCTATTATGGTTTAGTGCAGCCCTTTTTTTAGTTTGAGTTGATAGTAAATTGGGAAAGTTGATAGAGAACTCCCAAAAGTTGATAGTAAAGCCCTGAAAGTTGCTCGAAAAGCTTTCAGGAAAATCATAAAAATTCAGATGACACTAACCTAAGACGAGACGATCCACTTTTGCAATCCATTCATTATCGGGATCAGCATGAATCGTTTGCCAACCTAGTTCAACTGCAGGGATTAGGTTTTCCTTTTTATTATCAACAAATAAAATTGGACGATCGAAATCTAATTGATTATCGCAAATCTCATAAATCCTTGGGTCTGGCTTTGCGACACCAACTTCAGAAGAAATAGTGGAGCTAGTTAAATAAGGTTGGAGCCGATTAATAACTGGTTGAAGCCATTCTAAGCGGTGGTTACTCAAAATATGTATGTTGCTGACTGCACTCCATGTTTCAACATGATGGATACCTTCAAGTTCAACTAAGCTTTTCTGCATAACTGTTTGTAAATATTCTAAGTTGATTCCGGGAAATGTATAATCAAGCCATTGCCAAAAATTATACTCTGAAATATCACCTTGCCATAGTTGTTCGCGAATTTCCGTTCTGTAAATGGCTCGGATTTTATCATAAGGAAGGTCTGCCTGATTGACTAGTTCCTCCCAAAAGAGGTCTAAGTCAGTCGCAAGTACACCGCCTACATCCAAAATAAGTTGGAATTTTTTCATCATTACATCTATTCCTTTCTTCCATATGATATGATGAGCATCATAGACTACAAATAAAAGGAGAAGAACATGTCATTACGTAAAAAAGGACTATTATCTTTCGTTATCGCACTTTTATTAGCAACACCTATTACTACTTTTGCTCATGTAAAATGGTTTGCCAAAGTCGAGCCGGAAAAGGTTCCGATTGAGCAAATACTATCACCATTTTTTATTACATTTGCGATTGTTATAGCGATTATTTTAGCTATACTATCACAAGTGATGGATTATTTTTTGAAAATACCATATGCAACAAAGGTGAACAATTTTCTTAATGGGATTCGTAAATATTCTCGTCATATCTTGAAATATGGTACAGCATTTGCATTAATTATTCAACTTGTATCAGGGACGATGTTTGCGCCAGAGTTTGAAATAACGGACTTCTGGCAAACAATAATAATGAGTCTTATCATTATTGCCTTATTAATACCTCATCACCTCAGTACCAAAGTGGCCGCCTTTTTCATGTTAGCACTGTTTATTACGGTATGGCAGGATTATGGCTGGTTTTATATGTTGGATTATGGTTTCTATTTAGCGATTATTTTCGTATTATTTATCGGAAAAACGAACCTAGAAGACTGGGGCTTTCCTTTCTTATATTTAGGAACAGGTCTAAGTCTTTGTTGGGTCGCCGTTGAAAAATGGGTATATCCGTCAATGACATTGGATATTGTTATTAATCATCAGGTACCTACCTTTGGATTTGATCCGGAAATCTTTATTGTGATGGCAGCTTTTGTAGAGTTTGTCGTTGGTTACTTATTAGTTGTAGGAATTTTGAATCGAATTCTTGGCTTGGTCGTTACACTTATATTTATCTCCACAACGTTACTATTCGGCATGACAGAAATTATCGGTCATGCGATGATTCATATTGTTTTGATTATCTTCATTATCGAAGGGGTATCGTTTTATCAACCTCCGATAAAAATTCATAAGACAAAAATAGATCAATTTGTTTTTGTTTTCTTAAACTTTATTTTTGTATTGGCTACTTTCATATTAATTTATTACCGTTTTGCGTAATTTGTCGATTTACTTGACTACTTAAATCAAGTAAAATAGATGCTAATAACTATCGCACACGGTGTGCAGGAAATGGGGCGAGTATCTTGAAAAAAATAGCATGGATTACCGACAGCTCTTGTGGTTTAGATAAAGAATATGCGGCACAACATGATATTTTTATTATTCCTTTAAATGTAATCATCAATGGAAAAACGTATAAAGAAGAAGTAGATTTAACGAAAGAAGAGTTTTATCAAAAATTAAAAGAACACGGTGATGGTGCGAAAACGAGTCAACCTGCCTATGGTGACTTTATTACGTTATATGAGCAATTAAAAGAAGAGTATGATTGTGGTATTGCTATTCATGCTTCCAGTCAGCTTACAGGTACATACCAAAGTTCGGTTTCCGCATCTGAAATGGTCGGTTTTGATGTGGAAGTGATAGATTCGAAAATTGGTGATTTCGCGTTAGGTAAAATGATTCAGAATGGTGTGCAAATGGCGGAGAGTGGCAAAAGTTTTGCTGATATTGTACAAAAACTGAGGTCCTATCCGGAATTTGCACAGATGTATTTAATGCCCCAAAGTTTTGAACAACTAAGAAAAAGCGGTAGAGTAAGCGCGGCACAATCTATTTTTGCATCATTATTAAATATTCACTTGATCCTTGGCTTTGATGACGGAAAGGTTATCGTCAAAGACAAAGTACGGATTAAAAAGAGAGCGAAACGAAAAATGTTTCAATTATTAGATGATGCAATGGAAAAATATCATTTGAAAGAGATTTGCATATTACATGCAGGTGTCAAAGATCAAGCACATAATTGGAAAGATGAAATTGAAAAGTTGCACGCGGAATTAAAAGTAAACATTCAAACACTTGTACCAGTAGCAGGTGTCCACACTGGTCACGGAACATTGTGTTTGGCATGGTTAAGAGACTAAGCAAAAAAGAAATTGATGTACAAAAAACATAAACTGCGAAGTTAGATTTACTTTCTTCCATTCTGCATTTTGAGGAGTGATTGACCGCCGCTGCGGAAAAATACTCCCTTTCCTGGGGCGGTTTTTAGCTAACTTGGTGATGAAAACCGCATCACCAAGTGGATCTTCAGCTCGCGTGAGTTCCCCCAGGAGTGTCGCACTTTTCCGCAGCTTTGACTAGTGTTTTGGAATAGTGAGAAAAAGTCCCTTGATCATATATCCGAAGATTTTCTTCTTTCAACAATCAGAACATTAGGACCAGCGGAGGCAGAATACGGAGAATCCTATGGGAACAGCACGCGTCCGAAGACCCCGCAGGAAAGCGCAGTATTCTGCCGGAGCGGTATTCCAGCACTCTCTATAGAAAGAATGGAAGAAAGTCTCACTATGAAAATTTTAATTAGTGCGAAGTTTTTATCTACTTAGAATCAAGCGTGATTAGATAGGTCAGGTTTTTCTTAATTGGAAAAACTTGATTTTTGCGTTAAAGTAGTATTATTAGAAAAGAAGTCAGAATGTTTAGATAGAGAGGACGAGCAACAATGGGACAAGGATTTGATACGAAATCTGTGCACGTAACAATGAAAAGAAAAGAAGGTACACCGACAAAAGTTACACCAATTCATCAAACATCAGCTTTCACCTTTCAAAACTTAGAAGATATTGAGAATTTCTACAATGGTGAACGAGAATATTTATATACAAGAGTAGGGAACCCAAATACAGATGAATTGGGCCAAGCAGTAGCAAAATTAGAAACGGCACCGACAGGACTTGCCACTTCATCCGGACTTTCAGCGATTATGGTTGGGATTCTTTCGATAGCACAAGCGGGTGACCATATCGTAGCATCAGAAGATTTGTATGGAGGCACCTATGAATTGTTAGCAAACGAACTAACTTCCTTTGGCATAGAAGTAAGCTTTGTCTCCTTTAAAAATGATCTAGAGAACGCCATTAAAGAAAATACGGTATTACTTTATACAGAATCGATTACTAATCCTCTTTTAAGAGTAGAGAATCTAGAAAAGATAGTCGAAATTGCCAACAAGCATAACCTCAAGACAATGGTGGATAATACGTTTGCTACTCCTTATTTAGTGCAACCTTATAGATTGGGAGTTAACCTTGTAGCACATAGTGCAACGAAATATTTAGGCGGTCACAGTGATATTACGGCTGGTGTTCTAGCAGGAGACGAGGAATTGATTGCGAAAGCAAAAACAAAAACTGTCAATTTAGGCTCCAATTTAAGCCCATTTGAAGCATGGTTAACGGTAAGAGGTTTGAAAACATTAAGTGTCCGCATGGAACGTCATGTTAAAAATGCAGCCAAATTAGCAGAAGCACTTGCCGAACATCCTGCAGTAGACAGAGTTTATTACCCAGAATATGTCTCGGAACAAGGCAATGGCGCTATTGTGACGATCGATATTACCAACAAAGCCGATATTTCAACCTTTTTTGAATCATTGGATTGGATCAAAATTGTTGCGACGTTAGCTGGGGTTGAAACAACGGTATCTTATCCAATTGGTACTTCTCACCGAAACTTGCCAGAGTTGTCTCAACAAGCATTAGGAATTACGAAAGGTTTAATCAGAATTTCAGTTGGAATTGAAGATGCAGCTGATATAATATCTACGATGAAACAAGCATTAGATCAAGCAAAAAAATGAGGTGATCACTTGAAATATGCAGTTGTTACTGGAACGTCAAAAGGTCTTGGAGCATCGATAGCAAAACTGCTGTTGGAGGCATCTGTTAATGTGATTGGACTTGCCAGAGGAGAAAATCAGGAACTGGAAAACGCTGATTTACCAGGTAAGTACAAACATTATCAGGTCGACTTAGCTGATATGGAACAAACAGAAAAAACATTTGAAAATATTATTTCCTTTATGAAAAAACAACCGATAGAATCACTTCAATTGGTTCAGAATGCAGCATTAGTCACACCAATTGAACAAGTAGGGAAACAAGATGCAGCGAAATTAACCGCTCATGTCCACGTCAATTTATTATCGCCAATGGTGGTGACCAATTTATGGCTGAATGCGTGGCGTGATTCCGACTTTTCATTGGTTATCGCTAATGTAACGTCAGGCGCTGCCAATCGATCAGTTTACGGCTGGAATGCGTATGGAAGTACAAAAGCAGGTCTTGATCGCTATACCAATACAGTAGCAGTGGAACAAGAAAAACTCCAAACGGGTAATAAAGTTTTTTTATTTGATCCGAGTATTATGGATACAGATATGCAGAGAGAAATTCGCTCAGCAGATCCAAGTCAATTTATCGATGTCGATCAGTTTAAAAATTATAAAACGGAAAATAAACTCCGTGAGACCGATGTGGTTGCTAAAGTATTAGTTGATCGCCTTTTAGATGAAGAGTCCATCCAGAATGGGGAGTATTACAGTGTGAAAGATATTTTAAAATAGGTTATCACCCATTTTCGCTCATAACATTGACCATTTTCTTTCCTCTTACATACTTTATAAGTGTAAGTATTATAAGGAGGGATATAGATGGGTGCACAACAATATGGTTACGGTTCAGGTTTTGCGCTAATCGTCGTGTTGTTTATTCTCTTAATCATCATTGGTGCTTCTTGGGGATACGGCGGATATTAATCCAAAAAGTAAATAGGCTATCTCAGATAGTCTGACAAGAAAGGGGCCCGTTTCATAAAAAAATGAAACGGGCTTTTAACATGTTATGAAAAAGATTTGCTTTATCCCGGTGCTAATCGTCCGTAAAAACCCTCACTAACGGAAGTTTTACTTTACGGTTACAGTTGGGAAATTACTTATTTTTTCTGGAGTGCCCGCAGCTCTTCATCTATAATTAAAACACTCGAATAGGTAAGAGCATTTTCTTGCACATCTTTTCAGCAAAATATGATAAACTTTATAGAGATGAATTTTGGTAAAGGATTTAGAAAGGAAGTTTTAAATGATCACTAGAAAAAGTAAACGTGAAATAGAAATGATGCATGCAGCTGGTAAATTACTAGCAAGCTGTCATAAAGAAATAGCCAAACGGATTAAGCCTGGGGTGACAACAAAAGAGATTGATTCTTTTGTTGAATCCTTTTTAGCAGAACATGGAGCAACTCCAGAACAAAAAGGCTATAATGACTATCCATATGCTACCTGTGCTTCTGTAAATGATGAAATCTGCCACGGTTTTCCACGTGAGGAAAAGCTCACCAATGGCGACATCGTCACAGTTGATATGGTTGTCAATCTCAATGGTGGTTTGGCAGATTCCGCATGGACGTATGTTGTCGGTGAACCCGATGAAAAGACAGAAAAATTATTAGAAGTGACAAAAACTTCTCTTTATAAAGGTATTGAACAAGCAATGCCAGGAAATCGGATCGGTGACATTGGTCATGCGATTCAACAATATGCAGAAGCGGAAGGCTATTCCGTTGTTCGTGAGTTTACTGGACATGGTATTGGTCCAACAATTCATGAAGATCCACAAATCCCACACTTCGGTTTAGCTGGCAAAGGTCCTCGTCTTAAAGAAGGAATGGTCATTACGATCGAGCCAATGATTAATGAAGGCGCATGGCAAAGTAAAATGGATGATAACAATTGGACTGCGCGTACAATCGACGGGGAACGCTCTGCACAATTTGAGCATACATTAGTGGTTTCTAAAGAAGGGCCGATTATCTTAACAGATCAAGACAATATCGAAGACTAAGATAAAGGAGTAGCAGTTGTAATGGGCCTAGAGGAGAAACAATGGATAAAGATACAGATAAGAGATGGGTTCATCGCCGGTTCACCCATTGTTTTAGGCTATTTGCCGATAGCAATTGCTTACGGTGTTTTAGCGAAGCAGGCTGGCATGTCATTAATGGAGCTTACTGGTATGAGTCTGCTTGTCTATGCTGGTGCAGCTCAATTTATGGGTGCAGGTATGATTGGACTTGGTGTGAGTGCTCTGGAGATTATCATTGCTACGTTTGTTTTAAATTTCCGCCATTTTGTCATGAGCCTATCTTTTATTAACCAAATTAAGCATTATGCTCTGAAATGGAAATTTGCTTTATCATTAGGTTTAACAGATGAAACTTTTTCTGTTTCATCGATTTATAAAAAACAAGTAGATCAGGCTTACGGGTACTTTTTCTATGGAACGATTATGCTTACTTCCTATCTTTCATGGGTATTTGGCTCCTTCCTTGGTGGAGTGCTTGGCGATATCATTCCTCAAAACTTAAGTCAAAGCATGGGCGTGGCGTTATATGCTATGTTTATTGGATTACTGATTCCATCTATCCGAAAGTATCAACGGATTGCCATCATTAGTATTACTGCAATGCTGATTAATTATTTGGTTAGTCCATACGTTGGGCAGGGTTGGGGAATTGTCGTTGGTACTATCGTTGGAGCATTAATTGGCATTTTCGTGTTAGAGGAGGATAAATTATGATTTGGGTCATTATTATTGGAATGGCAATTGTCACAGTGATTCCTCGAATAATTCCAGCCTTTATCGTTGATTTAATTCAATTTCCGGATTGGATGAATAAGTGGCTGCAAGCGATTCCATACGCAGCTTTAGGTGCGCTTATTTTTCCGGGAATTATGACAGTGGTGCCAGAAAAACCATACATTGGAGTGATAGCAGGTGTAGTGGCAATTGCGCTGTCCTGGCTCAGAATCCATGTTATTTTAGTTGTATTAAGTGCGATTTTAACAGTGTTTCTTTTAACAATTTAAATGTTAGGGTGTTAGCCATGTATCATATTAGAAAAGCATGTATTGAAGACGCAAAAGCTATTGCAGAGGTTCATGTACATAGCTGGAAAGCAACCTATCAAAATTTAATCAATGAACTCGATTTATCTAACACAACAGTAGAACATCGGCAAATATATTGGGAAACCATCCTGAAGTTACCAAGACAACAACAACCAGTGACAGTGATTGAAGAAGCGGGGGAAATTGTAGGGTTTATTTCCGGAGGTAAAGAAAGAACCGATCGCTTTGGTTATGACGGAGAAATTTTTGCAATTTATTTACTGCCAACCCATCAAAGTAAAGGACTAGGAAAACGTCTGTTAAAAGCTTTTGCAGAAGAAATGAAAGAATTAGGCTACCAGTCTTTATTAATTTGGGTGTTAACGAATAATCCGACCCATCAGTTTTACTTGCATTTCGGAGCAGAAAAAATAGAACAAGAGCAAACAACAATTGGCCATGGAACATATCAAGAAACGGCATACGGTTTCGTGAATATCGACCTACTTTTAGATAAACTAATTACGAAAGGACTGTAACTTATTGGTTACAGTCCTTTCTTATTCATTAATCGATATAAAAAGGGAAAATATAAAGATGGAACAGTAATAATGATAAGAAAGGGAGGTTTTAGCCCCCTTAATCATAAAGTATGTCAAAATAGAAATTATTGTTCTTCTCCATAGGGTTCAATATGAATATGGGCATGAGGAACGTCGTGTTTTTCTTTTAATTTTTCCTCAATATGATCAGTGATTTTATGACTTTCCTCCACTGTCATCAGTGGATTTACATAAATAGTCGCTTCGATTAAGGCTTGGTTTCCATGCAAACGGCCTTTTACATCTTTAATGTCTAATACATCTGGATGGGTAACGATACTTTTTTTTATTAGATCCAATTCGTTTGGTTGAAATCCATCAGTTAGTGTATGTGTAGCTTCTCTAAAGATATCCCAAGCTGTTTTACAAATAATCACACCTACAATTGCTCCAGCTAAAGGGTCTAACCAATATAGTTGAAATTGAGCTCCTATAATCCCGACAAAAGCCCCAATACTCACCAGTGCATCTGATTTGTTATCTTGAGCGGCTGCTTGCAGTGCGGTACTGTTAATTTTTTTCCCTAAACGTAAATTATATAGATAGACGATAAACATAATAATTGCAGCCCCTAATGCTGTCCAAGCTGTTAACATATCCGGTTGCGAAAAATCGCCTCTAATTATGGATTGCCCTGTATCGTATAGCACTTGGATACCAACCATCATCATAATAAAGGCTGCGATTAGTGATGCGATCATTTCAGCACGGAAGTGGCCGTAATGGTGGTCTTCATCTGGTGGTTTTCGGGATATTTTTAAACCAATTAAAACGGCTATTGATGCCACAACATCAGTGGCGTTATTTAAACCATCAGCTCGTAAAGCGGAGGAATTACCAATGCTGGCAATGGCTAATTTAACAGTAGCTAGTAGAATGTATGTAATAATACTTAGCCATGCACCTTTTTCTCCTTCTTTATATTTATGATATTGATCCATAAGCTGTCCTCCGATGTTTCTCTATAGTAAGATAAGCTTATCAAATGAGAGTGTTTTACGTCTACTTATAGTGTTTCCTAATGGGGAAAAAATACTTTTAAGGCATTACAATTACGTTTAAGGTAACCATTTTCAGGGAATATGTTTCATAACCATTAACAAAAAGTATTTTTCGTCATAAAATGGTATTTAAGTAGAGCATAGAAAGGGAGGCGTGCTTCATGAAGAAACATAAGGTGAGTTATCAATTGAAAGTATTCAATATGAATCAAAAAACAGTACTTAGAGCTAGAAGAGAAATTCCGTATGAAATTAGATTAGCGTCACAGCTTGTATTGGATGATCTTTGTTTTACTTGGAATAAGGCACGCTTGGAAAAAGAAATTAACCAATCTATTGATGATAATAATAAAGCAGCATTTGAAGCATTAAGTAAAACATATAACAGCTATATATGGGAGTCATAAGCATAGACCTCGTCCATTTTATTGGCGAGGTTTTTAAAGTACGCTTGCAGAAGTGTGTTACATTATTCAATTTTCGAAAGTATTTACTTCCCTTTTTCTCAAAATTAAAACATATTAAAATACTGACTAGTTTCAGTTGTTAAAACAGGTGTAATGACTAGTCTTTCTTTCCTTTAAGACCTATTTTTAGTTTCCATCATCCTATATGGTTTCTAATGCAGAATATGTTATAATGGTAGGAGTGTAACGTGTTTAGTTGTAATTAGGAAGGGTTTTAAAAATGAAAAAAACGGTAATTTTTATCATGTTGACCGCCTTCTTAATTGGATGTCAGCAAGAAGATTATTTGGCAAATCAATTAGAGAAAAGAAATGTTCAACATGATTATAAAAAGGAACCTGAAGCTTTTGTTCCAGCAGACGATACAGAGGAGACAGAAGAAAAGGAAGAAGAAAATCAAAATCAAGAAGAAAATCAACAGACTGATGAAAATGCCAATGATTCATTGACGGTTATAGATGATCCTAACAGTGTATCACTTGTTGTCAATAAACAACGAAAATTACCGGACGGATTCGAACCAGATGATTTAGTAGAGGCGGATGTTCCTTACCATGCAGCAGAAGGAGATCCAAAACGTTTATTACGAAAAGTAGCAGCAGATGCGTTGGATGCCCTTTTTGTAGCTGCTAAGGAAGATGATTTAGATCTTGTAGCGGTATCCGGTTATCGCTCATATGATCGTCAAAAACAAATATATGAAAGTAATGTGGCTACGAACGGTCAGGCGCATGCGGATAAATTTTCAGCCAAACCTGGAACAAGCGAGCATCAGACAGGATTAGCAATGGACGTTGCCTCCGCAGCACTAGTGGCAGTTTTGGAACAAAGCTTTATTGAAACAGATGAAGGACAATGGTTGGAAGATCATGCACATGAACATGGGTTTATTATTCGTTATCCTGAAGGCAAAGAAGACATTACTGGATACAGTTATGAACCGTGGCATTTACGTTATGTTGGCAAAGAAATAGCAACAGAAATTTATCAAGCGCAAATAACACTAGAAGAATACTTTGGACTTTATCCATAAACCAAGAAGTTTGAGCTTCTTGGTTTTTTTAATTAAGTAAAAAAATGTGCGCATAATCCATAAACTGCGAAGTAACAGTCATGTGGGTTTGCTTTCTTCCATTCTTTTGGAGTGGAGTGTAAGTTCGTCGCTGCGGAAAAATACTCCCTTTCCGGGGGCACGGCTTCAGCTTCCTCAGCAGAAAACCGCTGCCTGCGGGATCTTCAGCTCGCGCTGGTCCCCCAGGAGTGTCGCATTTTACCGCAGCTCAGAATAGTGTTCTGATAAAGTAACAGAAAATCCTAAGAATATAATTCCATGAGTTTTATCCTCAAAATAATCAGTGCTACACTACCAGTGGAGGCAAGATACGCAGACTCCTACGGGACCAGCACGTGTCCGAAGACCCCGCAGACAAGCGTTCTTTGCTTGTTGAGGAGGCTGAGGCCGTGCCCGTGGAAAGCGAAGTATCTTGCCGGAACGTATCATAGCACTTATCTTTAATCAGAATGGAAAAGAGCAATTCTGATTTTTCATTAGTTCGCAGTATGTATCTATTTCGAATTGGGATGGAGTGTGTTGTAAGGATTGTGCTTGGGTTTTGATGTTACCAATATTTAATGTTATTCACCAAAATCGTTAGCTTTACATAGCCTGTAGTAGCAAGCTCATTATGGGGTGATTTGGTGAAGCTGATGACAGGAATGCTTGTGACACGATATTCTTACAAACATGATATCGTTTTTCGTATCAAAAATATAAATGGTGATAAATTATTACTACACGGCGAAGATTTAAGACTGGAAGCAGACGCTCCTATCGATGATGTTCGCATTTTACCGGAAGATGATATCAGGAAAAGACAAGATGAAATAAAAGAAAAAGAAGAGTATTCATATCGTCTTTTTCGTCAAGATTATCAGTTAATGAAAGAAAAAAAAGATTATGAACATAAAAAAATAGAGCCACGTAATATTCAACGATTTCAATTACCAGTAAAAGTATTACACATTGATGGTGATCGACTGTATTTAAAAAAATGCATTGAATTATATCAGCGGCTAGGATTGCAAGTGCATGGTGTGTATGTGCAAGAAAAGGAATTACCTTTTGAAATGGAAGACCTAGTTAAAAAAGTACAGCCTGAGATTATCGTTATTACAGGTCATGATGCTTATTCAGATTCAAAGGGCAATAAAAAAGAATTGTCTGCGTACCGTAATACCCGATTTTTTGTGGAAGCTGTACGCCAAGCGAGAGCATGGTCTCCCAATCTGGATCAATTGATTATTTTTGCAGGGGCATGTCAATCACACTTCGAATCACTAATTCGCGCAGGGGCTAATTTTGCAAGCTCACCAGATCGCGTCAATATTCATGCGTTAGATCCCGTCTATGTTGTAGCGAAAGTAGCCTACACACCTTTTATGGATAAAGTGAATGTTTATGATGTGTTAAAAAACACGCTCACTGGTGAAAGAGGGCTCGGTGGAATGGAAACAAAGGGGCTTTACCGTACTGGTATACCATATGTAGAGACAAAATAGCTTTTGTCTCTATTTTTTTATTCTTTTTTGATACAATAAAGAGGAAGATTACATAAGGGAGAGAAGTGTATAATGGATTATCGTACTGAACGTGATACTATCGGTGAAATGAAGGTTGCGATTGATAAGTATTGGGGAGCACAAACACAGCGAAGTAAAGAAAACTTCCCAATCGGTAATGAAACTATGCCAAAAGAAATTATTGAAGGTTTTGCGATTTTAAAAAGAAGTGCTGCTATTGTAAATAGTGAATTAGGTTTAATGGAAGATTTGAAAGCGGATGCGATTAAATTTGCTGCAGACCGTATTTTAGCTGGGGAATTATATGAGCATTTCCCGTTAGTAGTTTGGCAAACAGGAAGTGGTACACAATCAAATATGAACGTCAATGAAGTAATTGCCTATGTAGGAAATCAGTGGTTAAAGGAACAAAATAGTGATGTAACGTTGCATCCAAATGATGACGTTAATAAATCACAAAGTTCCAATGACACCTACCCAACTGCATTACATATTGCCGCTGTTCGTAAAATGGAGGACGTTGTCTTACCTGCGTTAGCAACATTAAAAGAAACGCTAAAAGAAAAGATGGAAGCATTTGAAGATATCGTTAAAATCGGTCGTACTCACCTTCAAGACGCTACACCACTAACATTAGGACAAGAAATTAGTGGTTGGCACCGTATGTTAGAAAAAACAGAATCGATGATCGTAGACAGCATTCCATATGTGAAAGAATTGGCTATTGGTGGTACTGCAGTTGGTACTGGATTGAATGCGCATCCTGAATTTTCAGAGCGTGTGACTGAGAAAATCAGTGAATATACAGAAAAAGCTTTTGTTTCCGCATCGAATAAATTCCATGCGCTTACAAGCCATGATGAATTAGTTTATGCACATGGAGCACTAAAAGGACTTGCTGCAGACTTAATGAAGATTGGGAACGATGTACGCTGGTTGGCAAGTGGGCCTCGTTGCGGCATTGGTGAAATTACGATTCCTGCAAATGAACCAGGAAGTTCCATTATGCCTGGGAAAGTTAATCCGACACAGAGTGAAGCAATTACAATGGTGGCGACACAAGTGATGGGGAACGATGCAACGATTGGTATTGCTGCAAGTCAGGGTAATTTTGAATTAAATGTTTTTAAACCAGTTATTGCGTATAATTTCTTGCAATCTGCACAACTTTTAGCAGATAGTATGTTATCGTTTAATGACCGTTGTGCTGCAGGAATTGAGCCAAACCATGAGCAAATCGAGAAGAACTTAAACGATTCGCTCATGTTAGTTACAGCACTTAATCCACATATCGGATATGAAAATGCAGCGAAAATTGCCAAACAAGCCTTTGCAAATAATACTACATTAAAAGAATCTGCAGTCGAATCAGGGTTATTGACAGCCGAACAATTTGATGAATGGATTAAGCCGGAAGAGATGACATATCCAAAATAATCGAATTGGAATAGTTGCTAGAAATTGCTAAGAAAATAAAAGCATATTGATCTCCTTTTTGTTCACAATATGGTGTACAGGAGGTGATCAAAGATGGCGACTAACAATTCAAATCAATTAGTTGTTCCTGGAGTAGAGCAAGCACTAGATCAAATGAAATATGAGATTGCACAAGAATTTGGTGTAAACTTAGGTGCAGATTCTACTTCTCGTGCTAACGGTTCAGTTGGTGGAGAAATCACAAAACGTTTAGTAACAATGGCTGAACAACAATTTGGTGGAAACCAACAACAATAATTGAATAATAAGAAGAAGGAGACGCTTATTTAAGTGTCTCCTTTTTTAAACATTACGAAAATATAAAAATTTGGATCAAGATAAAAGATGCGAAGGAAAAAATTGTGAGTTAGAAATATAAGTGAAACTTGGACGATAATCCGAGTTTTTCTAATGAATCATTCCGGAGGATATGTATGTATATTTGTTATCTATGTAATGGCTTAGAAAAAATGGAGCATAGATGTCCGGTATGTGATGCGCATATGTTAGATGGAGGAAAGGTTGTCGATTACTATGATGATTATGCGCCGTATATTGAAATGAATGATGCGCAACTGATTGATGGTATACCTAATTCCAGTGCATCACATCAGTGTGTACATGTTGGCGTTTGTTCAGCTTGTAATTATACCGTGGAGCTTGTTGTCTATGAACAAGAGTTGTCCTGATAGTTTGAATGAAAGATAAAATCAATCGAAGCTAGACATCCGCGCAACTTTTCTTGTCTATAAATAAAAACCCGTTTCGAAAGTTTTATCGAAACGGGTTTTATTACATATTTTATAAAATTATTGAATACGTTGTTCGTTATCTTTATCGAAGAAGTGACATTTGTGCATGTCAAATGCAAGATCGATTTTTTCGCCACCGTGGATATCCGTACGAGAATCAACACGTGCAACGAATTCTTGACCATTAACTTCAGAGTAAAGGTAAGACTCAGACCCCATTAGCTCAGATACGTCGATAGTAGCTGTGATTTTTTTACCTGGGTTTGCATCTAAGAAGACAGGCTCATCATGGATATCTTCTGGACGTACACCTAGTACTACTTCTTTACCGATATATCCTTGCTCACGAAGAAGTTTCATTTTACCTTCTGGAACTTCAACTTTTGTATCACCAAGCGCAATTTTACCTTCTTCTAATGTACCGTTAAAGAAGTTCATAGCTGGTGAACCAATGAAACCACCAACGAAGATGTTATTTGGTTTGTCATATACTTCTTTAGGAGCACCAACTTGTTGGATAATACCATCTTTTAATACAACAAGACGAGTTGCCATTGTCATCGCTTCTGTTTGATCGTGTGTAACGTAAATAGTAGTTGTTTGTAAACGGTGGTGAAGCTTTTGGATTTCCGCACGCATTTGCACACGAAGTTTCGCATCCAAGTTTGATAAAGGCTCATCCATCAAGAACACTTTAGCATCACGTACGATTGCACGACCTAATGCAACACGTTGACGTTGACCACCGGAAAGTGCTTTCGGTTTACGATCTAAGTATGCTTCCAAACCTAGAATACGAGCTGCTTCTTTTACACGACGCTCGATTTCGTCTTTTTTGAATTTACGAAGTTTTAGACCAAATGCCATATTGTCATATACGTTCATGTGTGGATATAATGCATAGTTTTGGAATACCATCGCGATATCACGGTCTTTAGGAGCAACTTCATTCATCAATTTGTCATCGATGTAGAACTCTCCACTAGAAATTTCTTCAAGACCTGCAATCATACGAAGTGTAGTTGATTTACCGCAACCAGATGGACCTACGAATACGATAAATTCTTTGTCTTTAATTTCAAGGTTGAAATTGTCAACTGCTTTCTCGTCACCTTTTGTATAAATTTTGTCAATGTTTCTTAATGATAATTCTGCCATTGTGTATTCCCTCCTAATATGTTGAAAGCGTTTCATCTATGTCTATTAGTTTACTAGTAAAACACCTAAACGTAAATAGAAAGCGTGCACAAAAAAAGCTACCCTATTTGTGCACGGTTACAAAAGCCCGTACGTAAAATGAAACAATCTCCTGATTTTACCATTTTGTCCGCATTAGCAGGCATAGATAAACAGCAATTGCTCCATCGAATTGTTTCACATCAATTCCTGTTTTTTCGATGAATTTGTCCACTCGATATTGTAAGCTGTTGCGGTGCATGTACATTTTTTTTGCTGCTAAGGTTGTATTAGAGTTTGATTCCAAAAAGACTTGAACCGTTTTTAATAATTCTTCATCATTTTTTACGTCGTTAAGGATAGAATTAGTAATCATCTGCTGTTCCTTGTCACTGATGTCATGTAAAAACAGGTAAGGAATCGCTTCAATATAATGCAAAACATCATGATTATGCCATCTGGTTAAGTGGTAACATTTTTTGATCCATCCATAGAAATCAAGTGCTTGTTGAATATGAAGTAATGTTGGTCCGACAAAAAGCTTTATGTTCATATAAAAATCAGTAGTCAACACTTCGATGATCTCTGAATAAGATACAAAATCCTCCATTGTTTGTGCTTCTTCCTGAATGATTACTCCTTCATGGTTGTTTTCCCAAAGGATAGATGTTTTTTGCGGGAACAAACCACGAATCGCTTCTCGAAATGATTCAGGATCAATCGACTCATCTGATAAGGAAAAATAAACAAAATGAAAGGGAGAAAAATCATCTTCCATCATTTTTTTAGGGATTTCCTTTTGAAATAAAATATCCATCCATAATTTCTCGCGTTCCGTTGTAGGTGGTTGACTAGCTTTATACGGCGTCAGTAATATTTCTAATATTTTTGTTTCTCGTTCTGTTAATTCATCCTTCGGTACGCCGATAATGTCATTTTCGTTTGTGACGTACCATTTATACGTAATCGTATCCATTTTTGTCTCGTTTGTATTCGTAACTAAATTAGGAAACATTTGTTGAAGTTGTTCTAACATCTTTAAGGCCTCTTTCATTGAAAAATCTTTTTCATCTATTATAACAAAGAATCAGTGCAATAACCTTTATCTTCATAAAAATACACACACTTTTCAAAGAGTGTGTGTTTCAATTATTATAAAAAAATATATCTAGTTCCGTTCGCCAACTGATTCGTAAACTCACCGTGATTCCTTTATCTCAGCAAAAGGAATGAAATTAAAGTCCTCACTTTGCATGCCGCTGCTCTGCGCTTATTATTCATCGTCCGTTTCAGCAGGAAAAGGTTGTTTTTCTTTTGGTAACTTTCTTGCTTGTTCGATTTGCATCCGGCCATGTATAGAATATGTCGTACCACCAGCCATACCTTCATTAATCATTCGATCAACATCGACTTCATACTTTTCACGTGAGTCGGTTTTTTGGTTTGACGAAGGTTTTGCCATGATTATCCCTCCTCTAATCATAGCTTAAACCAAAAAATGAAAATCATTCAGAAACAATGGCTAATGAGAATTGAAATAAAGATGTAAAATATTCTTGTGTTTTATCTGCAAAAGCCGGATGAGTTAACACTTGCCAGTTTGGCTTTGCATGTACTTCTAATAACCACAGTCTTTGTTCTTTGTCCATACCAATATCAAAACCTAATTCTCCAATTGTACCATCCAACATATTTTCTAATACTTTGCTTAATACTAAAGCTAATTCTTTTACTTTTTTTATGATATGATTTTCTATTTGTAGTGTAACTGTATCGAACAATTCATTGCTTGTATTTTTTCTACCATATAAAAAGGAGACTTGCCAATGCTTCGTTTTATTCGTATGCACTCTTAAATAAAAGGGATCTCCTTGATGTTGTCTTAAATCTATCGCATCCTGCAACACATATTGTCGGAAGCCATTAGGGAAATACGTCTGCCTAAATTGTTCAAGATTTTTATAATATTGCCGGTTTTTATGATTGTATGTGACAAAAATAAGGTCATCTACTTGTTCTAAATAGAAATGATTCGTGTCATCCCCTTTCACAGCCATAAGATTAATCGGGTGTTGGAAGAGTTTATGCTGAACTGTCTGTATCGAAGGGTGAAAAGTGGTATCAGGTAGAAGATAATTGACTCTTTCATGATTCATGATATCATCATATACTTGCCATTTG
Source organism: Gracilibacillus salitolerans (assembly GCF_009650095.1). GTDB lineage: Bacteria > Bacillota > Bacilli > Bacillales > Amphibacillaceae > Gracilibacillus > Gracilibacillus salitolerans. The sequence continues at coordinate 3,645,395 of NZ_CP045915.1, read as the reverse complement.
TTAAAAAAATCAGGATTAAATATAATAGAGTCTGTGGTCAAAGATTGTTTTATTTTTTGGATCTTTTTGTGTGACTCGATTTTGCGATTAGGTATTCGGTTATAGATTACAGAAGGTATACTTGTTTCAATCGTTTTCCATTGTTGTTCTTCCCAAACAAATCCTGTTAAACTATTTGTTTGAAGATAGACGTGATGATAGGAGAAAAAGATCGTTTCAAATCCTTTTTGTTGACCGACGCTAGCCATTTCCTGATATAGTCGTTCATAGGATGTTTGATGAGGCGAACGATGGATGAAAACACCGAATGGATAGTAAATGTGGCAGGTGTGGTCATCCGTCTCCAAAATAATTTGTGCATGGTTGATTAAATGAAGTTGATTCATAATCGAAGAAGAAAGGTAAATAGTGTCCGTGTTATTGTGATGACTTAAGATGTCACAGGAAAGGCTTTGTAAGCCATGCTGAATTACAGAAACATGTTGTAAATGATAGTAAGCCTTAATAGGTATAATCATTCTGTTTTTGTTATTAGGGTAGACTTTTATTCGGAATGTCTGTCGCATGTTGACACCTGCTTTCTTCATGTAAGCTAATTCATTATATGCAGCCAAAAGGTGTACTATACTTTTGCAAAGCGGAAAGGAGGAAAGAAAGGGTGGAAGACCTAATTACAATACTTGTCCTGGTGGTCATTGGTGGTTTCATTGGTGGTTTAACGAATTCCATTGCCATTAAGATGCTATTTCGACCTTATGAGGCAAAGTATATCGGTAAATGGAAAGTTCCTTTTACGCCTGGGGTAATTCCGAAAAGGCGTGATCAATTAGCCAAACAACTTGGGCAATTGGTCGTCAATCATTTAGTAACGGTAGAAAGTATTCAATTAAAATTGCAAGATCATGGATTAAAACAACAAGTACAAAAGAAGTTCAATAAAGAATGGGAGCATTTCCTTGCACAATCTATAACCATCAGTCAACTTTCAGAAAAGTTTCAATTAGATCTTAATCCAGATCAGGTAAAAAGAATGATTGCAGACAAAGTCATGGAGCAAATTCGTAACTTTTTGCAAAAAAGTAAACAAAAACCGCTTCAGCATTGGCTTGGTCAGACGGTAACAGAGACAGATTTGGAAAAAGCATCTAAGATTTTGCAGGATAAAGGAATCGATTTATTAAATAATGAAGAAACGCGTCACAAGATAGAAGTCGTGATTAAGCATTATGCTGAGTCCAAAGGGTTCTTGGGAAATATGGTATTATCAATGTTCAGTAGCGAAGAATTAGCTCTGAAAGTCCGACAATTAGTTATCGATTATTTACGTTCAGAAGACGGCTACAGATGGATCCAGAAAGCTGTCAAAAAAGAATGGACGAACCTTCTGCAACAAGAAGTACAGATTATCGAGCCATTGTTTGAAAAGGAAGAGACTCAACAGTTATTGCACACGATGATTAACGATAATATACCAGTGGAAGAATGGTTGGAGAAGCCAATTCAGGAAATGGTGAGTCCTTTCTCCGAACAAATAAAAGAAAAGGTACTTCCGTTATTAGTCAATCAGCTATTTGCTAAATTGTTAGATAGTGTACCAAGTATGCTACAACAATTAGAAGTGGAAAAAATGGTGGAAGAGCAGGTAGCATCATTCCCAACTTCCCGAATAGAGCAGATCATTTTATCGATTTCCCGAAAAGAATTTAAATTGATCACCTATTTAGGTGCTTTATTGGGTGGTTTTATTGGGTTATTTCAGGCGATTCTCTTTATCGTCGTTTAAATCTTTGTTATAGTGGTAAAGTACATGTAGAACATATACATGATATGAAGAGCAACTTATGAATGACGTAACTATTTAGGAGGATTTTATTTTATGTCAAACGTCTATGACAGTGCAAATGAGCTTGAAAAAGCTATTCAGGAAAGCGAGGAATTCAAGGATTTAAAAACCGCTTACGATAAAGTAATGGAAGATCCGAATTCCAAGCAAATGTTCGATAATTTCCGTAATACGCAGTTAGAATTGCAACAAAAGCAAATGCAAGGTATGGAAATAACAGAAGAGGAAGTAGAAAAGGCAAAACAAGTTGTCGAGCTTGTACAACAACATGAAGATATTTCCAAACTAATGGAACAAGAACAACGTGTGAACGCTTTGGTTAATGATATTAGTCGTATTATTACAAAACCATTAGAAGAATTATATGGAGCACAACAATAATTTTAGACATCATGAGTTACAGTTTTTACTGTAGCTCATTTTTATTTGAAACTTTTTATCTATAGCATACGTAATTATAAGTGGAAGGAGTGAAGAATGTGACGTTAAAATTAGAGAATGTTACGAAGAGATTTGGATCATTTACAGCTGTTGATGATTTATCAATTGAAATTCCCGAACAGAATATATTTGGTTTTCTTGGTGCAAATGGTGCAGGAAAAACAACGACATTTCGAATGATCCTCAATTTATTAGATCAAACATCAGGGTCTATTACTTGGAATGGAGAAACAATCGACTACAGTAAAAGTGATGAAATTGGTTATTTACCAGAGGAAAGAGGTTTATATCCAAAACTAAAAGTTCGTGATCAATTAGTTTATTTAGGGAAATTAAGAGGCATGCAAAAGAAAGAAGTATTGGATGAATTGACAAACTGGCTAGATTATTTAAAAGTCCCACAATATATGGATAAGAAGGTAGAAGAATTATCAAAAGGGAACCAACAAAAAATCCAATTTATATCTGCTGTGATACATAAACCAAAATTGTTAATTTTGGATGAACCTTTCTCAGGATTGGATCCTGTTAATGTCGAATTGTTAAAAAAAGCAGTAATTGAATTAAAAAACTCCGGTACGTCGATCGTCTTTTCCTCACACCGTATGGAGCATGTAGAAGAATTATGTCAGTATTTATGTATGATGCAGCATGGAAAACCGATTTTACATGGCGATCTTCGAGAAATTAAAAGGTCATTCGGTAAGAAGAATTTATCGATACAAGCGGATTTTGATTTATCATTTTTAGAAAGCGTTGCTGGTGTTGTTAAAGTGAAATATTTTGGTGACGGTGTCCTTTGTCAAATCGAAAGTGAAGATGTCTCCCAACGCGTGTTGGAAGAAATATCCGGAAAAGGTTTTATCCGTAAATTTGAATTGGATGAACCGAGCTTGAATGATATCTTCATTGAGAAAGCGGGTGAGTCTTATGAATAAATTTTGGATTGTTTTTTCTCATACCTATTTATCAAAAGTAAAATCAAAGTCATTTATAGTCACCACTGCTATCATTCTAGCGCTAATTGTTTTAATGTCTAATATTCAATCCATTATAGGAATGTTTGATTCAGAAGAGGCAGACCAGGTTGCAGTTGTAACAGAACAAGAAGAAGTTTATTCACAATTGGAATCAAGGACGGAAGCGGACTTTGAATTAGATCGTTTTGATGGGACTTTAGAAGAAGCACAGGATGCAGTCCACGATGGTGAATATATTTCCGTGTTAGAAATAAGAGAGTCTGAGGAAGGATTACCTGAAGCCACTTACTATAGCAGAGATTATACAAGCCAAATGGCGCAAAATACGTTGGAAAATCAATTGCAACAAATAAAAGTAGAGATGGCTACTAATCAATCAGGTATTGATCCTGCAGTGATTGCCTCGATCTATGAACCTGTTCATTTCGAGAATGAATTAATTGCTACAGGTGACGGAGAGGTAAGTGACGTAAAAACAGAAGAAGAATTAAACGGAGCTCGTGGCCTTGTTTATGTAATTTTATTTTTACTATATATGGCAGTCATTATGTATGGAAACATGATTGCGATGGACATCGCCAATGAAAAAACCTCAAGAGTAATGGAAATCTTAATTTCAAGTTCCTCACCAGTCAGTCAAATGTTTGCTAAAATTTTTGGGATAGGTTTGGTAGGCTTAACCCAAATGGTTCTTCTGTTAGGAACAGGTTACTTCGTAATTATGCAGAAGCAAGATGAATTGATCGGTGGTTTCTTCGAATTTTTCGGACTATCTGATGTCAGCATTTCTACATTTATATACGCGATCATCTTCTTTTTGTTAGGGTATTTCTTGTACGCGACTTTATCAGCAATGTTAGGGTCATTAGTAAGTAGAACGGAAGATGTACAGCAATTGATGACGCCTGTCACATTTTTAATTATTGCTGCATTTATGATTTCGATGGTCGGTTTAAGTATGCCGGAATCAACGTTTGTCGTTATTTCATCGTATATCCCATTCTTCTCTCCAATGGTAATGTTCTTACGTGTGGGATTATTGGACATTCCATTCTGGGAAGTAGGATTAAGTATTCTAATTTTAATTGCTACAATTGTAGTGTTTGCAATTATTGGAGCTAAAATATATCGAGGCGGTGTACTCATGTACGGTACATCCACCTCCTTAAAAGACTTCAAAAAAGCACTACAGCTATCGAAAAAAGAATAGTATTAGGAAGAAGCTATTTCGAATAAGCGAAATAGCTTCTTTCGATTTGCTCGGCTACTTTAATCAGAGTTGATAGTAAATCCCGAAAGTTGATAGAAAAGCGCTCGAAGTTGATAGTAAATCCTGAAAGTTAGTATGGATGTGATTTTTATGGAGAATTTCGGATAGACGTAAAGGTAATTGTTGAGCAGGAATCATATCTGGATGTTTGAAATTAAGGTTTGCATTCGGGTGAGTAAAGACAACGATTGGATGAATAGGGGGAAAGGAGAAGCCGTGTAAACTAAGCAGTGCCTCTAGTTTTTCTGGCTGGAATTTTGCCTGTAAAAGTGGATGATCATAAATCACTATTTCTCCTTCTTCAAGTTCCTGTACTAGTTGGTCAGCTTCATTAATTTATAGTCTGCCTTTCAGGTGTTTGACTTCACAGATGAAGATTTTTTTCGGAAAAATGGATAGATTGTCAATTTGGAAAAAGTGTTTTTGCCATGGTAACCGGACACCGTACAACAGAAGTTTTTCATATTGTACCATATGTAAGTGATAAGGTAATTTTGATTCACCGGTATAACCTGATAATTCTCTGCCATACGCTTTTTCCAAACCTTGTGGAATGTCATGGGGTGAGAGTCGACCGATAAGTGCTTCCAGTTGCCTCAAATAATAAGATTTTCTTACAGAACCATGCTCCAAACAGGAAACCTCCTTACTATTTTTTACTATCATAACATAATAGATCAAGCCTGGAAATACTCACGATCTAGTATGCTCATCATTATATCTGTTTCGTATTTTCCTTTGATTAGAGCACCTTCCCGCTCTACTCCTTCTTTAATAAATCCACATTTTTCATAATACCTAATTGCTCTTTTATTGTATTCCAGCACTCGTAAGTCTAATCGATGCAAGGATAATTCATGGAATACAAAATCCAGAACTAGATTAGTTACTTCCTGACCGATTCCTTGTCCCCAAGTGGAGGGATCGAATAATCCAACGGCATATCGAGCACGGTTGTCGCGTTTATCTACAGTTAAACGAGCCTGACCGATGCATCTGCCTTGATATTCAATACACCATTCTAATGGATTGGATTTGATCTTTTGAATAAATCTTTCAGCGTCTGCCCTTGTTTTTGGCTTAATATTTGCTGGATCCCCGCTATACATTCTCATTAATTCTTCGTTATGTTCGATTTTTAGATAGTCTTCTATGTCACTTTCAATTGGTTGACGAAGTAGTATATTTTCCCCTGAAATTGTAGGTGCTTTGTTCATAAAGGATTCCTCCTATCATTCAATCCAAACACTTTTCATAATATTACCATCAATCTTTATAAAATAGAAGATTTTAAATTTGGAATCAAAAAAAAATATGACAATAAGAATATAAAGTAAGTCGATGTAGACACTATATATACCAAAATCAAAATAGGTGGTGATCTTGATGGAACAGGAAACTATCAATTCAGCAACATGGGCGTGGTTATTAATTCCTATGTTATCAGTTGTTCTCCTATCGTTAATCACCTTATTTACAGGAAAAGGAGAGTGAATGATGGATATTGTTACTTTGATTACGTTTATTATCTATTTAGTCGGGATGTTAGTTATTGGAATTGTTGCATTTCGTTTAACGAATAACCTCTCTGATTATGTTTTAGGGGGGCGAAATTTAGGTGGAAGTGTGGCGGCTTTAAGTGCTGGAGCATCTGATATGAGTAGCTGGCTCTTACTTGGTTTACCAGGCGCTATGTATGCAGGAGGGATGAATCAAATTTGGATTGCCATTGGTTTAGCGGTGGGGGCTTATTTAAATTGGCAGTTCGTTGCTAAACGATTAAGAACTTATACAGAAGTTGCTCAAGATTCCATTACTATTCCAGATTTCTTAGAAAATCGTTTTCGCGACAAATCACGGGTCTTACGTGTGATATCCGCTTTTGTTATTTTGATTTTCTTTACATTTTATACATCGGCCGGCCTTGTAGGAGGAGCAATTTTATTTGAACAATCCTTTGGTATAGACTACCAATCTGCATTATGGATTGGGGCAATCGTCATTATATCGTATACATTTTTAGGAGGATTTTTAGCAGTAAGTTGGACGGATTTTTTCCAGGGGATCTTAATGTTCTTTGCGTTAATTGTTGTACCGATTATCGCAATCAATGTTTTGGGTGGATGGAATGAAGTCGTCAGTCAAGTTGGGAACATAGATCCGGGTTATCTAAACGCGTTTACGGATACAACAGCCATTGGTATTATTTCATTATTAGCATGGGGGTTAGGGTATTTTGGACAACCCCATATCATTACACGATTTATGGCGATAAAATCGACAAAAGATATCCCAAAAGCTAGGTTTGTTGGTATGTCTTGGATGGTGTTTGCTTTATATGGCGCGATTTTTACAGGATTTGCGGGGATCGCCTATTATGCAGACGCACCATTAGAAAATCCGGAAACTGTATTTATAGCGTTCACGCAAGAGCTTTTTAATCCATGGATTGCAGGAATTTTATTAGCTGCGATTCTGTCAGCGATTATGAGTACGATTGATTCTCAGTTGCTTGTATCCTCTAGTGCGGTTGCAGAAGATTTTTACAAAGGAATCATCAGAAAAAATGCAAGTCAAACAGAATTGGTATGGATTGGACGGGCAGCGGTAATTATCATTGCGATTATTGCGATTCTAATTGCTCAAAATCCTGAAAGCAGAGTCTTAGATTTAGTTGGATACGCATGGGCAGGATTTGGAGCAGCTTTTGGCCCGGTTATCATTTTGAGTTTATTTTGGAAGAGAACAACAAGAAGAGGGGCGATTGCTGGAATTGTGGTAGGAGCTTTAACGGTGATCATTTGGTCGCAGCTTGAAGGGGGCATATATGACTTGTATGAAATTGTACCAGGGTTTATTTTATGTACAGTTGCAATCATTATCGTAAGTCTTATATTTGGATCCCCAACAAATCCATCAAAGGTTGTGAGAGAAGAATTTAAAGAGGCAACAGAAATAAATACTGATATGGAATCTTGAGGGTTTTGGTTTGATGAACTGTTGAAAAGAGGATAGAAGCAAGGAGCCCTAAAATAAGTAGGGCTTCTTGCTTCATTACTTATTTTAAGTCACATAATCTTCCTATAACTCAATCCAAAATCTTTTCACAACATTACCATCGTCCTCTATAAATTCCTCATCTTCTATTCCACCGTTTTTCAAAATAGCTTTTAGGGAACCGATGTTGTCAGCATCACAAGTGACAAGCGCTTTATTGATGCCTACCCTTTTAGCCTCGAGTAACGCCAACTCAAGAATTTTGGTGGCATAACCTTTTCTTCTTTCACTCGGCCGAATACCGTACCCGATATGACCGCCGATAGTAAGGAGCATCTCGGTTAATTGATGTCTAATATTTACGACACCGATAATCAATTTGCCCTTTACCAGCCAAAAAGTAGAATCAGGAACCCATCCATCTGGGAGGTTCTTTCCTTTTTCATTATTATCAATAAATTGCAGAAAACAGTCTATATCATCAGGGAATTTTTCGATTATCGAAGGAATCAGTTTTTCCCCACTTCTTTTCCACTCCCAATAGAACTCCTGATATTCTTGTTCTAACACTTTTGTAGGTCTAATGAGTTGAATAGTCATTTAATCATCCTTTAATTATTTATTCCAAAACAGTGCTGTCAAAACTACTTTCACATGAGCCATATTTTCATCGTGTTTTCGAACTTGGTCTAAGAAGGGAAATTCTTCAGGTGTTACACTGATCTTAGCCAATGGTTTCACTTTATCCTGGCATATCCATTCCTCTCTTGAACCACCCTGTGCAAAAGCTGATTTTGGCAGAATATACATCGTACCATTACGCCAATACTCACCTTGAAAATCTTGATTAACGGAAAAATAATAATATCGTTTTACTTCCTTTTTAGTCGGAATCGAAAAACATAAATTTTTCAATGTCCCTTGATATTCTGATCTATTAATAACAGCGAAATATAAAGACCAAATAGCATCAGATGCTGCAAAAACTGCTTTTACCGGTTTGTTATTAGCTAACGTTTGGTTTCTAGGTTCAAATATCTCAATATCAGGGTTGTTAGAGCCATGAACTAATACATCTTTAACCTTAATTAAATATTGTAAAAATAAATGCTTCGGATAATCTAAATCATAGTCAATCCATAAGCCGCTATCTTTTACAATATATTGCTCATAAATGGTCTCGAACTGCTCTATTACATTTGGGGCAAGTGGTCTATCACTAGATTTTAAAAAGTGTAATCTATTAAAAAATAAAATCTTTAACCTATTTATCAAGAGTCCATCTCCTTTAACCGCTTTTTCTTCCATCGAAACAGGGTCACATTCAACATCGCCAAAAATACTACCACACATATAATGGAAAACTAACCAGATCCCTATGGTAGGCAATATGATTGCTCGCACTCCACAACAGTAGTTTAACATAAAATTCCAAAAAACATCTTATCGAACGTGCATTCTGTTTTGTGCTCTGCTACAATAGAGAGAGAAAGAAGGTGAAGAAAATGAGAAAGAAGATTTCTTTTATTCATTGTGCGGATTTACATTTAGATAGTCCTTTTAAAGGCTTGAAAAACATTCCGACTGAGCTATTAACAGACATTAGAAATAGTACGTTTCAAGCTTTAGAAAATCTAACCGAACAAGCAATAATGCTTCAAGTAGATTTTGTTTTATTGGTAGGGGATATTTTTGATCAGGAAGAACAAAGCATGCAAGCACATATGGCATTGCGAAAGGCTTTTCAAAGATTACAAGAACATCAGATAACGGTATACCTCTCTTTCGGTAATCATGATTACTTGAACAGCCAGTCATTCCCGCGCAACTATCCTGATAATGTCTATATCTTTGATAAGGAAGCTGTTACTTCCTACCCGTTTGTCAAAAATGATCAAGTACAGGCAAGAATCTATGGATTCAGTTACGAAAATCGAGCAGTACTTGAGAATAAAACAAAAGAATACCAGAAAACAGACGATCATTGCTTCCATATCGCGACTTTACATGGAAGTATTGGCAATGAAAACATACAAGATCATGCAGCCTATGCTCCCTTTCAATTAACGGAATTAAAACAAGCTGGATTTGATTATTGGGCATTAGGGCATATACATAAACGAGAAATATTAACAGAAAGACCGCCAGTAGTTTATCCAGGTAATATCCAAGGTAGGTCAACGAAAGAAACAGGGGAGAAGGGATGTTATCTTGTCACCTTATCTGAGCATGAGCCAGAATTAGAGTTCCTACCTTTATCATCTATTATATTTGAAAAAGTTCCAGTAGATGCCAGTGGATGGGTAGATATCACAAGTGTGACAGAACAGCTGAAAGAACTTACGAATAGTTTCACGACAGTAAAAACGTTAATCCAGCTGGAATTTTATCAAGTAGCTGAAGATAAGGAAATCTGGTTCATCAATGGTCAGTTATTAGAAGTGCTTGACTATCTGAATCAGGAATCAAAACATCACTATATGATCGGCTATAAATGGGCAAAAGCACCGAAACGTTCTGAATGGCAACAGGGCGGCCGTTTTTTGGAAGAGTTGGCAACTGCTTTTCAAGTAACTAACCTGGAACAATCCATCAGTCCATTATGGCAGCACACGGAAGGTAGAAAATGGCTATCGAAGTTGGTAGAGGATGACCACAACGAGATCCAACGAGAAGCAGAGTATTTATTAGATCAACTACTGCATGAAAAGGAGGGGTAAGCCTTGCGAATAGAAAGCATACATATATATGGGTTTGGAAAATGGATCGATCAGCATTTCTCTTTTCAGCAGGATGGTCATATCGAGATTGCCGGGGAGAATGAATCTGGCAAATCAACGTTAAGGCAATTTATTTTATACATGTTGTTTGGCATGAAAGCGAAGCAGATAGAACGATTCACACCGAAAAAGGGATCAACAGTTGGCGGTAGGTTAACTATTTCCGGTCTTGCCGATCAGACCGTCACGATCGAACGAGTTCATGGAAAACATAAAAACCAGGCGATTATCTATGGAAACAATGGAGCACAAATGGATGAAGAGTGGTTACAATCCGCTTTACAAGGGATCGACCGAAAAGAGTTCCAATCGATCTATACATTTGACGCCCATGATCTAAAGCAAATTCAGGATCTTAACAATGAATCCTTGCATGAAGTATTATTAGCGGTTGGTATGACAGGGTCAGACCGTATTTACCATGCGGAAAGGGTATTAGAAAAAAAGCTGGCTGATTGGTTTAAACCGTATGGAAAAAAGCCGGAGATCAATCAACTTTTTCAAGAGTTAGCAGATCTCAAGAACGAGTTAACCAACGCCAAGGAAAAGGAAAATCAGTATCAACAGCGATTAGTGGAAATCGAACAATTAGAAAAGCACTTATTCCAATTAGAACAAGAAAAAAGCAGTACCAAAGAAAACCAGGAACAAGCTGAAAAACGGTTAACCCATTACGCTTTAATAGAGGATTATTATTTCACCAATGCGAAATTGAAAAGGCAAAATCAAAACATGATGTTCCCTGTTGAAGGTTTAAAACGTCTAAATGAATGGAAGGATTCGATTTTGCCTTTAAAAAGTGAAGAACAGGTACTTCGTAATAATGTAGCGGAAATCGAGCAACAGATAAACAGTTTGGATCTAATTCCTGACGAAAAATTAGAGAAAATAGAATTTGGTTTAAAATTGAAAAATGAAATCGATCAAATCGAAGCAGAAATCGAACAAATCAGAACACGCATCTCTACAATCGAACAAGAAATCATCACCAAGCTTGATAGTATGCAGATTAATCTGACAATCGAGCAATTACGAGAGACAGAACTTCCTTTCTATCTAGAAGAAGCATGGGCGGATTTAGCGAATCAGCGTGAGAAATTAACCTTAGAAAAACAGTACCTAGAAAATGATAGGTCATCAACAGCCAAAATGAAACAGGAATTGCTGGAAGAAAAAGAACAACTGCAAAAATCACTGTTGGAACAGGAACAAGTAAAACAATATAAAAATGAGATCGAACAAGTGAATCAAGTAGATAATCAAACCAAACAACAAGCACAATTTCAAAAATGGTTGCAAACATATCAGAAGCAAATAAAAATATCTAGTTTCGCTTTGCTTATTGGCTTCATAATAGGAGTAGCTCTTTTCTTTGTTACAGATCTAGTATGGTCTATTGTCACAGTTGTTCTTGCCATTGGTCAGAACATCGCAATGAGATTATATGGACAAGCATTCAAACAATGGTTACAGCCAGGTCAAGAACAGCTAGCATCCTTAAGTCAAGCGGAAATTAATGAGCGGGAGCGGATTATCCAGCAACAATCAGAGCTCCAACATAAGTTAATTGAAATTGAAAAAGAAAGGCAGAAATCTCAAAATGAACAGTTAAAACAAGCGGAAAGACTTTCTTTTTTACAGGAACGTATAAACCAAATTGAACAGAAAATAACCGATCAGCAAAAGCAATATCCTTTTTTGAGCAATGTAGAATTGACCTATTGGCCAAGGCTTTATCAACAAGTAATTACTCAAAAAGAGAAACTCTTAGATATTAAACAATTAGAAACGGAAACTAATAACCTTGAAGAGCATAAAAGAGAACAGCAACAGACCTTTGATTTACTGGAATTAGCCACGATGGATCTGAAACTAACCATCCAAGAGGAACAGGCAAGAAGAACTGAATACGTGCAACTACAAACGAGAAGAGAAGAACTGCAATCAAAATTGGCTTCCATTGTAGAGAAACAAAAACCGTATCAACAGGAAATCAATCAATTATTACAAAAAGCGGAAGTGGAGACAGAGGAAGCATTTATCGAAAAGGGAGAGGAAAAAGAAGAACTTGATGTGTTACAGCAGAAAAGCAATCAGTTATATGATAGCTTAGCTGTTATATTTACCGAAGGAGAGATCAAGCAAATCGCTGATGGGGATTTTGAGGATGAACATACCTTGCAAATCTTACGTGATGAATGTCAACAATCAGTCAATGAAACTACTGAAAAAATAAAAGAAAAACAATCTTTATTAAGTGATCAAAAAGCAAGTATCGCTATGTTAGAAGCAAATGAAGATGTTTCCATTCTTAAGCATCAATTGGCGATAAAACAAGAAGAATTACAAGAAGCAGCAAATCAATGGGCCGTTTACCAAGTGGCATTGGCAAACGTAACGGAAGCAAAATCAACGTATTCACAAAAATATATGCCGCAAGTATTTGAACAGGCAAGTCATTATTTTAACAAACTGACATTAGGCCGGTACCAGCACATATATATAGAAGATAATGAAACGATCATTGTAGAAGACAGAGAAGGTTTTGTTTTTCATGTAATCGAATTATCACAGGCAACCAAGGATCAATTATATATTGCCATTCGCTTTGCGTTAAGTCATGTCATGGCCAACCGGTTAGCGCTACCTTTTTTGATTGATGATGGTTTCGTACATTTTGATGCTAATCGAAAGGAAAAAGTATTAGAGATTGTCGCAGAATTAAGCAAGGATCATCAAGTATTATATTTCACTGCTAATGCGACAGCAAAAGCAAGTATTACATTATAATGGGAGAGTGTACTATGAATATTATGTATAAAAATGATATAACGATAACACCTAGGGATTTATCAGAAGTTTTTCATGCTTCTGGCATTAAAAGACCTTACGACGATTTAGATCGTATGCAGCAAATGCTCGATCATGCCAATGTATTAGTCACTGCTTGGGATCAGGAAAAAATAGTGGGGGTGGCAAGAGGACTGACTGATTTCAGTTATTGCTGTTACTTGTCAGACTTAGCCGTCGTTCAAGCCTATCAGCATCAGGGAATCGGCAAACAATTAATTGAACAAGTTAAAGAAGAACTAAATGAACATGTTGCCTTGATTCTACTGTCTGCACCATCTGCTATGGATTATTATCCAAAAGTGGGCTTTGATAAAATAGAAAATGGCTATATCATCAAAAGAAAAAAATAAGCAAGAAGTGATCACAGAAAGGATTTGAAAATGGATGTTGTACGAGAATTCTTTTCGAGTGCTTGCTATATATTAAGGTGGTTTCTTTTTGCTGTTAGTCTGTACTTATTATATTGGACGTTGATCATGCCTGCATGGGCTATTGTACCGTTCGTGATATCTGTGATGTAATGGTTAACATTACGGTTTTCAGCAAAGAAACTGTTGTAATATCTATCAAGCCATCCTCCATCGAAAGGGGATGGCTTCATCATTTTATCACGGTGCTAATCGTCCGTAAAACCTCCACTGAGGGAAGTCTCACTTTATTTCCTTCTTCTTAAAAAACGAATAATAAAGAATAAGAACCCAAAGCAAATGAGAAGATAAAAAAAGTTAGAATAAATATCAAAATAATAGACAATATCTTCCCATGATTCCCCGACATAAGCTCCCAAGAAAACTAAGACCGTATTCCAGATTAAAGTTCCAAGAGTGGTAAAGACTAAAAATAGACTAACATTCATTTGCGACATCCCAGCTGGAACTGAAATAAGACTGCGGATTAATGGAATAAAGCGACAAAAGAAGATGGTCCAATAGCCATATTTATCAAACCATGCATCTGCTTTATGGATGTCCTCTTTCTTGAGGCGAAGAATGTGCCCCCATTTATCAACGATTCTTTCTAATCGCTGGATGTTGAGTTGCATTCCAATCAGATATAATACAATCGCTCCTAAAACAGATCCGGCCGTTGACGAAAGAATTACACCAACGACATGTAATGAGGATACAGTAGTGAAAAAACCACCAAAAGTTAATACTACTTCCGATGGGATAGGTGGAAAGATATTTTCCAATGCAATTAAAAACATAATACCAAGATAACCAAATTCATTCATTACCGTGAAGAACCAATCTTGCATCTTTACTGTTCATCCTTTGCAATTCTTCGTACCATACATGGCCGTTCTATAAAGTTAAATGTTTCGTAAAATGGTTGAGCATCTTTAGTAGCTAAAGCAAATTTTGTCTTTTTAAGTGAAGGGTGTTCCAGTATGTATTGCATGAGTATGGAACCAACTCCGCGCCCCTGATATTCTGGGTCAATTACCACATCTAATATCCATGAGAATACTGCCTGATCTGAAACGACACGAGCAAATCCAATTTGTTTATTTTCAAGGTAAACCCCAAAAGAAAATGAATTATTTATACTGTGCTTTATCGTTTCTTTGCTTCGATCATTCGCCCAATAAGTCGGCTTTAAAAGATTATAAATGATGTCCAGATTGAGTAAATATTTATCATCACTAATTACATAGTTATTGTGATGCCACTCCATAACAATTCCCCATTTCTTCTATTTATCACGTAATTCTTTTAACAGTTCGATGATTTCCTCATTCTGTTCTATGATCTGGTCATGTTGATTTCTAATTTTTGAAAGATCAAATAATAGAATGATAAATACAATAATAGCAAAGATCTCAAACATTTTTATTCCCCACTTTATACATGAATATTGTAATAGTACCATAAAATTATTCAAAAATGTTTGAAATTGGATATATCGGTTTAAGAAAAGGTGACATTATGTTCTATTTAATGCTTATTTCCATTGTTGGAATTTTATTAATATGTATCATTTCGATCTTATTTATCATGGATATCCTGCTAAAGAAAAAGCACCCGTTCTCATTATTTTTGTTGATCATGTTATGTCTGATTCTATTGAGAACCATCAGTGAATCAGTTTGGTAAAAAAATAACTTGAGCGATATCAAGTTATTTTTTACGACGATATTTATTTTTCTTCATCTGCTTCTGTATTTTCATAACGGCTATCCAAGTAATCGACAATATGAATAATATAGCCTTCTAGATTACTAGGTTTACGAACGGCGCTTCCCCATTCTGGTAACCCATGGTGGCAAAGGATACAGTGAGACATTAAGTGAATATCTTCCATCGTGACAGAAATTTTATGATGCTCAATTACTTTAGATAATAACATCACCCCATATGGAATATGACCAATGTTTACACCTAATGGGTCCATCGCAATTCCAGCCTGTTTGCGATTTGGATCTTTAAATTCCCCTGTGGGAAAGAGAAAGTGAAAAATATCGAAGGATTTACCAGCATAATCATACTCTGCTAATTTACCGATATCATGGAACAAAATACTTGTAATCAGTGCATCATAGTTAATGCTGTCATATTTAAACTCAGCCATTCCATGTACCATATGATAGAGGTGATCAATACAGTCTTTCCATACATATGTTGGTCTGGCATTGTCTTCTTTTAAAGAGTTCCAAATTTCTAGTTTATATTCGGTTTCTACTTTGTTGATTAACTGCATTACGGCACGGAAGGGATTATCTGATTGGATCGTTATGTATCTACAGAAGCGCATCAGACCAACGGTATGTTTCAGTAAACCTCCCAAATAATTGTGATGAAACCCTTTCGCGGCAGGACTGATGCGAAATCCTTCCCAGAGTTGTTCCATTGCTTTAAGTGCAATATCTTGATAGGGCTGTTGTAATTCGTAAAGATAGGCAAACAGTTCATCTCGCAATGCCTCTATATCCTGTTGTGTATAAGCAAGCAATGTAAAGGGATCAATGTCATCCTTGCATGGTGTCATTTCATATACAGTGACACTTTTAAAGCCGTTAAATTCATCGACTTGACCACGGATATCAAAGACACCTTTTTGTTCTAATACAGGAAGCATCGCATCAACTTCCCCATTGTTATCCCACATTTTGGCGGAAATGTTTCCAGATTGGTCACTCAATGTAACTTTTAAAAAGGATTTATTTGTTTTCGTTTTTCTTACTTCGAATTCATTTAATAAAACCCTAGCTGAAACGGGTGTACCTTTTGTTAAAGTATTCAAATGTACCCCTTTCATAGCTTCTGGTAAAGGTGGAGCGGGGAAATTAATAGAGAGATCCTGTTTTTGTTGATCTGTCAACTTATAATCAATCGTAATCATCTCATAAAAATACTTCAGCGAGTTCATCATTTATCACTTCCTAATCTTGTTTCAAAAATTTTTGAATGGTACACACTAAATAAACAGAGTAAGCATATCTGATATTATTAGAATAACATAAAAACCCCTATCTTCTCACATGGTGGAAGATAGGGGGGTGTAGTATTATTCAGTTTCTTCTTCTGCAGATTCTTCTTCAGTAGGCTCTTCTGGTGTGCCTTCAGGAGCTGGCTCTTCTACAGGTGGTTCTTCAAATGTGAATAAATCTTCGAATTCTTCGATTTGAACATCAATATTAGCATCTTTCATTAAATCTTGAATTTTAGTTTGTAGAGCTGCTTGATCAATTTTAGTCGATGCAATATCTCTTTTGATTTGATCTTCTACATCTTCTAGTGGTTCTACATCTTCCGCTTCTACACGGTCTGTAACTTTAATAACGTGGAAGCCATGTGTAGATTGGACAGGCTCACTAATTTCATCAATTTCAAGATTGTATGCTGCATCTTCAAATTCAGGAACCATTTCACCTGCACCAAATTCTCCTAAATTACCACCGTCAGCAGCACTACCTGTATCGCTAGAATATTCTTCTGCTAGAGCTGCAAAATCTTCCCCATCATTTAACTGGTCAATAACTTCATTTGCGGTATCTTCATCTTCAACAAGAATATGGCTAGCAACTAGATTTGTTTGCATTCTTTCATAATGCTTTTGAATTTCTTCATCAGTTACTTCTATATCTTCGGTCGCAGCTTTTTCTTGAAGCAGTTGGACACGCAAATCATCACGGAATGCTTCTTCATCTGCATAACCACTTTGAGTTAAGACCATGTCCCATTGCTCACCATACTGCTCTTTAAATGTTTCGATTTCATTATCAACTTCTTCATCGGATACGTCATATTTATCTTCAAGAATTGTTTCGAGCACCAATTGTTGGAGAACTTGTTCGCCATTGGCTGCCTTCAATTCTTCATAAAATGCATCCTTTGTAACACTACCTGAATCTGTTTCCACTACCGTCTCAGAATCATCTGAAGAACATGCGGAAAGTGCGATAACGCTTGCTGCAATTGTTGCAGAGATTGCTAATTTTTTCATTCTACCTACACTCCTACTATTTACTAAAGCTATTTTTTTACTCTTGCAATAATATAACATACTTTTGATTAAAAATAACAATAAAAATATCGATTACATTATTTTTACTAATTTTAATTAGATATAAATAACTTCAACATATGAAGATACAAGTAAAATGGTAATTAAAATATTAATGGTTCGAAAAACATTTGGTTGTTTTTCCTGTGACATTTCAGTTTGTAAACAAAGTCTCATCGTTAGAGAGTTGAATATAAATAATATAAAAAAAGCAAAAATGACAAACACAAAAAGCATCAAGCTTACCTCCTTATTCTCATGTCATTACTTTAACAAAAAATTAAAGATTTGAACAGTATGTCCCATTATTAATTGAAAAGTATGTATGTAATCATTATATCATGCTTGTTAAGTAATCAAAAAAGAAGAAAAACATTACTTCTTCAGTTTTCTGATGCTACGCGTGTATGTTTACATCTGAAAATATACAAAAACCCGCTTCATAGTATCGAAACGGGTCTAGCGTGGAATTAATATATCATAGCCTTGTTCTTCATTTGAAATTAGACATTTTTTTGGTGCTTTCCATAGATGACGAATATATAGAAAATCAATATAAGATAAACTTAAATTAATTGCACCTAATAGCAGAAAATAAGGATAATAAGATGGAACAAAATAACTGCTAATGATACAAGGAATGGTAATAATTATTGTCGGTGTCAATAAAGCGAAAAATAATGTTGGCTTCGTTGTTTTTGTATGATTAACTACATGAAAGTTAGGGAAAAATTTCTTCTCTAATGTCCATTTTAATCGTAAGTTTTTATTCGTGAATTTTAAAGGCAAAATTCGTAATGCTTTATGCAACAAAGGTAAAATCGCTAATCCAAGTACAACTGGGATTAGACCGTGGTCTTTAACTAAGACATCTTTATGAATCAATGTAAATGGTAAATACAAAAAGATAAAAGATAATAGTCCAAATAATAATGATAAAATAAGGCTTCGATAAAATCCAAGTTGCTTTGTTACATTGATGGAATCCCAACAGTTCACTAGGATCACCCCTTTTTCTAAAATCGATTCATTTAAATAATACTACATGACTATAGTATGTTTTGTATGAAAAATCAATAGGTTTTATGTAATTTTTTTAGCGAACGCTTGTATTTTTTGGTAATAAAATAAAAAAGCCGGCCATGAGCCAGCTCTTCCTTGTTAATTTGCTTTTGTTTTGTCTTCTAGTTCTTTTAAACTTTCTTCAATTTGTGTTATATATTTTTGAATATTTTTTTGATGTGGTTCGACCGTTTTTTTCCATGATTCAATCGATTCCTTTACATCTGCGGAGAGGTCCTTAATTAAAGCTGCACCCTCTTTTGATGTTTTACTAATCTGTTCTTTTAGGTCGACACCTTCTGTTCTTAAATGGTTAATGTAGCGTACTGCTTCATCACTTTTTACTTTAACGTCAGTTCTTAATTCTTTTCCTGCTTTAGGTGTACTTAAAAGTGTAGCAGCAGCACTTACTAATCCTCCAGCTAAAAAGCCGATTAATAATGACTTGCTGTTAATCATTCCGAACACTCCTTTCATATTTATAACATTCTCTTTTTTGTTGATAATCAAACCATATTTTTTAAAAAAATTAAAGGTTTGTAGATATTTTAGAGGCCATATCAGCTAAATCATACTTATCTTCATGTGTGATCCAATTAGGCTTAAAGCCATCTGTTTCATCATAACGAGGTATAAGATGAATATGTAAATGGAATACAGATTGCCCAGCAGCTTCCTCGTTATTATTAAGTATATTAATTCCAGCTGGTTGAAATGTTTCTTTTAGGGCATTTGCAATTTTCGGTACATGTGCAAACAGTTTAGCAGCAAGTGCTTCATCTGTTTCATATATGTTTTTGCTGTGGTTTTTAGGTATGACTAAGGTATGCCCTTTCGTCACTTGACTAATATCAAGGAATGCATAAACATCTTCGTCTTCATAAACTTTTGCAGAAGGTATGTCACCTGCCACAATTTTGCAAAAAATACAATCTTCATGTGTTCCCATACGATCGCTCCTTCTATTTATAAGTCTTTTTGCTCGTTGTGCAATAACTTCGGGATATGTGTCTAGAGCGTTAGCTACCAGATGTCAGTTATTTCCCTATCTACGTATACGGAGTGAAGTCTTTCCGTTTTGTGGTGCTAGGTGCTTTTCTTATATTATACATTATTTTTATTGTTCTTTAAAACGCTAAGAGGTAAAAAAAATAGCAGGAGTGCTACAAAACGATATATCGTTTAAGTAACACATCCTGCATGAAGGGGAGAAGATTTTTTCTTACCCTCGAACCGGGGAAGATTCATGTTGGATAAAGTAAGTGATTATCAAATTTTAAAACAATGTTTTTTCACTATTTGAAAGGATCGATAGAACACTTTTTCTTTACCCCTTCATCAAATAGTTTGTTCCATATTTTTTTCTTTATACTAATAAAATTTGGTATAATGATTAGGAAATGGTAATACGTATAATGAAGCGAAATAGAAGGGGCGTTAAATAATGGAACCTTTATTACATATCAAAGATCTCGAAGGTGGTTACACCCATAAAAATGTACTGCATGGTATTTCATTTGAAGTGAAGCCGAATGAGATTGTGGGGTTGATCGGTTTAAATGGTGCAGGAAAAAGTACCACAATTAAACATGTGATTGGCTTAATGCAAGCAAAAAAAGGGACTGTCTCGATCAAAGGGAAGACGTTTCAGGAAGCAGCAGAAAGTTACAGACAACATTTTTCTTATATTCCAGAAATGCCTGTTTTATATGACGAGTTAACATTAGAAGAGCATTTACGATTAACTGCTATGGCTTATGAGTTACCGGAAGACGTATATCAGGCACGTGTCACTCCTTTGTTAAAAGAATTTCGATTAGAAAAGAAGTTAAAATGGTTTCCTATCCATTTCTCCAAAGGGATGAGGCAAAAAGTGATGATAATGTGTTCGTTTCTGGTCGAACCTGATTTATATATTGTGGACGAGCCTTTTGTCGGATTAGATCCACTCGGGATACAATCCTACCTTCAATTGATGAATCAAATGAAAGACCAAGGTGCGGGTGTATTAATGTCGACACATATCTTAGCAACGGCAGAGCGTTATTGTGATCGTTTTGTTATCCTTCATGATGGCTTAATTCGTGCAAAAGGAACATTGGATGAATTAAGAGAAGCTTTTGACCGGCCACAAGCAACATTAGATGATCTTTATATCCAATTAACGAAAGAAGCCGATCAATATGCTTAATTCGCATCGATTGTTTGTTGAACGTTTATCAGCACATATGAAGGAGTTAAGCAGATATTTGCGTTATATCCTCACAGGACATCTTATGATCGCTATGGTGTTTATTGTCGGAGCAATGTCTGTTTATTATCAGCAGTTTTTAGAGAATATTCCTGATTACTTTCCGTCTACGTGGGTGATTGCGGTCGTACTAGGTGTGGTCACTGCACACAGCCCAATTCAAACATTGTTAAAAAGGGCAGATATAGTCTTTTTGATTCCAGCAGAATTGCAACTTTCTGGATATTTTTTTCGAGCTTTAATCTACAGTTTTGCCACACAACTTTACTTATTCGTATTAGCAATGGCTGCAGTTGCGCCGTTATATATGACTGTTTTCCCTGAAAACTCGTCTTTTGGTTTATTGTTTGTAGTATTGTTAATTATTAAAGCATGGAGTTTAGTGGCAAATTGGTGGATGCTACGTGTTCGGGATAAGAACTTTAGAATGTTGGACAAGATCGTAAGGTTTGCGTTGATTATAACGTTAGTTTATTTCTTTCTTGTGCAGGAGATGATCTTTTTAGCAGTGATTACTGTGTTACTTGTCGTTCTTTTTGTTACTAACTACCAAACAGCTAGAAAACAGCGCGCATTAAATTGGGACTTGTTAATAGAAAGTGATTATATGCGAATGCGGTCCTTTTACAGGTTAGCCAATATGTTTACAGAAGTGCCACATATGGAAACACAAGTAAAAAAACGTCACTGGCTTGCACGCTTGTTGACCGGATCGATTCCTTTCCATCAGAAACAGGCTTATCCTTATTTGTACCGCTTAACAACAGTTAGAAGTGGAGAATATTTAGGCATATATGTAAGATTGCTTGTCATTGGTGGGTTCCTTGTTTATTTTGTACCTAATCTCTGGCTAAAGCTCATTTTTGCTATGTTGTTTATGTATATGATCTTTTTGCAGATGATTCCATTATGGAAACACCATGCAACATTAGTATGGTTAGATCTTTATCCGATTGGGACTAGTGTACGGAAGCAAGCTTTTATAAAATGGATGCAGCAGCTAATTATGTTCGCAGGTGTAGTATTTGTTCTTTTCCTTTTCGTGATAGGGGAATGGTTGATAGGAATTGTAATGGCGATCGCAGCTTTATTATTTATTGGTATGGTCATTCCGAACTATTTAAATAAGAAGATGTCCCATCAAGAGAGAATTTGATCACATAAACACCCCATAAGTTAGGATATAATCTAACTTATGGGGTGTTTTTATTTATTGAAATCATATCATATACACTAAAGGTGAAAAATACCATATAAAATGTATATAATTGGATATTAATAAGGTCTAATGGAAGAATTTGAATGATGTTGTAGATTTAAGGTTGTAGAAGAGAAAGGTGAGATTTTATTTGCAATACATGTTAAAGTTAACATCTTTATTATTTTTTGCGTTGGCACTGATTGGTTGTAGTCAAGAAGAAACGATTAACTTTGAAGATGCCAACTTGGAAGCAGCAATTGAATCAGAGCTAGGCGAATCGTTCTTGGAAGAGGAAGTAGAGAGCGTGACGGAATTGAATTTATCTGAACGTATTCACTAAATAAATAAGGTTGATTACCGCCCTTCCTTAGATATCTGGTTCTGCTCCTTGGATAATTCGCGCTCTTCCTTAGATAAATGCCTTTATCCAAGGGAAAATGATGCTTTTCTTAAAAAAGGAACAGAAACGCATATCCAAGGAAAAAACACGAGCATCAATTTTTGATGTTCGTGTTTGGTCGTAAATGGAGTACTTCTGTCCCTCTCATTAATAACACAATCTATTTATTTACATTCAACGTAGCAGCAATTAATGTTTTGGCTGCTATTTTCATTGCTCGCTCATCAAAATCAAACATTGGATGATGATGGGGGACAAAGCCATTTTCGATTTGGGCGCCCGTAAAGAAATAGGCACCAGGTTTTTCTTCTAAATAGTATGCAAAATCCTCGCCTGTCATACTCGGTTCAATCATTTCGGCCTTCTCCACTTCTTTCACCTGTTCGGCAGCAGTTAATACCTTTTCCGCATGCTTGGCATGGTTGACAACCGGTGGGTATCCAAAGGAATAATCAAAATCATAGGATACATCATAACCAATACAGGTGCCTTTGATCACTTTTTCGATTTCATCCTTAATAAAATGTTGTAAGACTGGATTAAACGTGCGTACTGTACCATCAATCATCGCTATATCGGGAATAATATTGTACGCATTACCAGCATGAAATTGACCGATAGACAAGACGGCCGTTTCCAAAGGATCGATGCGTCTGCTGATGATTTGCTGCAGATTCGTTACAAGTTGTGAACCAACCACAATTGGATCCTTTGTCTGGTGTGGGATTGCTCCATGACCTCCTTTTCCTTTTATATGAATAGTGAAGTGATCCGCTGCAGCCATAAAGTTTCCTCGGGATGTCTGAACGATTCCATATGGTGTATTGGTCCATAGGTGTGTGCCGTAAACAACATCGACATTTTTCAGTACACCTGCTTCAATCATTGGTTTGGCACCACCTGGAGCAAGTTCCTCAGCATGCTGATGAATAAAAACCACTGTTCCGGCAAGATCTTCCTGATGATTTTTTAAGACTTTGGCAACAGCAAGTAATGTTGTCGTATGACCGTCATGCCCACAAGCATGCATAACACCGTCATTTTTTGATTTATACGGAAAATCTTTTTCATCTTGAATTGGTAATGCATCAAAGTCAGCACGTAATGCAACGGTTTTACCAGGCTTAGCACCTCTTAAAGTGGCTACAACTCCATTTCCGCCAATATTTGCTTGATATGGAATATCTAATATTTTATATTGTTCTTGAATGAATGCTGCTGTTTTATATTCTTGAAAGGAAAGTTCCGGATACTGGTGTAAAAACCTGCGCATTTCCACCATTTCATCGTATAAAGCATCTATTTCCTCAAATAAAGTGTCCCTCATGTCCTCACCCCATAGAAGATTTTCTTCCTATTATACCACAGTTTACTAGATTTTCCTTTTTCCAAGAAGTAGAAGCGTTTTTATGAAAAAAATTTATAGAAAAAAACAACCTCCAATTCAATGGAAGTTGTTTTCTTATATATTAAAAAGGGGGGGTTAACGAATTATTGAAAGCTGGCATCTGCCAAAAGTCGTTCTGTTTCTTCTTTGTGGCTTGTTTCATCTGCAATAATATCTTCTAATTTCACTACAAGTTCGGTTAAGCCAAGCTCATCTGCTTGCTGTTTTCTTTTTTCATAGCGCTCAATGGTTTTAGTTTCAGCTTGATGAGTAGCTTCTAACATTGCTTGAACATCTGTTAATTGTTCGACTTTTGCTGGTGTCGTGGTTGGTGTACCACCTAATGTCTTGATTTTGTCGGATAAGTATAAAGCATGTCCGATCTCATCATTTATTTCATCTTCGAAAAATGGTTTTAAGAAGGAACGATATAATCCTGAAACAACGGATGCATGATACGTATACATGATCGTTGCCGCATATTCATTTGCTAAGTCTTCATTTAATCCGTCAATTAATGCTTGTAATTTTTCTTGATCTTGGGCCATTTACTTCAACATCCTTTCTTATTTATGTTTCCATTATATGTCTACCCTTATGGAGAAATATTAAACATATAAATTATTAAAATTTTTATTGGCGAATGTTTAATCCTGTGTTATCCTTTTCCTATAAGCAAAAAATAATACGTTAGAACACTAGGGGAGCCAATTGGCTGAGACGAATCTTCGGACCCTTTGAACCTGATCTGGTTAACACCAGCGGAGGGAAGTGGTAGGAAAAGCGATCATATTGAAGCTTTCAATACATACCACTCGTCCAATGCTGGATGGGTGGTTTTTTATTAGTCTAGGAAATTATAAAATTTTAGGGATGTGGATAACTAGTAGGTAATCTGTGAAGCCACGTCCAGCTCCGAGCGCCAAAAACTAGGCGACTTCACGAATCGCCCTACGATAAGTCATCATCGGTTCGCAAGCCTCACCGTGATTCCTTTATCTCAGTTGATTCGCTCCAGTCGCTACGTTTTTAAGCGGGCGCTCTGCGCTTTTGTTCTTGAAGGTAAAAAACCATGTCTAGATTCGAGCGCGCAAAGCTTTTCTTATTCACTTCCTCTAAGACAAAGGAGTAAAACGATGCATGGAATTCACCTTATTTCAAATGGCAGATTAACAGAAAGAGATTTGCGTCTTGTTCCAGAGAATATCGATAAGATTGATTTTATTCATCTTCGGGAAAAGAGCAAAACAGCAAAAGAAATATTGGAAATGATAGAATATTTGTTAGAAGCGGGTGTGCCAGCTGATCGTATCATCATTAATGACCGTACAGATGTAGCCTGGGTAAAAAAATGCAGGGGAGTTCAGCTTGCATTTCATAGTATCCCGGTTGCAGATGTGAGACACTCCTTTCCGGATATCAGTATCGGTAAGTCAGTACATTCTCTGGACGAAGCGATAGTTGCAGAACAAAATGGTGCAGATTTTCTGCTATATGGTCATATTTTTTCAAGTAACTCTAAACCAGGCATCGCACCAAGAGGTATTACTGGATTAACTGCTGTAAATGAAAATGTTTCAATTCCTGTCATCGCTATTGGTGGGATTACCGAACATAATATCAGCCAAGTACTTGATGCTGGTGCAAGTGGTGTAGCAATCATGTCAGGAATGTGGGATGCCGAAGATTCTCACGAAGCATTAAAGCGTTACCGTGAAGTGTTCGACATGAGGAAGGAGGAATATCTTGACTAAACGATTCGATCAAATCATTGTTGGCGGTGGAGTGATGGGGGCTTCGATTTCCTATGAATTAAGTAAAAGAGGTTATCAGGTTCTACTGTTGGAAGAGAATACAATTGCAGCTGAGGCATCCAGTGCAGCAGCAGGTATGTTAGGCGTGCAAATGGAGTTCGAAGCAGACTCGCCGTTATTTCGATTTGCCAAAGAAAGTCGTGCTTTATTTCCTCGTTTAGCTAAAGAATTGCTAGAAGAAAGCGGTATTGACATTCAGTTAATCGAGAAAGGCGCCTTGAAGCTTGTTTACCACCAAGATGAAATCGATGCTCTAAAAAGAATCGCCAGTTTTCAAACGCAACAAAGAGTAGAGGCAAAAGTGATTTCACCAGCAACTATACCGGAAAAAGAACTCGCAAACGATTTTTATGCAGCGCTTTATTGTCCGACAGAAGGTCAAGTATCTGCACCACATTTAACAAAAGCATTCGCGAAAGCTGCAGAACATCATGGTGCTGTGATCATGGAACAGACGAAAGTACATGATATCTTGAGTGAAAACGGTCAGGTGACAGGTGTGAAGACAGCTGGAAAAGCATATACTGCTGATCGTGTCATCATGACTTGTGGATTTAAGAGTTCTCAATTTCCCCAATACATTAAACAATTTACACCTGTTAAAGGCGAATGTCTGTCCGTAATTACGGAAAAGCCTCTGATTCAATCGACGATCTTTACAGAAGGTTGTTATCTCGTTCCTAAAAGAGGTAACCGGATCATTATTGGTGCAACATCCAAGCCAAATCAAACCGATAAAGACGTCAAGGTGGCAAGTGTACTGCATTTGTTATCGCGGGCTAAACAGATATTGCCAGCGTTAAATAAGGCGACGATTGAAAAGGTCTGGGCGGGTGTCCGGCCCTTAACGAAAGACGGTTTTCCTTATCTAGGGGAAGTGCCAGATGTATCAGGATTATATGTTGCAACAGGGCATTATCGTAATGGCATATTGCTGGCACCTAGAACGGCTACTTTTATGGCAGATATCGTCGAAGGAAAACAAGTCGATCCATCTTATTTGGCTACGTTTTCTTTGAAAAGAGCAAGTCTTATTTCTGTATAAAGTGAGACTTACACCAGTGGGGGTTTTATCCACCACTGATGTATAGCAAAACTCGTCAGGGTGTTAGCGTCCCTGATCCCCACTTAGCTTCTTTGTAAGAGTAGGGGCTTATGGATGGTTAGGTTAGCACCGTGATAAAAGGAGGGCTGATCTTGGAGGTTATCGTAAATGGTGATCCATTAGAAGTAAGTGAAGGAATTACAAATATTGAAGAATTAATCCAGGAATTACGGTTGGAGAAGAAATCATTAATTGTTGAGCATAATCAAACCATTTTAAAAAAGGAAAAACATAAAGAAACGGCAATTTCAGAAGGTGACAGATTAGAAATTGTCCATTTTGTTGGAGGAGGATGATAAACGATGCTTAAAGTAGGTAAGGCTACATTTAATTCTCGATTATTTTTAGGAACAGGAAAATATCCAAACTATGATATTCAAAAACAAGCAGTAGACGTATCAGAAACAGAGGTACTAACTTTTTCCGTGCGTCGGATGAATATTTTTGATTCAGATCAACCAAATTTTCTCGAAAAAATAGATTTACAGAAATATCGTTTTCTGCCAAATACAGCTGGTGCCAAAAATGCAGAAGAAGCAGTCAGAATTGCCAAATTAGCGGATGCATCAGGCCTATGTGACATGGTGAAAGTAGAAGTAATCGGTTGTGACAAAACATTACTTCCAGATCCTGTAGAAACCTTAAAAGCGACAGAGACTTTACTGGCGGAAGGTTTTACTGTTCTGCCTTACACTTCAGATGATGTCGTACTTGCGAGAAAGCTAGAAGAGTTAGGTGCGCATGCCATTATGCCAGGAGCATCACCAATCGGATCGGGGCAAGGGATTATTAATCCATTAAACTTGCAATTTATTATTGAACAAGCAAACGTACCAGTGATTGTAGATGCGGGAATTGGTTCACCGAAAGATGCTGCCTATGCTATGGAATTAGGTGCAGATGGTGTTCTTCTCAATACGGCTGTTTCCGGTGCAAATGATCCTGTCAAGATGGCTGAAGCTATGAAATTAGCTGTAGAAGCCGGCAGACTAGGATTTGAAGCAGGTCGGATTGCGAAGAAGGAATACGCTGTGGCAAGCAGTCCTAAGGAAGGGATAAGTATTGGTGAATAATCGTTATCATCGTCAAATGCTCTTCGAACCAATTGGTGAAACAGGGCAAAAAAGATTACAGGAAAGTCATGTCGTAATTGTTGGTGTTGGTGCACTTGGTTCAAGCAGTGCAGAGATGCTAGCAAGAGCAGGGGTTGGCACGTTGACCTTGATTGATCGTGATTATGTGGAAGAAACCAATTTGCAGCGGCAACAGCTTTTTTCTGAAGAAGATGTCCGCATGCAAACACCTAAAGTAATTGCTGCTAAAAAACGATTGGAAGAGATTAATCATTTGACCAAAATTCATACAGAAGTGATCGATGCCGGAGTTGATGAACTGGAAGCAATTGTCCCAGAAGCGGATGTAGTAATCGATGCCACAGACAATTTTGATACGAGATTAATAATTAACGATATTTGTCAAAAACACCATAAACCATGGATCTATGGGGCATGTGTGGCAAGTTATGGGGTAACATTCACCGTCTTACCAGAGGAAACACCTTGTTTACAATGCTTGATGGATCACATACCAAGTGACGGTGCAACATGTGATACAGTTGGCATTATTAGTCCAGCAGTACAAATGGTTGTCTCTCATCAGGTAACAGAGGTTTTGAAAATACTAACAGGGAACCTGGATACACTTTCCGGAAAATTAATCGCTTTTGATTTATGGAAAAATCAGCAAATGGAATTGAAAGTAGCCAGTTTAAAGGATGACACGTGTTCATCCTGCTCGAAAAAACAGTATCCATATTTAACTTATCAAGCTCAGTTGAAAACAGCCGTTTTATGTGGGCGAAATACAGTCCAAATAAGAACAAATGGTGAAAAAGTGATTCACTTTGAAGAAATGAAAAAACATTTGGAACGTAATCAACAACTCAAATTATTTAGCAATCCTTATTTGTTATCATTTGAGATAGATAAATATCGTGTGGTCGTATTTCGGGATGGACGAACGCTTATACATGGAACGAAAAATATACAAGAAGCTAAAAAAGTGTATTATCAATATGTAGGTTGAAGCAACTTTTTCGGAGTTGCTTCTTTTTTTTCACAAATCATTCATTTGTTTTTCAAGTGCTTGTATGTATAATTAATGTGAGAGGAGAATGTGAACGAAATGGACAAGAAGAAAGAAACATTGTTATTTATTGTTTGGGCCGGGAGCCTTATCGCAACACTGGGAAGTTTGTTTTATTCCGAGATTATGAAATTCATACCTTGCGAATTATGCTGGTATCAACGGATTTTAATGTATCCACTCGTCGTTATTTATGGATATGCAGTTTATAAAAAAGATATCCGATACGCCTTTCCTGGGCTTATTTTAAGTGGAATAGGATTTTTAGTTTCCAGCTATCATTATTTGATTCAGAAAGTTCCTGGTTTGCAAGAAACAGGTGATGCATGTGGTCTAATTCCATGTACAACGACGTATGTGAATTATCTTGGTTTTGCATCAATTCCTTTTCAGGCATTGATTGCCTTTCTTGTCATCTTTATAATTCACATTTATTTAATTGTTCAACAAAGGAGCGTTTAAAGTGAAAAAAATGGTAATATTTATATTAGTGCTCGTTGTCATTTTTGGAGCATTAATCTTCGTAGTGCAATATCAAAATTCCAAACAGCTTGAAGGGGTAGACAACCCTTATAATAAAACAGACTTAAAGCAATCAACTATTGATCAACTAGATGATGAAATATACCAAAATCAAATATTACCAGAAGAATTAGCAAGCAAATTAGACAATGGTGATGATGTAACAGTCTACTTTTATAGCCCGGAATGTGTTCATTGTCAAAGAATGACACCTGTATTGGTACCAATTGCCGAAAAATATGGTGTGGATTTAGTGAAATTGAATTTATTAGAATTTGAAAATGCATGGGCAGAATTTAATATTGAAAGAACACCTACGATGGTACATTATGAAGGTGGAGAGGAATCTGCAAGAGTAGTTGGCGAACAACCACAATCTAATTTTGAAGATTTCTTTGAGCAAGAAGTACTAGCAGAGGAATAATGAAAAGGCTGATTGCTTATAAAAGTGATCAGCCTTTTTCGTGGGATATCTTCCATTATCTCGCGAACATTTAGGGAACAGCATCAGCTTTTATTCTTTTTCCTCTTCTCCAACTTGGAAGGTTTCTGTATAGACGGATCCGGCTATATAGGAATCTTCTTTCTTATTTGGAAGAGGTTTTGTTTGTTTCCATGCTTGATAGTCTTTTGGATTATTCCATTCCACGAGTAAAATATAGGAGTTGCCTTTTAGTGGTCGTAATAATCTGGTAGCAATCCCCCCACTTATTTCATTCACTTTCTGTTTATAATCCATTTCAAATATTGGACGTCCTTCATCTGTAACAGGAAGGTGTGACAGACTGATAAACCCTAGCTCTGCTAACTTACCGGCCTGTGCCAATACCAGATAATCTCTGCTTGTTTCAAAAATGGATGAATTTGTATCCTCATAGTAGGCGACAGCTTTGTCCTCGTTGTGCATAAGAATAAAGGGAGAGATGGTATGCTTACTTTTTAGTTTCTCCAGATATGGATATGTTCCGTTTGTCATATAACCATTCATTCTTTGCCTCCTCTTTTTTTCTATTATAACATTCGTCGCATGCATATGTTTTATGATAAAATGAAACTATTGTCGAAATTTAAGAGAAAGGTGGTGTAACAGTTTGGATAAAGATAAAATAAAACAGCTTTTCCAGTCTTTATGGTCGTGGATCAAACGATACAAATGGCTTTCGATTATCGTCAGTTCGATGTTTTTATTAGCGGTTTTAGGTTATCTTTTTATTATATTTGGTGGGCGCTTTGTTTTTGACGAAAGAGCGGTTATTTTACCGACTGCTTCGAAAGTGGTTGCTGAAGATGGCACGGTGTTAGGTAAACTATACACAGAAAATAGAGACTATGTCACCTTAGAACAAATTCCGGACCATGTAGAAGAAGCGTTTATTGCGATGGAGGATCAACGTTTTTATGAGCATGCTGGCATCTCTTTACCAGCTGTTGCACGTGCCGTTTACCGTGATATATTAGCAATGAGTAAGGTGGAAGGCGGCAGTACGATTACACAGCAATTGGCTAAAAACCTTTTTTTAGCCAATGATAAAACTTGGATGAGAAAAACAAAGGAAGTCATGGCATCGGTTTATCTGGAACGAAATTATACCAAATCGCAAATTTTAGAACTTTATTTAAACCAAATATATTTGGCGCATGGCGTACATGGAGTAGGTACAGCAGCTGATTACTATTTTGGGAAAGATGTAGAGGAATTATCAATCGAAGAAGGAGCTTTACTTGCCGCTATGGTGAAAGCGCCAAATTCGTATTCACCACATCATGACTTAGAGGAAGCAAAACAACGAAGAAATTTGGTATTACAGCAAATGGGAAATGAAGGGAATATTTCAACCGAGCAAATGCTGGAATTGCAAGCAACAGAAATTAAAATAGAAGCTCAAGAAGAGGAAAGAGATCCGTGGTTAGATGATTACTTTGCTTATGTGTTAGAGGAAGTGGAAATTACATATGACTTAAGTCGTGATGCATTAAAACGTGGTGGTTATACAGTAGAAGTACATATGGATCCAGCCATACAAAAAATCACCTATGATCAAATGCAAGATAGTGATTTTTATCACGGATCAAATGATGCAGTAGATGGTAGTTTTGTATTAATGGAACAAGAAACAGGTCAATTAAAAGCATTAATTGCAGGACGCGATTTTCAATTAAATGAAATGAACCATCTATTAACCAAAAAACAACCAGGCTCTGTGATGAAACCTCTGGCAGTATATGGACCAGCGATGCAATTAGGCAAGTATCAACCATATGATATGATTCCAGACCGGGATATCGAATATGATGATGGCTATCGTGTTAACAATGTGAACGGTCAATTTGATGGAGAAGTAAGCATGTTTCAAGCAGTAGTTGAATCAAAGAATGCTCCTGCTGTCTGGTTACTCGATCAAATTGGCATTAGTTATAGTAAATCGATATTGGAAAAAATGAAAATTGATATCAGTGATCAAGGGTTGGCGATTGCTTTAGGCGGTTTAGAAACAGGAATCACACCGATCCAAGCAGCTGAGGGGTATCGCACCTTTATTAGCGGAGGGGAATGGCTAGAAGCAAGAAGTGTTCGAGCGGTTTATAACAAAGACCAAGTACAAGTACAACCTCCTGGTCAGACGAAAGAAAGTGTGTATAATTCTCAAACTGCTTGGAATATGTTGCGTATGCTGGAAGGAGTAACAAAGGATGGTACCGGGACTGCTGGTGAATACGCCAAAGCATTGGCAGGTAAAACAGGATCGACCCAACATCCGGAAAGAGATGGAGCGGTCAAGGATGCTTGGTTTGCAGGTATTACCCCTGAATATGTGACAACGGCATGGATCGGATATGAAAATGCAACAGCAGAAAATTATTTAACAACAGGTTCTGAAGCAGCAACAAGGTTAACGAAATCGATTTTAACCGAAATTGATAAAAGAGTGCCATTAACAGAAAACTTTGAACAGCCAGATGATGTAGAAGATTTACCAGAACCGATACAATTACCAGTGATAAACGATCTAACAGCATCGATTCAATTAGGTGGTTTTTCATTACTTCAGGGCGAGTTAAACTGGACACCGGCAGAAGATGGTCGTATTGTCTATCGCATTTATGAACGTGGTGAAGAGGAAGACCACTTAATTGGCGAAGCGGAAGGTCAAGGTAATTACACGATTGATCGGATCAATGTGTTCCGTTCGGGTGAATATTATGTTGTACCATATAATCCGTTAACGAAACAAGCTGGAGAACCATCCAATATAACATCTTTAGAGTTTGACTTTTAATCTCAAACTAATTACAATTACTTTTTAGTTATAATAATTACAATTTAGTGAACGTTTTTGAAAAATACTATACAGGAGCAGTCAAACCTTCTATAGTAGAATAGAATGGGAAAAAAGGGTGAAATAGATGACAAAATTCAATGATACGATATTAAAAGCGTTTAGAGGAGAAGAAACAGATTACACACCTGTCTGGTACATGCGGCAAGCGGGCAGGTCACAAAAAGAATACCGTGAATTAAAAAAGAAATATTCTTTATTTGAAATTACTCACCAACCAGAACTTTGTGCCTATGTGACAAGGTTACCGGTAGAAATGTATAATGTGGATGCAGCGGTATTATACAAGGATATTATGTCGCCTTTACCTGCAATTGGTGTAGATGTGGACATTAAATCAGGTATAGGTCCTGTTATTGATAATCCGATTGTATCATTACGTGATATTGAGAAATTGGGAACGATCGATCCGGAGAGTGATGTTCCTTATGTATTAGATACAATCCGCTTGTTAACAAAGGAGCAGTTGAATGTTCCGTTGATTGGTTTCAGTGGGGCACCTTTTACTATAGCAAGCTATATGATTGAAGGCGGTCCATCCAAAAATTATCATAAAACAAAAGCACTAATGTACAGTGATCGGGAAGCATGGTTTGCATTGATGGATAAACTAGCAGACATGACCATTACGTACGTCAAAGCGCAAGTCAATGCTGGTGCACAAGCGATTCAAATTTTTGATTCATGGGTCGGTACATTAAATGTAACAGATTATCGTACTTATATTAAACCAGTGATGAATCGCATTTTTAGTGAGTTACGTGATACAAATGTACCGCTGATTATTTTTGGAGTAGGGGCAAGCCATTTAATAACGGAATGGAATGACTTACCTGTCGATGTCATTGGTCTTGATTGGCGGATGTCAGTCAAAGAAGCACGCGAGTTAGACGTAACAAGAGCATTGCAGGGAAATCTCGATCCGGCCTTCCTGTTAGCGGATTGGGAAGTAGTCGAAGAAAAGGCAAAACAAATTATCGATGAAGGAAAAGCACACCCTAGCCATATTTTTAACTTAGGCCACGGTGTTACTCCTGAAATTAGTCCAGATCGATTAAAAAAATTAACTACATTTATACATGAATACTCGAAAAGATAAGAAAGGATGTCTCTTCATGGCAAAGAAAAAAGTAGGATTACTAGTAATGGCATATGGTACGCCATATCAGGAAGCAGATATTGAACGTTATTACACACACATTCGTCATGGTCGTAAACCAACTCAGGAAATGCTAGATGATTTAACGGAGCGTTATCAGGCAATTGGTGGTATTTCTCCGTTGGCACGGATTACAGAAGAACAGGCGCAAAGCTTACAAGCACGGGCAAATGAAATCCAGGACGATGTGGAGTTTGTTTATTATTTAGGATTAAAACATATTGAACCGTTTATTGAAGATGCTGTGCAACAAATGGCAGAAGACGGTATGAAAGAGGCAATCTCCATTGTACTTGCCCCACACTATTCTACGTTCAGTGTTAAATCTTACAATGGCAGAGCACAAGAAGAAGCAGATAAACATGGTATGACTATTCAATCAGTAGAAAGCTGGTATGATGCAGAAGGCTTTATTAACTACTGGGCAGACGCTATAACTGCAGAATACGAGAAAATTGAAAACAAAGATAAAGCAGTACTGGTTGTTTCCGCTCATAGTTTACCAGAAAAGATTTTGCAAAATGGTGACCCGTACCCTCAACAACTAGAGCGCACAGCAGAATTAATTCAAGAAAAAACAGGTATCTCCAATGTCGAAATTGGCTGGCAAAGTGAAGGAAATACGCCAGATCCTTGGTTAGGTCCAGATGTACAGGATTTAACTCGTGATCTATTTGAACAGAAAGGTTATGAATCATTCATTTATGCTCCGGTTGGCTTCGTTGCTGACCACTTAGAAGTATTGTATGACAATGATTATGAATGTAAAGTGGTTTGTGAAGAAATTGGTGTAGCTTATTATCGTCCACCAATGCCAAATGTAAACCCAACGTTTATCGATACGTTAGCAGGAATTGTAGTTGACAAATTCCAGAGTGACGGCGAGTCATGAAGAAGATAACGGTGATAGGCGGCGGTATAGCGGGGCTTACTGCTGCTTATTATTTAGACCAGAAGATTAAAGATCAGAACTTAGATTATCAAGTGCAACTTTTAGAAGCAAGTAATCGTCTAGGTGGGAAAATTAATACAGAAAGACACGATGGTTTTACGATTGAACGTGGCCCTGATTCCTTTTTGATTCGTAAACAATCGGCAGAACGCCTTGCACGTAACGTTGGTATTGGAGATAAGTTAGTCAAGAACGGAACAGGAAAATCGTATATTTTAGTTGGTGATCAGTTGCATAGCATGCCTCAAGGCTCTTTCATGGGAATACCGACACAAGTCCGTCCATTCTTAACATCGAGTTTATTCAGTTTATCAGGCAAATTACGAGCAGGCATGGATTTTGTCTTGCCTAAGAGTGAAGCTCGAGACGATCAATCACTCGGAAAGTTTTTCAGGCATCGATTAGGTGATGAAGTCGTTGAGAATTTAATTGAACCATTATTATCAGGCATTTATGCTGGTGATTTGGATGATTTAAGTCTAATGGCTACATTTCCGAACTTTTATCAATTGGAACAACAATATGGCAGTATCATTCGCGGACTACAAAAAACAATGCCAGCACCGAAACAACCTACCGGTAAGAAAAAAAGCATGTTTTACAGTATAGAAGGTGGCTTGGAAACATTAGTGGAAGCAGTCGAATCATCATTATCAGAAGGTATTGTACAAAAAGGTAAAGCAGTGAAAAAACTCACGAAATCTAAGGATGGCTATGATTTAGAATTAAAGGGTGGATCCAAGATTACATCTGATGTCATTTTAATTGCTACACCTTATTCTGTTATGAAACAGATGCTCAAACCTTACGATGTTGTAGCAGATCTGGATAATATGAAAGCTACTTCCGTTGCCAATGTTGCCTTAGCGTTTGATCAATCTGCCATTAAGGAAGATATTGATGGTACTGGATTTGTGGTATCACGTAACAGCAATTATCGTATCACTGCTTGTACGTGGACCCATAAAAAATGGCCGGATACCGCTGCACCGGAAGGAAAAGCGTTACTTCGCTGCTATGTCGGTCGTCCGGGCGATGAAGAAGTCGTTGATCTATCAGATGAAACTTTAGAGGAAATTGTCTTACACGATTTGAATAAAATTATGAAAATAGAAGGGGAACCATTATTCTCGGTTGTATCTCGCTGGAAAGATGCAATGCCGCAATATAGCATTGGTCATAAACAATTAGTCGAGAAATTGGAAAGTGGTCTCGCTTCTGAGACTCCAGGCGTATTTGTTGCCGGCAGCCCATATCGAGGCATCGGAATCCCCGATTGCATTGACCAAGGAGAAGCGGCTGTTGAGAAAATAATAGATTATTTAGCAGAGTAACTTTAACTAGTCCTCTGCTTTTTATTTTCAAAGATAATACAATTTACACGCTTTAAGCATAAACTGCGAAATAACTTAGACATAAGCTTGCCTTCTTCCATTCTTTTGTTGATGAGTGCATGACCGTCGCTGCGGAAAAATACTCCCTTTCCGGGGGCACGGCCTCAGCTAACTTTGCAAAGAAAATCACTTCGCAAAGTGGATCTTCGTCGCGTAAGTTCCCCCAGGAGTGTCGCATTTTTCCGCAGCTTTGACTAGTGTTTTGGAATAGTGAGAAGAAGTCCCTTGATTAAATATCCGAAGATTTTCTTCTTTCAACAATCAGAACATTAGAACCAGCGTAGTATTCTGCGGGAGCGTTTCCGACACGCCACTTCAGAAGAATGGAAGAAAGAAAAACTAACGAGAATTTTCATTGGTTCGTAGTTTGTATCAACTGTGTCTTTGTGGTTATGTGCTAGCTTCTTTTAAGCACAAAAAAAGAGCAGCTACTTTTCATAGCTGCAGGTGTCTGTCTTTTACATATATCTTGATTAATTGGATGGGAATGTTCATCATCCTCGTTCAGCAGGATAAGAAGGATGAAAGAAACGAAAGATATGAGTGTAAAAGACGTAACAGGTTAGATGGCGGGATGACTGCAGTTGTCACAGATGTTATGATAACAATCTGCTTGTTCTACAATATCATTTCCGCACTTACTACACTTTTTTCTGGGAATGTTGCGAAAGAATTCAACGATGTTTTTCATAACGGACCCTCCCAAAAGCGTGTCGTATTATTATTGTATTATAACAAAAACGAAAAATCAACTATTTGTATTAGTACAATATCGAAAAAATTGTTTTCTCCATATTCTTCTTTTATACTAGTAGAGATAATCAGTAACTAAAGGAGTGCCATCAAACATGAAATTTATAGATAATAAAGGAATTACCGACCCATATATTAATCTAGCCATTGAAGAGTATGTACTAAAAAACTTTGGTGAGGAAGATACATACTTATTATTTTACATAAATGGACCATCAATCATCATCGGGAAAAATCAGAATACAGTCGAAGAAATTAATACGGATTATGTAGATGAACATGGAATTAAAGTTGTTCGTCGTTTATCTGGTGGTGGGGCTGTATACCATGATGAAGGTAACTTGAACTTTAGTTTTATTACAAAAGATGATGGTGACAGTTTCCACAATTTCGCCAAATTCACCGAACCAGTTGTGGAAGCATTGAAAAAAATAGGTGTTCCAGCAGAATTAAAAGGACGAAACGATTTAGTTGCCGATGGACGTAAAATTTCAGGTAATGCACAATTCACGACAAAAGGACGTATGTTCAGTCATGGTACGTTAATGTATGATTCAGAAATCGAAAATGTTGTACGTTCTTTAAACGTAAAAACAGAAAAAATTAAATCAAAAGGGATTAAATCAATCCGAAGTCGTGTTGCCAATATTTCAGAATTTATGGATGAGAAATTAACCATGAATGATTTGAAAGCCCATATTCTCAAACACGTATTTGACGTCGAACAAGTTGAGGATGTTCCACAATACGTGTTAACAGACGAAGATTGGAACAACATCCAACAATTATCAAAAGATCGTTATCAACAATGGGAATGGAATTATGGTAAATCACCAAAATTTAATATTCAGCACTCACACAAATTTGATGGTGGTTTAGTTGATGTTCGCCTCGATGTGCATAAAGGTATTATTGAGCAATGTACGATCTATGGTGATTTCTTTGGTGTCGGTGATGTTAAAGAGCTAGAAGATAAACTAAAAGGTGTTCGCTATGAACGCCAGGCAATCGATGAAGCACTAAGTGACTTAGATGTGTCCCATTACTTGGGGAAAATCACAAAAGAAGACTTCTTGGGATTAATTTATTAAGGAATTGAAATAATTGGAGCAATAATAAATAACATGTAACCCCGTTTCATACCAAATGAAACGGGGTTAAGCTTATTATAGACAGGCACTTCTAAAAATCGCTGAAAAATGATTAGGAACAACTATTTTTAGTATATAATGGTAATAACTTTCAACTAATTGGAGACGAGATCATGCAAAAAATCATCATTGGATACATCATTTATATACTCACTATTTTTTTATACTTCTATTTTCTTTATCCTCTGACATCATTCAGTGACACCCGTTATGGGGCATTGGCTCATGCCTTTTTCTTTGCGATGTGGCCGTTGCAGCTATTGATGCTATACTTTCTGTTAAAGAAAACAGACATTATGAAAAAACTGGAACAAATTCGATCAGAAATAAAAAAGGTATTGTTATATGTCACCTTGCTGACAATCTTAGATTATTTGATCCATTTTCCCTTTCGCTTTTTCTGGTATAGGATCACAGTAGAAGAGGGAGTGAGGACACAAGGGTTTCTTTCATGGTTTACTGAGCATTTACTAAGTAAAGGAATGTTTTGGCTATCGCTTTTTTTAATCATCATTATAACACGGGCAGTTATAAAAAGATGGCCGAAAATATGGGGAGTAATCCTCTGGCTACTTGCTATTCCGGTCGTCCTGTTTGTTGTGTTTGTTCAACCGATCTGGATTGATCCGCTCTTCGATGATTTTTATTTACTGGATGAGGGAGAACTACGAGAAGAAATCGAAACCTTAACTGCAGATGCTGGAATTAGTGATGCTACCCTGCTTGTTGTCAATAAAAGTGAAAAAGTTTCTACCTATAATGCCTATGTGACAGGTATTCTCGATCATGCCCGTATTGTATTATGGGACACAACGATTGCCGGAATGGAACAAAGTGAGATTTTATTTATTATGGCACATGAAATTGCTCATTACATCTATCATCATGTTTACTGGGGCATTGGTTTATATCTCTTGTTAACACTTCTGGTATTAGTGGTATTACAAAGATGGACCCGTTCATGGAAAAGTGTTTATTCCTTCCCCTCTTTAACAAAATTATTATGGATTACAGTAGCAATTCTAATGCTTATGCAGCCCCTGTCACTTTGGGTATCAAGACAGATGGAAAGGCAGGCAGACCAATATGCCATCAACCAAACAGAAGATTTATATCCAGCGCGGACCAGTTATCAGTTATTAGCTGAACAGTCGAAAGCAGATATTTCACCGGCTCCATGGATCGTATGGTTTCGCTCGAGTCATCCATCGATAGCAGATCGTATCGCACGGATTGAGGAGGAAATACAAAATCGTGAAACGAATCCATAACTTGATTCGTATATAGAGTAGAGGTGGTTGAATTGGATACTTATTATCAAAAAATTGTAAAAGCTCAGGAAAATAAGCGAAAATTATACCGATTAAAACACGAGCGAAAAGAATTAGCAGTTGAATTAGAAAAGTTAGAGAAACAAAAGCAGGAATTCTATCAACAACTGCAAGATGAAAAAGTGGATGTCGAAAAGCTAGAATCCATTAGTGTTGCCAATCTCTTTTATTCCATAACCGGACAAAAGGTAGAAAAACTGGATGAAGAGAAACAGGAAGTCGCAAGAGCACAATTACGATATCAGGAAGCAAAAGAGTCTGTTACGGATCTGCAAGAGGATATCGCAGTATTGGATCAGCAAATACATGAATTGGGAGAGCCGGATGTCCGTTATAAGACCTTATTAGAAGAGAAATATCATCATTTGTTAGATACTAATCATCAGAGTGGGCAAGAAGCTCTTGAAGTATTAGAAGAGCTGGGAAACATGCAAGATGAGAAATCAGAAATTGCGGAAGCGATTGATGCAGGAGAGAAAGTAAAACGGGCTCTGTCATCAGCTCTTTCTTCACTAGATAGTGCGAAAAACTGGGGAACGGTCGACATGTTTGGCGGTGGCTTAATTTCCACTTCTTTAAAACATAGTCACATTGATGATGCTAAACAAGCTACACATGATGCACAGCGGTTATTACGGAAGTTTTCACATGAGTTAAATGATATCGGCAAATCATTTCAAGCAAATGTAGAGATTTCTGGCGGCTTAACTTTTGCTGACTACTTTTTTGATGGCCTGATTATGGACTGGTTTGTTCAAGATAAAATCAATCAATCGGAACAACAAGTGAGTGAGATGTATCAGAAAGTAGAGGAGACAATTTCGCAATTAAAGCTTCTCAATCAGGATGTTAATAGTACCATTGACCAGGCAAACCACAAATGGGAGCAAATTATATATCATGCATCTTAGAGAGGATCCTCGATTTTAAAGTCGGGGGTTTTTTCAACCCGACATTAATGTGCACCAAAAGTCGGAAGTGTTTCTCCTTTTCCTGATATGCTTTAATCAAGGGAGGTCATTTTGATGAATGGATTACGAGAAATGAACAAGGCATTGGAGTATATCGAGGAGAATTTAACCAATGAGATAGATTATGCGAAAATAGCGAGCGTTGCTTATTGTTCTGAATATCATTTCAAGCGAATGTTTTCTTTTTTGGCAGGCATTACATTATCGGAATATATTCGCCGACGACGTTTAACTGTCGCGGCATTCGAATTGCAAAATAGTGACCTCAGAGTAATTGATATTGCAAATAAATATGGTTATCAATCTCCTGATTCCTTTGCAAGGGCTTTTCAAGGCTTGCACGGCATTACGCCTTCAGAAGCGAAACAGCAAGGTTTATCACTGAAAGCTTTTCCGAAAATGATCTTCCGATTATCGATTGAAGGAGGAAATGAGATGAACTATCGTATCCAAGAAAAAGAAGGCTTCCGTATTGTTGGAGTGCAAAAACGGGTACCAATTATTTTTGAAGGGGAAAACCCTGAAATTACAGCGATGTGGAAAACATTAAATATGGAGAAAATAGAGAAATTGAAAGAACTTTCCAACAGAGAACCTTATGGGATTATTCAAGCATCGACTAATTTCTCAGAAGGCCGTATGGAGGAAAAAGGAGAGCTTGATCATTATATTGGGGTTGCCACAACAGAAGATTGCCCAGAACAATGGGCCTCTTTAGAGGTTCCTGCTTATACATGGGCAGTATTTGAATCAATTGGTCCATTCCCACAACTTTTGCAGAATACCTGGGGAAGAATATACTCCGAATGGTTCCCATCATCTAATTATCAGCAAACGAAAGGTCCGGAAATTCTTTGGAATGAAAATAGAGATTTTGATTCACCAAACTTTAAAAGCGAGATTTGGATTCCAGTTGAGAAGAAGTAGTGTATTCGGATTATCAAAAAACACTGAAGGAAGTCTCACTTTATACAACCATTTGTTGATTTATAATATTCGATGTTTTAAGATAAAGGTAATATAAATAGGTGGAGGTATTCTAATCATGATGATGATGGCAGTGTTCTTGACAGTTATTCGATAATCGCGAATTGAATAACAATGATACTTGAAAAAACCCTTGATAGACGGGGTTAATTTGTCGTGTAATTTTCGAGTATCAGCAGTCAATGAACTTAATCATCATAATGCCGTTAAATAATACTGTCTGCACTCACGTGTGAAAACAGTTTTTTAATAAGATTTACAAGAGGTCGTGATGAATCTTAAGATGGTTCATTCACGGCTTTTTTGTGTTCTTAAAACGGCGTTCAAAAAATTGGAGGCGGTTAGTATGACTCTTTATTTTACGAGCGTATTACCAGGATTAGAATACATTTTATCAAATGAAATGAACAACAAGGTGAGTGATTCTGAAATAATTCAAATAAATAGAGGGAAGGTTTTCTTTACCACAGCTGAGTCTTTTACATGCTTAAGTTCTTTAAGGTCGGCAGATAACTTGTTTCAAGTAATTGATCAATTTCAAATTGGTCCACATAAAAAGCACTTATCTCAGGTAAGTGAGCGAATAGCCCAATTGGATTTGGATTTTATTGATCATAAATATTTATTTTGGGTAAATGCAAGTCGGAAAGGAAAACAAACCTATAATCGTTTTGAAGTAGCAAAAAAAGCAATGGAGGGTATTAATAAGCATTACCCTGATTGGAACATGGGAACGTCTCAAAATCATCAGATAGAATTCAGACTCGATATTGAACATCATCATGTGATATTTTCACTTCGGCTTACAGATGCTACGTTTCGTTTTCGCAATCAGACTAGACAGTTCTCACGTGCATCATTACTTCCTACTGTGGCTCATGCGATGGTGTGGTTGTCAGATCCTAAATTGACAGACATTTTCGTTGATCCTTGTTGTGGTTCAGGTACAATTTTATCTGAACGAGCAACATACCCTACAAATCGGATAATTGGGGGAGATATATCTGGCGTTGTCACAAAGATTGCTAAGAGTAATCTGGAGGATTCGAAGGTGCAAGTTAATGTTTGGGATGCACGGGAATTGCCTTTTTCTAATGGTTGTGTCGATAAAATTGTAACTAATCTTCCATTTGGTAGACAAATTTCACCTGACGAGGACTTAGAATTGTTTAATCACCATATTATGAATGAAATATGTAGAGTCTTAAAACCAAATGGAAGAGCTGTTATTTTGTCTGAGAGTGTCAATCAATTGTTTTGGGAAGCAAAACGTTTAGGCCTTTTTTGTCTGGAATCTTATTCTTTGAGTTTGAAGGGTGTGAATCCTACCTTATTTGTGTTTGAAAAATAAGATGGACATAGGAAGTTGCTTAGTTACTAAAAAGCTCGTCAATTGAATCCACGAAGCCAGTCCAAGTGGTAGCTGAAAAGATAGACCTTAAAAGCAGAAAAAGTCCCCAGAGTTTTCTGTTCTGGGGACTTTTTCTGAGCTATGAAGGACAAATTTTTGGATATTCTACTGTTTTTGTCCTTCATCCTTTATTTTACCTGGGCAATTGTAATACCATCACCAATCGGAACCAGTATTGAATCTAATTGCGGATGATCTGCGACTGTTTGATTAAACTCTTGCATTAATGTTGTATAACGTTTAGGTTCCACTTCATCATCAGCAACACTTCCCCTTGCCAGCACATTATCGATAGCAATAACAGCATTAGGTTCTGCCAGCTTGATGCATTGCTCCAGATAATTTGGATAATTTCCTTTATCAGCATCAATAAAGAAAAAGTCAAATTGTTTATTTTCCGCTGCCAGTTTTTCAAGACTTTCTAAAGCTGGACCAGTTAAATATGTAACCTGATTTTGGAACCCGGCTTTAGTGAGATTATTTTCTGCCAGTTTTGCATATTTGTCTTCTAATTCCAAAGAGGTAAGCGAGCCGTTTTGTCCA
Source organism: Gracilibacillus salitolerans (assembly GCF_009650095.1). Taxonomy (GTDB): domain Bacteria; phylum Bacillota; class Bacilli; order Bacillales; family Amphibacillaceae; genus Gracilibacillus; species Gracilibacillus salitolerans. The sequence goes on along the minus strand of NZ_CP045915.1, from coordinate 3,601,848 downwards.
AAACCTCTTGCGAGACAAATGCCACTATACCCGCCAAGCGCCCCTATCTCTAATACATTTTTAGCATCTGAAATGGTGACTAACATTGTTAAAAATTTGCCTGCTGATGGTGAAACGGAGATATTAGGCATCCCATTCTCCTTGATAGAGGTAATCACTCCTTCTAGTAAACTATCTTGTGGGTCAAAAACTGAATCAATGTATTGATTAATTTTCCTCACTTTGTTCACACCCTTTTTGTTGTTTGGTTCCGCTTCGTGCAATTCAAACAGCTGTTTAAATTCCTCCATCATCATATCAATCGCTTTTAATTCGCCAACTAATATTTGTTGGATTGATTGAAATTCTGGTTGATCTAATTGTTGCTGAATGGTTGAGCGTTTTAACTTCAACCGTTCTAAGAAAGCAATCGCTTTGCCGCGACGAAATGTCTTGGCACCACGTTTTTTATGATGGATATGCTGTTTCGTTTCATCCCATTTATCACTGTTCATTTATCGTCTCCTATTCTTTTTTATTAATTGTATACATATGTATACAACATGTCAATTGAAACATATACCATTATTTAGAAATGAATGTTAAAATAATTGATGTAAACCTCCAAATAAAGGAGTCCGTTATGAAACAGTTTAATCGTGTGTTTCTAATGATAACTATGGGAATCTTTTTGTCTTCGAACATGGTCTTCGCTACTTCATAGGTTTATCCTTTCGTTGTCTGGCATGATTATATCTACGAAGTGTTGGATGAATCTGTTGAAAATGTGGAGGAGAAGATAGGGGAAGTAACAAGGTATTCAGATATGGTAACTTACTCTGGAAATTTTTCCAATGAATATAAGAAGGGAACAAAATATTTTTCCATTCAAGGAGTGAGTACAGAGGAAGCTATTGCTGTCGAATTTCGTGATGGCGAATACAAAAAAGCAGAACGTAGAGGGAATTTCCAGGCGGAGAAGCAAGATCCGTATCCATTTATGAATGTTTGCCAAAAAACTCGTTACTTTAGTGATGAGATGAATGGCGAACGGTTTTGACAGATCGTATGTTCTGGGTTAAAATAACAAATAGGGAACATTTGTGTGCATTTGTTAGGTGAATGATGCCATTAGTTTTGAAACGTTTGTACAAGCTGCTTGAAGAAAATAGTGGGAGGTGAGGAATATGTACCGTACCCAACAAATTCGCATTAAAAAAGGGCATCGGCTCTATCATTATTGTGACCATATCACGTTTTTAGCGAAAAACCTTTACAATGCCACCAACTTTCACATCCGTCAAATTTTCACAGCATTTGGTGAAGAAAAAACCCTTCAACCACTACAACAAGAAGTTTTCGACCTCATCGAACAACACCTTCCACAAATGAATGCAATCAAAAGAAAAACGGTAGAGAAGAAACGGGAAAAAGAATTAAAAAAGCCCATGGATCAACGCAAAGAGATCAAAGATGCCATGTTATTTGAGTATCCATCTGCTCAACATAAATGGCCTTCGTATGCCTTTTTAGATGGATTATTTAAAGTGTCTGAGAATGAGGATTACCTGGTCAAGTCAACCAACAAGTCATGAAAATGGTGTTTCAAAATTGGAAGTCTTATTTTGCAAGCCTCAAAGACTATCAAGTAAATCCTCACAAATATACTGGAAGACCAAAACTCCCCAAGTATGCACCGAAGAACAGAAGAAAAGCTTGTCTATTTTCCAATCAGATATGTAAGGTGAAAGACGACAAATACTTGCAATTTCCTCATACAAAAGAAAGGGTGAACTTCGGGAAATTAGGTCTAAAGGGGAAACTGCAACAAGTAAGGATTATTCCGACATATGGCGAGTATACGGTAGAAGTGGTCATCATGAAAGAGGAAGAGAAAAAGCTAGTAGAACTCGATGAAAAACATGTCATGGGGATTGATCTAGGTATTAATTGTTTTGCAACCATGGTCGATAACACAGGTTCCTCACCTGTTATTATGAAGGGCCAAACGGTAAAGAGTATCAATCAATATTATAACAAACAACGGGCACATTATTACCGAGTTTTACGACACGGCCAGGGACCAAAAGACGGTTCCTTCCATAGTAAACGATTGCAGCGACTGGACCAAAAACGTTATTTCAAGTTAAAAGACGCCTTCCATAAAGCCAGTTATCACATCGTTCAGTTAGCACTGGCGCGCAAAGTCAGCACGATTGTCATCGGAATGAATAAGGGATGGAAAAATAAGGTGAGCCTTCGCAAGCAGGACAAACAACACTTTCAATCTCTCCCCCATACGATGCTGATTCGTATGGTCGAGTACAAAGCGGAACAATATGGCATCCATGTTCAGCGCCAAGAAGAAAGTTACACATCAAAAGCTAGTTTGGTGGATATGGATGAACTGCCCATCTATGAAAAGGGTGTTCAAACGAATGTTGTGTTCAGTGGCCGCAGAATAAAACGAGGATTATATCGCACCAAAGAGAACACGTGCATTCACGCCGATGTGAATGCAGCGGGAAATATCATCAGAAAAGTAGTCCCTAACGCGTTTGTCGAGGGGATAGAGGGCGTCGTGTCCCGCCCACTAATGTTAAGCATCGTTTGAAGTTGATACATTAGAAACTCGTCACTTTAGTGATGAGAGGTTCATAGAAATGGTTGTGATAAGTGTATTTGCTCTTATTGCTATGGCTGTAACAGTTGCGATAGTAGTTACATTTAAAAGAAAAGGAGGTTAATTACCATAACTAACTCAAATTAGTTTGGAGGTATATCATGCTTATCAGAGATTTCAAAATGAGTGATGTTCCACAAATTGTACCTCTAATGAAACAATTAGGCTATCCGACGACAGAAGCTCAGTTTCAGCAAAGAATGTCTACCATTCAACCACTGCCTAACTATCAAACTATCGTGGCAGAGGAACAGAATGATATTGTTGGGCTCCTTGGGTTATCCCTGCAACATTTCTATGAACATGATGGGACTTTTGTTCAAGTTGGTGTATTTATTGTTGATGAGAAATTTCGAGGACAAGGAATTGGAAAACAGTTACTTGTAACAAGTGAAAAGTGGGCTGAAAAACAAGGAGCCCGAAAAATATTAATAAATAGTGGTAATCGTGAAGAAAGGAAAAACGCACATCAAATCTACTCAACATTGGGCTATGAAGCAAAAAGTATAGGTTTTGTAAAAGATATCAATAACAGGGGGTGAAGTTATGTTATCCGCTATCTTGTTTCATCATCTTGAGAACCAAATAAATTATAGTAAAAGTCTTGTGGGTGATACACAAGACTTTTTGGGTTACCTACCTATATGGTTCTGTAAATCATTCCTTAGTTTTTCTAAGAAGCTTGATTCTAATTCAACATAGTAAATCTCATTTACAAAGATATCGTTTAACCCTTCTTCCAACTGTATTATATCATATTGGTATGGTTTCATCTCCATTTGATTGAAAACATCTTCAGTTAGATTTGTTTGATGGTGAGAAATAAGCTCAATTAATTCAGGAAACTTTTGATCCTTCTTTAATAGATTGGCAATACTATTTTGTTCTTCGATTTCATTTATTTTACTTTTATTATCAATTCCTAATAACTGAAATATTTCTTCCATTGGCATTAGAGCATAATAATCAATCGGAATATCTAAATAGTTAGACACGGTTATCACACTTGCCTCTGGATTGGGGGCATAGGCACCGACATGTAAAAGTTTTGTTTTTTCAAATTTTTCACCATCCGCATTATACCTGTCAACATATAAATCACGTGGAAAGGTAACTACTTTTACATTCTCCTTATCAGGATGGAAGGTCAGAAGGAGGTTGAAAGGGTTTCTGTGTCTAGTAGCATCTTCTCCCATTAATAATACAGAAAAACCTTCCTCATTTTCTGATGATGTGATCACACTGTCTGATTTTGTATTAATTCTTTCATTTACGATAAGTGATGGAATCAGGGCAATGGCTAATACTAAAACTGCTAAAGTTGCCATTATCGGCATTATTGGACGAGTATAGCTACCCTTGTTGTTATGCTGAGTTGTTTTTTGATTACGAATTTTTTGAATTGTTTGTTCCCGGTCTTCTTTGGTAAATGTCAATTCTTCCTCATCTACGTATGAAGATAATTCTTTTTGAAATTTGTTAACCATAGATATTTTCCTCCTCGATTACATGTTTTAAGCGCTGTTTTGCTCTCCTTAATCTAGCTTTCACCGTATTTAGATTAACATTTGTAGTTATTGCTATTTCCTCCATTGTGAAAGATTTGTAGTAGTAGAGAAAAATTACCTCTCGATATATTTTTGGCAGTGAAAAAATACAGCCCCTAATTTCGTTGTGTTTCTCCTCTTCCATTACTTTACTTTCGGTTGAAGATAATAAAGACGTAAGAGTATTTTCTAAAAAGTTTTTCGCTTGTACTTTTCGGTTATGCCAGCTTTTGAGATGATCTTTACATTCATTGATTGTAATCCGATATAACCAAGTTTTAATAGAAGCATCATTTCTGAATTGATCGATTTTTTGATAACATTTAATAAAGGTATTCTGTACCATGTCTTTGGCTATTTCCCTATCCTTAACATATTGGAAAGCTAACCGTATTAAATCATCTCCGTAGTTTATCATTGTTTCTTCTAATAATTGTTCTTTTTCCAGTTCTGTCATTACACCACTCTTCTCTAACTTATCTTGATTTCGCGTATTGGACGAAAGCAGAATTGAAATAGTTTCAAAAAACATCTATTTTTTCATTTTCTTCATGGTCATCAAGTACACCTTATCGCTCCATTCAAGTATAGATCATACCTCATTGTTCGCAAAAAATTAATATAAAATTTACACTACATTAACAAAATCACAGAATACTCTCATCATTTTCTCACTTTTCTCTCAGTGGAAACTTATGTTAATTCCTTATTATGGAGTCATACCAAATAAGCAACATAATCACTTAGAAAGGATGAATGGAATGGTGTTGGAGATTTTCACTAGGAGAGAACAAAAATATTTAATTACTAAGCAACAGTATGAAAAATTAATTGAAAAAACTTCCTTTTTCATGCGTCCGGACAAATTCGGGGTAGATGGCAAATATACCGTGATTAGCCTGTATTTCGACAGTCTGGATCACAAAATCTATTATGAAACAAAAAACAAATTACGGTTTCGTCAGAAGTTGCGTTTAAGGGTGTATGACAATACGGATATTGAAGGACCATCTTTTTTTGAAGTAAAACAAAAGCACAATAATGTTGTGAATAAGCGGAGAATGCTCCTTCCTTTATCAGAAGCATATCGTTATCTTGATGAGTCTAAGACCAATGTGTTAGATAGCATTGAAACATCCAACCCTCAGGTATTACGAGAAATTGAGAATTTCCGTACTCTTTATGGATTACAACCTGAAATGGTTGTCAGCTATGACCGTCATGCTCTTCATGGCATAGATAATGCAGGATTACGAATGACCTTTGACTTTAATCTTCGATGTAGAAATACGGATTTACGAGTTGAAAATGGAGCATACGGAGACAATTTTATTGACGAAAACTTAGGCGTGCTCGAAGTGAAAGTAAATGATAGTGTTCCTTTATGGCTGACACGTATATTACAGGAAATCAATTGCGAACAGAGAAGTGCTTCTAAGTTTTGCACCAGTTTAGAATTATTAAAACAGCCACTTACACCAAGTGGAATGGAAAAAGAACAAGTACTAGCAGGAGGTAATTAAAATGGAATTTTTGCATAATTTATTTTCAAACGATGGGGTAGAAGCAAATTTCTGGATGAGTTTATTAGCTATGGGATTGGCGACTATATTAAGTCTATGTATTACCTTGATCTATCAAGCTACATTTACCGGAGAACGATATTCACAGAGTTTTGTTCATACAATTGTGATGATGAGTGTTATCGTGTCTGTAGTGATGACTGTTGTCAGTGGCAATGCAGGAGTTGCCTTTGGTTTGTTTGCTGTTTTTTCGCTTATTCGCTTCAGAAGTGCTGTAACAGATGCGAAGGATATCGCTTATATTTTCTTTGGACTTTGTGTTGGGATGACTTGTGGACTTTATCAATTTCATCTAGCTATTCTTTTAACAGTGTTTGCCTGTATATTATTCTATCTGCTATATAAATTTAATTATGGAAAAGGGCAGGATACACAAATCCTGAAAGTAACTGTACCGGAGAACTTGAATCATGAAAAGTTATTGGATGATGTATTTCAGACGTATACGGAGAGCAATAAGATGCGTCAGGTAGAAACTACTAATCTAGGAACGATGATTTTGTACACGTATGCGATACGTCGTAAAAATGACACTAATGATAAGGAATTACTTGATTGTATTCGTGAGAAAAACGCTAACTTAAAAGTATCACTTACGTATACGGAAAGTGAAGAGTAAACATTTTGAATATCCAGCAGTTAGACTAGCAATATGTTAATTACTTATGTAAAGTAACAAATAAGCCTTTGTCGATTTATTAAGACCTAAATTAAGGGACATTACATGACTAATATGTAATGTCCTTTCTTATTCAACTATTGCGATAGTTGAACAGCAGTCAATCTTTAATTTTTAATCCCATTAAGGAGGCAAACTGTATTGCTTGAATGCTCGATACCACGCAACCTTTCAAATTATCAATGGAAACAATTAAAGACTCAAAGTCTGATGAACTTATATCGATTCCTTTTAATGACGTTTCTTCAAAACTTACTCCATTAATATTACAATAGAGGAATTCAACTTTTTTGAATTTACAATCATAAAAGTCGGCACTTTCTAATGAAACACCTTCGAATGTTACTTTCTCTAACTTTGAATTCCCAAACATCGACATGTTTAAAATCGATTTCTCAAACTTAACATTGCCAATGTACGACTCGGTCAGGTCGCTCCCGAGAAGTTTGCAGTTATAGAATTCGACTCGATTCATGGAAGCATTGCCTAAATTAGTATTGGATAAATCACAATTCTCAAAGCGCACATCGGTAATATCAATTTTACTGAAATCAGTGTTCATGAATTTACAATTTTTAATCACAGTATTGTATAGTCGTACTCGATCAAGGACTTCATTAACAAACTCAGAGTCTGTAATGATACTCATCTCAAATTCTGGATCTTCTTCATAAAAAATGTCCGTAAAGTTCCTTGCCGTTAAATCTTTAGCTATTTTAGGTGCATCAATTTTCATTTCTATACCTTCTTTCGGTCTTTATTCGTGATCATATAGGGATTTTCGACAAATCAACTATACCAAACATTGGGGTGTTTTTTCATGTCTATGTACTTGTCAATGACCATATTTTAACAGATATTATCTCTACAGTCTGTTGAATAGACTACTATATATAAGAAAAGAGGATATATGCTCATATATTGAACATAATATCCTCTTATTAGTATAGTCTATTTAAAACCATAAAGGCTTCTTTGTTGGTGTTTTGTAGTAATAACTTTGGTTGCAAAAGCAGCCGCAAATGCTAAAAATGCATAGATGAAGATCCAGAAAGTAAATGTGCTGTTAAACCAAACAAACGTAGCTATGATTCCGACAATTGCTACTAGAAAAACAGGGGGATAGATTTTTTTTAATGTGATGTAACCAATTATACCAAGTAAAATGGATATGATAGGGCATATGAAAATGATCAGTGGAATAGTATGCATCCAAAGTCCTCCTTAAGATAAATCAAATCCTCTGCATATAGTGTAACATCTACTTTTTTGTGCCTTCTACTGCCAACAAGTACATTGTTTGTGATTGCGCCTCTTTTCTGATCCATTCCTTGTAGTCCTTAATGGCTTTATCAAGCATATCTTTCTCTATCAGCTTATCCTGAAGCATTTGTTCTCCTTTAGTTTCAGCGACGATTGCCCAGATAGAAACAGCAGTCTCAAAGTTTTCCTGTCCGTGTATTACTTCCTCATGTTGTGGTGTTACATGTATCTGATTTAGTCCATTTTTTTCAAACATATCCATTAAATGATCAGCTATGGCATTGTTCATACCTGCATCTCTTCGCCATTTCAAAAAAGCATCATAGAAATATTTCATCGAATCTGGAACTTCCGGATGCCATATCAACTTTTCATGGTTATAATCAAGCACCACTACTTTTCCACCTGGTTTTACTGATTTTACAAGATTATTTAATGCTTGTTGAGGTTTATCCAGCCACTGTAACACACGGGAAGTAGTCACGATATCGAACTGATTTTCAAAAGGAAGGCTGTAAATGTCTGCCATTTCAAAAGAAATATTTGGGTAACGATCACGAGCCTTTTTGATCAATGTTGGATTGTTATCTATACCTACTACCTTACCGCTTGTTCCAACTGCTTCGGAAATACCGGTTGTAATAGCTCCAGTACCACAACCTACATCAAGGACTGTCATTCCAGGTTCTAATAGTTTTGCTAATCTTTTATGTGATCGAGCTAAGGACCGAGAGTCAATCACTTGGGAACCATTTAATACAGCTCTTTTCTTGGCTTTACTGTTTGATTCTGTCATTGTTATTCTCCTCTTTTTCAGTTAGAAGGCTTTCAAGTACCACATTATTTATCGCATCAATATATGCTTGTGCACTTGCTTTTAGGATATCTGTATCGATTGCTTTTGCTTGATAGTTAGTTCCATTGTGCGTAATTTTCACCTTTACCTTGCCTAGCGCTTCTTTGCCGCTGGAAACACTACTAATATTGTATTCCAGTAATTTAATATTCAAGTCACAGCTATTTGTAATGGCCGTATAAAGTGCTTCAACTGGTCCTGTTCCTGTAGCTTTGTTCTCTTTCACCTTAGTTCCAGCTTTTATTTTGATAGTTGCGGAGGGTGAATTCGTATTGCTAATGACTTGATAATCGATTAACTCATAAAAATAGTCACTAATATTGTTTGTTCGTTGATTATCTATTTGATTTTTCTTATAGAATTTTTCCATTAATCGATAGAGATCATGATTATATACCTCTTTCTTCGAATCTGCTAATTGTAGAAAATCTTCAAATATTATTTCCAATTGCTGTTCTGTAAGTTGATCAAATCCAAGCTGTTGAAGAGCATGTTTGAATGCGTGCCTTCCTGAGCGGGCCGTTAAAACAAGCTCCATGTCGTCTAAACCAATTTCGGAGGGGTGAATAATCTCATATGCTTCTCTTGCTTTTAACAGACCATCCTGATGAATACCGGATGAATGGGAAAAAGCATTTTCACCAGTAATGGCTTTATTAACTTGGACCTCAAGTCCCATTAGGTTACTTACTAATCTTGAAGTGTTAAGGATTTCTTTACGATTAATGTTTGTATCTGCTTGATATCTTGAAGATCGAGTATGGAGGGCCATTATCACTTCTTCTAATGCAGTGTTTCCTGCACGTTCACCAATACCATTAATCGTACATTCCACTTTGTCTGCTCCATTTTTAATAGCTGCAAGTGTGTTTGCTGTTGCAAGGCCTAAGTCATTGTGACAATGAACACTAAGTAGCACTTGATTGTTTACATTTTTTAATCGGTCATTAATCTTATAAATCAACTCTCCAAATTCATCAGGTTCGGCAAATCCAACGGTATCTGGGATATTGATCATCGTGGCACCAGCCTTTACGACAGCTTCAATCGTAGACCATAAATATTCAAAATCGGAACGAGAAGCATCTTCTGTTGAATATTGTACTTCTGGCAGCAATGATTTCGCGTACTTAACAGCCTCGACACCAGTATCGAGTATTTGTTCTTTTGTTTTACTAAACTTTTTTTGTACGTGGATATCTGATGTACCTAGTACGATGTGAATTAACGGTTTTTTAGCATGTTTTACAGCATGATAAACTGCATCAATATCAGGTTTAACAGCTCTTGCTAAGGCGGTGATCATCACATCGTCTGTATTTCCGACTTGACTGGCAATTTCTTTTACCGCTTCAAAGTCTCCCTTAGAGGATGCAGGAAATCCAGCTTCAATAATGTCTACATGTAATTTCTTTAGTTGCTGCGCTACTTGCAATTTTTCTTTTTGATTTAGTTTAGCCCCTGGAACTTGTTCTCCGTCTCTTAATGTGGTGTCAAATACTACAATATTCTTTGTCATTTAAAAACTCCTTTTTTAAAAAAAATAAAAAACCCCGTCTCTATATACAAATAGAGACGAGGTAAGACTCGCGGTACCACTCTAATTGATTAACCAATACATGATTAATCCGCTTATTTCAGTAGCTAACACTACTTATCTCGATAACGGGAGAAACCGATCTCCCTTACTGTATCAAGGTGCTAACCGGCCGTAAAACCTCCACTTCAAGTTTCGAAAATCAAGGAAATTAAGTGGGGGATAACGGACGCTAACACGCTGACAAGTTTCGCTATCCATCAGTGATGGAAGACTCACTTTATGTTCAGGGAGTAGCTCTTGGACGAGTTCGAAGGGCAATAACTGCCAATTCACACCAACCATTGGCTCTCTGTTTTAGTTTACTGTTCCTTCTACTATTTCCAATCATTGCCTAACAACAATATGTTATCAGAAAAAATATCACATTATTTACCATACGTCAATCCTTTTTGGGAATTATTTTGGTTTTATCGTCGTGACTAACTGTTCTTGATCCGTAATATAAAAGTCCATTTCCAGTCGTTCCTTGATCAAGTTAAGCTGTTCTAATTTGAAAAAACTGACTTTACGATAAGGATCATGATCAATTATCGGTAATTCCTTCTTTTGTGCAATATATTGATCAACTGCCCGCTGGACTTGATCCAATGCATGTGCGATATGCTTATCTTCTTCCTCAAATAAGTCATAAGTTTCCTTTGACATATAATATTTTTTTGTTGGAATCGCCTTCAAAATGGGAGCAAGTAAAGTATAGTCTAACGATAAGTCGTCCTTGATTAATATTTTCATTGGAATATTAGGTGGTAGGTCTCTGCTATATTCATGAATAGCGGAACGTACTTCTTCTAATGATATGTCCTTTGTCGGAAATTTTTTCGCTTCTTTTTTCTTTTTTTTAAACCACAATTATCTCACCCACTTTTTTTGCGAAAATTTTGTAAAAAAAGGCCACTCAGTTGCTTCTTTTAAGAAAATTATATCAAATTTCCTCTGGATTGATAGACTAACTTGAAATTTGAGGCTAATTTCTTTTATTTTATATCCAATTTTATCAAAAATTGCTACATTATAGTGGAATACTTTGAAGGAGGAATGAAAATTGGAAATTTTGATGGAGAAGATTAGAGAAATCAGTCCAAAGACGTTGGCAATTGTTGGTTATGAAGCAGATGGGAGTTTTTTAACAAGGGTGATCGAGTATGAAGAAGCAGATGATTATGAAACAACATTTAGTACCCAGCAAGTTATGGATGTTACTTGTAAAGCGTTTGGTATTAGTTTAAAAGGATTAATTGAAGGATCGAGAATGTTAAGTGGTATCACACACAAACCACCGATTGCAATTGACCGGATCAGCGGGATGTACTTTTTTCCGGTGGAATCCCCCTTAAGAAAAGCATGTACATGGATTGCCCATTCACATGTTATGGAAATTGAAAAAATCGATCAACAATTAACTCGGCTTGTTTTTAAAAATGGCCGTGATTTAGTGTTAGAGGTCTCTTATGCTACGATGATCAATCAATTGTACCGCACTGCCCAGTACCGTTACCTACTTAGTAACAAAATGGAGCACATCCTCGAAGCTTCCCAGCATATCGCAGAATCGAAATGGCATAGAAATAGATAAATACAGGTTGATTTGCATAAAACCAATAAGGTCCTCCTTATTGGTTTTATTAACCGAAGAGGTACTTTGTGGTGAAATTGCTAGTAAATTGCAATCTCTATATGAATAGCATAGGTAGGGAACATAGTAAAATGATTACAGGAAATAAAGCGATTCTTAATGGTGTCCATTGTCTTGAAAAATAATCGGCTGGATTTTTCGCTGGTGCATAAAACCAGTTAGCGATCCGTTGTGATAATGATTTTTTCAATAAAATTTCTGGTACATCTACTTCAAATTCATCTAATTTTTGTTTTAACTCCTCGGGAATATCGTGCTTATTCATCATTATCAACCTCCAATAGGTCTTTTAGCTTTTTTAATGAGGTGTGTAGTCTTGATTTTACTGTCCCAATAGGAATTTGCAAAATAGCGGCAATTTCTTTTTGACTTAAATCATGATAATAAGTAAAAATAATTACAGCTCTTTGTTCAGGTGGTAACTGTTGTAAGGAAGTGCGAATCGTGATCTTTTCTTCTAGTGATACTGCTTCTTCTTGGTTCTGTTCATATAGAAAAGGGAGTAGCTTTTTGAACTTGTTCCGTCTTTTTAGTTTCGTCATTGTTAATTGGTAAGCAATTCTGAACAAAAAAGTGCGAATATGGGACTTAGTGGAGTCATAGTCATTTGCATATTTTTGAAATTTAATAAATGTATCCTGGACAATATCATAGCTTAACGCTTCATCTTGCGTGTAGCGGTAGGTGAACTGATAAATTTGTTGATGGTAAGTGGTAAATAACTCTTCCACCTGGATATTATCATTTGAACTCATCAGACCACCGCTCTTTAATTCCTTTAAATACATATGCTAATCGCGTAATAAACCATATTGATGAGAGCATGGAAAACATGAATGCTTGGTGAAGGAAAAATTGCACCCAATTATCATCGATTGTTTGACCCATAAATAAGCAGGTAGCTAATCCAATAATGCAGATAAATGCATAGGTAGCACATATGATCGTAACATAATCCCATCTTGTCCAGTAAAAGTATATATCTGACCTTTTGAAATCAACTTTCTTCTGGCGATCCTTTACTACTTTTTTATTCAATGTAGCAATGATTATCGCAAATACATTACCTAATATCACTGCAACAATCAAGCTAATAAACCAACCTAATTCCATTTTTATCATCTCCTTTACTAGTTATACCATTAATGGAGATGAAAGGTTCACTATTTTTTTAAAAAATTCACAGCCTTACTTCTTCCTTTGAGGAAGAGGATGACTCATAAGCATGTGCAAGTAATTCCTCTAAGATCAGCTCGACTTTTTTACGAATAGCTGGATTAAAGTAATTACGTTTTTCCTCTTTTCCTTTGCAGAGAAATAGGTAAGATGTGAACGAATCATTTTTTTCTGCTGCAACGACTTTAATTTTCTCTTGATACATTTGTTTGCGCAATTTTCTTCGTTCTTCCGTCGCATTTTTCTCCATCTTCTCTAATAACGAAATATATGGTTCATTTATTTTAAAAGGGGATAGTTGGTTCATTTTTTGTAAATCATGTTTAATAACCGTTAAGGCCATTGATAAAAATAGAAAACGTGATGCTAATTTCCACTCTTGTTCGTTTAAATATCTCATTTTCCATTTCCTCCTCCAAAGGGAACGTTTGTTCTATTGTATGCGTAATTCGAAAAAAATGCAACAAAATTGTAAAAAAGTTAGATAGAAATTCAAGGATTCATGTGAAAAATTAGGAAAATAGCAGAAAAAATATTAAAATGAAAATAACTCATGTTTTTAGTTAGTTGAAGGAGTTAAACGAGGTATGATTACATATAATATAAGTAATTTAGATAATATTGATGTGGAAGAGATTAAAGAACTAGTCGAAGCAAATGAATTTGGACAGTTAGTTAACTTCTTATTGCAAAGCTATGAAAGCTTAGGCCCTATTCCTGGCTTCTTACTTCCTTTTATTGAAGCGTTTCTTCCTTTCTTGCCAGTTATCGTATTTGTGATGACAAATGCGGCTGCATATGGTTTATTTGAAGGATTCCTTTTGTCATGGACAGGGGCCAGTTCCGGAGCAATTGCCGTATTTATGTTGGTTCGTCGCTTTAAACATATTCGGCTATTGCAATGGGTTAGCAGAAATAAACAGGTGAAAAAGGTAACTAATTGGTTAGAGCGCCATGGGTTCGGTCCCTTATTCCTTTTGCTGTGTTTTCCATTTTCTCCTTCTGCGGTGATTAATTTGGTGGCGGCTATTTCAGGGGTAGGCTTTTACCAATTTGTGTTGGCAGTATTATTAGGAAAAGGCGTGATGATTCTAACCTTGTCCTTCATTGGAGATAGTATTGTCTCCTTTGCACAAAATCCTGTCAAAACCATAGTATTAGCAATAGGAATCTTCATTCTCTGGGTAGCAGGAAAATATATAGAGAAGCGCCTGCAAATAAGAGATAAGGAAAAAAGTGGAGGAAAAAAGGATTAGAATTTTCCCAATGGGGTAAATTAGTTAATAAAGAGAGTCCCTTTGGAGGGAAGGTTTATGGATAAGAAGCGGATCTGGTCTATTGTGCGAATTGTTGTTTTTGCGTTGGTGTTGGCAATGTTTTTCCGGTCTTATTTATTTGCGAGTTATGTTGTGAATGGTAAATCGATGGAGCCAACACTACACGATGGAAATTTATTAATGGTTAATAAAATGGTATATGATTTAATGGATATCAATCGTTTTGATGTCATTGTTTTTCATGCGAATGAGAATGAGGATTATGTGAAAAGAGTAATCGGAAAACCAGGTGATCATATTGCTTATCGGGATGATATGTTGTATATCAACGGAGAAGCGATTGATGAACCATATTTGGATCCATATCGGGAACCGAATGAGGAACTCACAGAAGACTTTACAGTAGAAGAAATAACCGGTGAAGAAGTTGTTCCAGAAGGGAAATTGTTTGTATTGGGTGACAATCGGACGAAAAGTTATGATAGCAGAGCCATTGGTTTTGTGGAAGAGGAAAAAGTGGTAGGAAAAGTAGATATTCGTTATTGGCCGATGTCAGAGCTTAACTTTCAATTTATAAAATAATATAAGGTAAGCGCTTTAATTTGAAGACCGCCTAATCCAAAAATGTGTACTACTGGATTGGGTCTTTTTAATGGAATTTTATGGTATAATATGAATGATGGTAGAGGGAGAAGTATTGCGTAAATAGGAAGGGGATAAAGCGATGATCTCTGAACTAAAAATGAGCGATTTCAATAGGTGTAAAGATCTAATAAACGAAGATGGACATATGGAAGTGAAAGCCGTAATGGAAGGCAATAATCCAGGGCGTATTTTTGTAGACAATACAGAATCTCCTGATGCTGCATTAATGTGGCTCGGGAATAATGATGGTTTTTTTTACTGGGCAATGAGAAAAACGTGGTGTTTCGGGAGCAATTGGACCATTTCATTGAGAAAATTATTTTCCCAGAAGCAAAAATGCAAGGCTTGAATGATCTAGAAATAATAGCACACCATCCGGAATGGAACCCCGTGATAAAAAACATATTTAAGCATCGAAAATTAAATAGTTGGAATCAACAAGTATACCAACTCTCACAAACTGATTATATAGCAGAAAATGAGCCAATCTTGGATTTGAAATATCAAATGAAAAAAATAGATAAGGCATTTTATGAAAATAATGAATTCTTACACACCAATATTTCAGAGTTTTGGGCTTCAACTCAACATTTTTTTGATAAAGGTTTTGGTTATTGTGTAGTATTTGATCATGAGATCGTAAGTATTTGTTTTTCTGGATTTGTTGCTGAAAAACTTCAGTGCATTAATATTGAAACAGTAGAAGAGCATCAAGGCAAAAAGTTAGCACAAAAGGCAGCTCATCTTTTTGTAAAAGAATGTTTCGAGAAAAATGAAATACCGTATTGGGATTGCATGGTAGAGAATAGTCCATCTGTTGCAGTTGCTGAGAAGTTAGGATTTACTAAAAAATGTGAATATAAAGGATATGAATTTCCGATCGGATAAAATGAGAAGTACAAGAAAATGAGCAGGTCTGAAAGTATTTTTGATACATAAATTCAGTGAAAAGAGTGAAGGCAAATATGTCACAACGTACAGTTGGTATCTTGCTATTTAATGAAGTAGAGGTATTGGATTTTGCAGGACCATTTGAGGTTTTTTCATTAACATCAACATCGAAAACAGAATTAGAAACGAAGCTTTTTAATGTTATCACTATTTCAGAAGATGGAGAAATGATTAAAGCCAGAAATGGTCTGAAGGTGAGCCCGGATTATAATCTTCATAATCATCCTGCATTAGATATTTTGGTTGTGCCAGGAGGTTATGGGGCAGAAGAAATTGAAATAAATAATTCTAGCCTAATTGAGTGGATTAAACAGCAGTACTCACAAGTCGACTGTATGACATCCGTATGTACAGGAGCATTGCTTCTGGCTAAAGCAGGATTATTAAATGGGAGGAAGGCAACCACACATTGGATGGATCAAGATAGATTGGAAAAGGAGTTTCCATTGGTAGCTGTTCAGCGTAATGTAAAGTTTGTAGATGAGGATAATGTTATTACCTCTGGAGGTATCTCTGCAGGAATTGATATGTCTTTTCATCTTATCTCTCGTATTTATGGGAGAAAAGTTGCAGAAGAAACTGCGAAGAGGATGGAATATGATATATTTTCCAAAGATAGATCTTAGTGATTCCTTATTATTAATCATATAAAGAGGTTGGGACAAAAGAGTAATTAAACAGGAAAAATCCGAACATTAATGCCTGAGCAAATGTACCGCTTCGGCAAAATCCTTCGCTTTCCGTGGGCACGGCTTCAGCTAACTGTGTGAAGAAGAGCACTTCACACAGTGGATCTTCAGCTCGTGTGAGTTCCCACAGGAGTCTGCGTATTTTGCCTACGCTAAGTTCAGATCTCGTTATTCCTATTTAGTTATGTCCCAGCCTCTTTTCATTATTTCTCGATCTGTTCTTCTTCCGATCCTTCTGTTTCCGGACTTAATTCCTCTTCGATTTCCTCAGGGGCCTCGTTTCCCTCAGGAGTGTCAAAAGATCCGGGATCAGCATCTTTATTATTGCTTACGCGGATTTCTACGGTGTAGTCCATGGAAACAAAGGAATTAAAGTTGCTCATCCCGACAACTGTACCCTTCACTTCAGGTGCATCGACATATTTAACAATATAGGAGATATTTGCTCCTTTGGATTGATAGTCTTCATAGAACAAACGTGGTAAATCTCCTTCTAATTGTCCACGGTAATCTCTTAAATATGGTTTGCCCTCTGAGTATGTGACTGTGATGCTTTTATTATCTTGATCGGTTAATTCTGTTTCTGGTTCAATAGACTGAGCAATTAAATTTCCATACTTTACTTGATTGTGAAATCGTTGTCTCACTGTTACGGATAGACCTTCATAGCTTGCCGCCTCTTCCATTGAGAAAGAAGCGAAATTTGGTACTTCGACAGCTTTTCCAAGTGAAATAGTCACTTCCATTTCACTTTTTTTAGCAATCATTGTTTCCGGATCAATATTTTGTTTGCTAACTAATCCAGCTTCAATGTCATTTGATGCTTCTTCTTTGTAGATTATTTCAATTTCATTCGTATCGGCCCATTGCTCAACTTCTTCTTTACCTTTATTAACGAAATTAGGGACTTCTATATCTTCTTCAAAGACTTCTTCGCCTTTTGAAAAATATACACTAGCATTATCTTGGCGTAGATACTCTTCTTCACTTATTTCTTCATCTCTCATAACAAAGCGGGTGAATTCTCCTTCTTGCACTTCATCACTGAACTCCGTAACAATTTGTAAGTTTTCTGCTCTGTTTTCTTCCTTCCAGGCTTCGACTTCGCTTCTAGTCATTTCGGAGAATTCAGGTAATTCAATATGCTCTTCCGGGTCCGCACCAATACTACTGGTTAGGTTAATGCTCGATCCTTTTTTAACCTTTTTCCCCGGTGCTATATCTTGTTCGATAATTTGATTGGCATCATATTCCATGCTGTGCTCTTGCGTGAGTTCAATCTCCATATCGTTCTCATCTGCCCATGCTCTTGCATCTGCAACTGGCTCGCCAACAAAGTCCTCCATATCGACATAGCGAATGCTGTAGTATAAGAAGGCAATTAACAATAATGCAAGAATCCCAAGAGCAATATAAATGATTAATTTCTTTCGTTTCTTCCATTGGTAATCTGGATCGATTTCAATATGTTCATTGTTGTCACGCGGAGATTTTCTCTCGCTTTTTTGCTCGATAGGCAGCGCTTCTTTTTTTGGCTGCTCTTGGTTAGGTTTCTCGTTACTAGCTGGTGCCTCCTTTTTATCTTTAGGCAGTTTATCGTAATTATCTTTATCAAAATTAGAAAGAAAATCACTCATTGGTATTCAAGACGCCTTTCTTTAAATAAAATGTTTGATCAGACTGTTCAGCAATATCATTGGAGTGCGTAACCATAATCACACACTTCTCATGCTCATGCGCCAATTTCTTAAAAATATCGATGATTTCCTGCTCCATTTCTTCATCCAAATTTCCGGTAGGCTCATCCGCTAGAATCAGTTCAACGTTGGTAGATAACGCCCGTGCAATTGCCACACGCTGCTGCTCTCCCCCTGACAGTTTATTAACCGTACGATTTGCTTTGTCCTGGGAAATGCCGATATAATCTAACAAATTATAAGCAACCGTTTTATGGTCAGCAGGTAATTCGTTTTCTGTAATGGACATTGAAATCAATATATTTTCAACGGCGGTAAAGGTTGGAATCAGGTTATAACTTTGAAAAATAATGCCAACTTTATTTCTACGATATGTATCGTGTCCAATCTCTAGGATGTTTTTCCCGTTGAAAACCACCTCTCCGTTGTGTGGCGTATCCATTGCACTAAGCAAGGACAACAAAGTTGTTTTGCCGGATCCAGATTGTCCTAAAATTGTATAAAATTTTCTTTTATCAAAGGAAACATCAGTATTCTTTAAGACAAAACGACGACTTTCCCCGTCTTGATAGTAATAATTCAAGTCTTTAGCTTCTAAAATCATATGTTTAACCTCCTCTTACATCATAATTTTTTTAGGATTTAATCGAATAATATAAATTAAAGGAATTACTGTTGAAAGTAGGATTGTGATAATTCCCACGGCATAAAATAGTAAAATAAAGTCTCCAGTTAAGCTCACTTCATAAGCGTCTATTACATCTTCTGTTGTTAGATCTGTTTGCATTTCTGTGTAGTAATACATCTCTTCTTCCCTTTGATCATTGTCATTATCAATTAGAGAATCAGAAACTGTTTGTGCTAATAGATTTCCGGTAAATAAAGATAATGTCATCCCTATAATAGAAATAATTAGAACTTCTGTAATGATTTGTCCAACTACTCGCAAACGAGATTCACCCAGTGATAAATAAATACCTAACTCGCGCTTTCGATCTCTAAGGAATAGTAAGACAACTAAACCAATAATAAGAATGGTCGTGATGACCGAAGCAATAAGAACATATTTAGATAAGTTGGACATGGATTCGATTGGTGAAGCAATCGAATCATAGGAATCCGTTGCATGACGAACAATAAATAGTTCTGGTAGTAATGGACTTACTTCTTCTTCAAAAGCTTCTGCATCTTTTGGTTCATTTAACACAAAGGATGGCACATAATAATCCTCATATTCTGGCATGTCGCCAACTGCAAATTCCATTTCTTGTGAAACAAGTTGATTGGCTACATAGATCGTATTTTGAAAATCCATATCCATGTAATCAAATTCTTCTTGATTTTCGGCATCATTATTTACTGTTTTTGGTTCGAAAATACCAATCACTTCTAGTGGTACATCTCGAGAATCTATAATTTCTTCTTCCCCTGATTCACTATATTCATATATTTCGTTCGATAATGAAAATGTATCTCCAACCTGAATATTATTCAAATCTGCTAGTTTCTTAGAAATAATTGCTACAGGTGTGCCGTTTTTGATTTCTTCATCTGTGAAGACACGTCCATCAACTAGTTCACTTTTACCTTCTTCAATATCAAGTAGTGGGGCATAATTTACTCCTTTTAGTTGAAATTGAGGCCCCATACCTTCCATTACGACGTCTCCTTCTTCTTCCATCATTGGATTATAGCTTTCGATTTCTTCAGAAGCTAAGAAGGTTGTTGTATTATAATCATAGTATTTAACATAAGGAAGTTCACCAATTTGGTTAATTAATTCCTCACCTAAATTTGGAATCTCGAGATTCATCAATTCTGATTCTTCCATATTATCAAGTGCTTCATAATCTAACTCAATAGTTGCACCTGTTCCGAGTCTTTCTTTAATAGAATCCTCCACATTAGCTGTTGCCTGTGAAATAGAGATGGCACCAGCTATTACATTTCCTAAAATAAATAGGACAGCAAGTAAAATAAGAGATTTTCCTTTTCTTCTGGTAATGCTTAATAAACCACGTTTTAAAAAATTCATTTCGTTCCCCCTGTTCTTCTTTTTTTAATAATGAATATTTGTGTCCTGATGCCAAACAAATCGGAAGTATTGATTCTTCTTGGTGATTTACACATATGGCTCCCTTTATTAGACGTATTTACCCTGTAAAAAGTTTCATATAATGGCAATCTTTTATGTTTTATTAGGATAAAAATAGGGAGGGAATGACAAAAGTTGATACTGTAAACCTATTTTTTTATGTTTTTCTACAAATATTTTTGTCATATTCAATCACTCAAGACTTATACTAACAGTTTTAAAAACTAAGTTTCCAATTATTGGAGGTGATGGTATAATAGATGTTATAAAAGTAAATGGAAAAGTTACAGGTATTATGACTCAGGTAGGATAATGTGAAGAATATTTTTCGGTTAGCTTACGGAACAA
Organism: Gracilibacillus salitolerans; assembly: GCF_009650095.1. Lineage (GTDB taxonomy): Bacteria > Bacillota > Bacilli > Bacillales > Amphibacillaceae > Gracilibacillus > Gracilibacillus salitolerans. Next base: position 3,581,147 of record NZ_CP045915.1, on the reverse strand, counting down.
AACCCTAAAGTTTTCTATTTTTAAGGAGGAATTAAAATGATTCTTGGTTTACATCATGCACAAATTACAATTCCAAAAGGTGCGGAAGAAGAAGGGAAAAACTTTTACTGTGACGTACTAGGTTTACCTGAAGTTGAAAAGCCTGATGCGTTAAAAGGCCGTGGAGGATTCTGGTTAAAAGTTGGTGATAGGGATGTACATGTAGGAACGGAAGATGGTGTGGACAGAACAAAAACCAAAGCACATTTAGCTTACCAAGTGGAAGATATTGATTATTGGCGAGAGGTTTTGGAACAACATCATATTGAAATATTTGATTCTGTACCAATCCCAAACTTCAAACGTTTTGAATTTAGGGATCTGTTTGGTAATCGGGTCGAGATGATACAAGAGATTTAATGAAGATTTTTTTATGGAGGAGAACAATGGATAAATGGAAAACTTTAAAAACAGAGTATTTACATAAAAGTCGATTTGGGAATATCAGAAAAGATAGTTGTGAACTTCCAAATGGGATAGTGATTGATGAATATTATGTGAATGAATACTCCGATTGGGTGAATGGAGTTGTCATAACTAAAGAGAATCAGATTGTACTGGTAGAGCAATATCGTCATGCAGGAGGAGACTTCTTCTTAGAAGTACCTGCTGGAAAAAGAGAGGATAAAGAAACACATGAGGAAGGTTTGATTAGAGAAGTGAAGGAAGAGACGGGATATTCTTCTCTACAAAAGCCTATTTTCTTAGGAGAATTTTATGTTAATCCAGCTACACAAAACAATAAAATAAAAACTTATCTAATATTGGAAGCGTTTAAATCACAAGAACAAGACCTAGATGATACGGAGAACATTAAAGTTAGATTGTATGATTTCGATCGTTTTGGTAATCAATTGCAAGGAAATGAAGTGAAAAGTCAGCTATTTACTGTAACAGCTTACCTAATGGCGAAAAATTATATGATGGATTCCTTTTTTTAATCTAGTGAAAGGCTAAGACAGCAAGCGGTGATGGAACAGAAAAGAGATAAGGATGAACAAAATGACAAAATCAATTGTTAATATTTGTGATTATAATCCTAAATGGAAAGAACAATTTGATACAGAGAGAAATAGAATTATAGATGTCTTAGGTGATAAAATTGTTGGAATTGAGCATATCGGTAGCACTTCCATAAAAGGATTAGCAGCAAAACCAATTATTGATATTCTAGTAGGTGTACAAAACTTAGATAAGGTAGATCAATTTGTGAATCCTTTGAAGGAAATTGAATATGAGTATGTCCCTAAACCAGATTTTAAAGATAGGAAATTTTTCAGAAAAGGAGAGTGGGGAAAGGGCACTTCCCATTTGCATATCTGTGAATATGATAGTAGTGAGTGGATTGAAAAACTATTATTTCGAGATTATCTTAGATTACATCCGGAAGCAGCTCAAGAATATGAGGTCTTAAAGAAAAGTCTTGCTTGTGAATATAAGTATGATCGACAGACATATACAAAGAAAAAAGAACCTTTTATTAAAAATATTGTGGAAAAAGCAAAAAAGGAGTGATAATTTTGCCACAAGCAGTTTTTATTGATAGAGATGGAACAATTGGAGGAAATGACACGGTTATTTTTCCTGGAGAATTTCAAATGTATCCATATGTAAAGGAATCATTAATTGAATTAAAGGAATCAGGTAACCTTATTCTTTCTTTTACCAATCAACCAGCTATCTCAAAAGGGGAAGTAACAAAAGAAGAATATGAAGCAGAATTGAAGCAATTTGGATTTGATAAAGTGTACCTTTGTCCACACCAACATCACGAAAGGTGTCAATGTCGAAAGCCATCAACAGGCATGTTATTACAAGCATCACAAGATAATAATTTGGATTTAGAAGAGTGTGTAGTTATTGGGGATCGATGGACAGACATGGTTGCAGCACAAGATGCAGGATGTATCAAAATTTTAGTAAAAACAGGTGCTGGAGAAGAAACGTTTTACCAATATCAAAATCAAGCTTTTTTTGGAAAATGGGCAGAAGTTTCGCCTGATTTTATTGCTAGTGACTTTCGTGAAGCAGTACATTGGATATTGTCAAAGCAGAGTTAACATACATAAATTATATAAGGTTTTTTTTAGAAGTGGAGTGCATTTGATGGTAAAATACGTTATTTTTGATTTTGATGGGACACTGGCAGATTCCCGAAGAGCACTTTTGAAAAGTTGGAATACGCTAGCGAAGCAGTATTATTTTAAGGAAATAAAATTGAGTGAAATGGAAAACATGAAGAAATTGTCTATCAAAGAAAAAAGTAGATATTTACAATTTCCGATGTTTAAAATGCCAATCGTGATGCCTAAGTTTTATCAATTATATCGAGAATCCATAAATGAAGTGAAGCTATATGATGGTATTTCTGAAATGTTAGCTAAACTAGAGAGAAAAGGCTATAAGACTATCATTATATCATCTAATTCAAAAGAAAATATTATGACTTTTCTAAAAAGTAACAAGTTAACGAGTATAACAAATGTTATCTGTTCAAGCAGTATATTTGGAAAAGATAAGTTAATTCACAGATTTCTAAGAGGAAATAAATTGGAATCATCAGAAGTAATTTATGTAGGAGACGAAAAAAGAGACATCCTAGCTTGCAAAAAAACCGGCGTTAAAATAATCTGGGTTAGTTGGGGGTATGACTCTTTTGAAGTGGTGAAAAAAATGAAACCTGATTTTCGAGTAAATACACCAGCTGAAATATTGAAAGTGATTTAAAAGGAAAAGCGGTTATGGTTCAATATATAATACTCCTTTGTTGAATCACTCATTATAAATCGATGTTGATTCTAGGATGTGATAAAATAAACACAAAAGAAAGGAGGAAATAAATTGAGTGAAATTCAATCTGTGAAAGAATTAATGAAGTGTATTTCCGATATGGATAGTGAAAACTCTGTATTACAGTTTACAATCCCTGGTAAAGGAAAGTTCACACTAGTTTTGCAAGAGGAAGAGAGGTCAATCAAGTCAGAGGCGGATGAAAATCCTGAACTTGAACAAATGTTGAAGGAGAGTAAGCAACAGTACAAAGATGGAAGAGGAATGACAACTAAAGAATTATTAAAATCTTTCTCAAAAGAGGACTTTAAGAAATGAATAAGCGAAATATTGTGTGGACCCCTGCAGTGAAAGAGAAACTAATGTGTTTTAAAAGTAATAAGTTTACCCCTGAATAAACCCACGACTACCTATCTCAACTTATCCTTGAAACCGAAGCATTACTAGCAAATAACATTATAAAGAAACCATACGAAGAAGAGTTTGGTAAATATAAAGGTGTTTCCAGAGTAGTTATAAAAAAATTCAGGATACATTATCAAGTAATCAACAATGATGTCGTTATTCTAGCGATTCTATTTCCCGGAGAAAATAAGTAAGTAGCCTATTATCAATCAAACCAAACACCATTTTCCTTCACAACAGAACATTCGTTTGCTACAATCTATGGTAAAATAGACGTGAAGATAGGGAAAGTAGGTGTTTTCTTTGTTGCGATTTTTAATTGGAAGTGCAACGGTGAATAAAAGCGAGCAGTGCTTGCAAGAAATAAGACAAGAACTCAGGCAAAATCCTCAAGGGCCTCCGATTATATATTTAGTTCCAGACCAAATGACCTTCCAACAGGAATATGCGTTATTAAATGCCCCTGATATAAATGGTTCGATTCGTGGACAAGTCTATAGTTTTTCCCGGTTAGCGTGGCGCGTTATGCAGCTGACTGGCGGAGCAACAAAGAAATACATTACATCAACAGGGATGCAAATGATGCTTCGCAAAATTGTCGAGGAGAGAACGGATGAATGGAAAGTATTCCAGAAGGCAATCGAAAAGCAAGGCTTTATCGAACAACTGGAGGATATGATCACAGAATTTAAACGCTATTGTGTCACACCGGAATTGATCAGTGAACAGCTTGAAGAAATGAATCGATTCCAGCACAAAACAATAGGCGAACAAGCGTTACAAAATAAATTAGATGATTTAGTCTATATTTATCAACAGCTGACAAGCGCCTTCAAAGGTCACTATATGGATAGTGAGGATCAATTACAGCAGTTAGTAGAAAAGCTAGAAATGACTAACTTTTTAGAAGACACAACGGTTTACATAGATGGCTTTCACCAATTTACACCACAAGAATTATTAGTCATCGGTGCCATGCTGAAAAAAGCAAAACATGTAACTGTTACATTAACGGTTGATGATGTAAATGATCCTGAGGTTGTACCGTTAGACCTGTTCTATCAAACAAAGGAAACCTATCAGCAATTAAAGCAATTAGCAGAAGAGAATATGATTCAGACTGAAGTCACTCCATTAACAGCGAACGAGAATACAATAGCACCATTTGTTCATTTAGATCAGTATTTTGACAGTCGCCCAGTTCAAAGCTATCCGGAACAAGCACCGATTCGTATTGCAGAAGCGGTGCATCCACGTGCTGAGGTTGAAGGAACAGCACAAGAAATTATTCGTTTAGTAAGAGATAAAGGGTATCGATATCGAGATCTTGCCATTCTGATTCGCGAACCGGATGTCTATCACGATTTGATTACAACTGTTTTTGATGATTATCAGATTCCAACTTTTGTTGATGAAAAAAGGACGATGCTCAACCACCCATTGATTGAAACGATCCGGTCCCTGCTCGATGTCATTGAAGGCAACTGGCGTTATGATGCAGTCTTTCGCTTATTAAAGGCTGGATTTATTCCGAAAGGGGAAGGCAAGCATCGGTTAGATCAAGAGGCAATTGATGAGCTAGAGAATTATGTGTTGGAGTATGGCGTACGAGGCAGAAGCAGGTGGTTAAGTGGCAAACCATGGATCTTCCAACGCTTTAAAGGCTTTGATCAATCAGCACAAACAGACCGTGAACGAGCAACACAAGAACGAATTAATGCTTATCGAGAAAAAGTAACAGTAGCACTTGCGGATATTGATCAGCTGCTACGGGAATTACCAACGATTAAAGAAAAAGCAATTGCCCTATTTGAATGGCTGGAAACAATTGGAGCACCTGGACGATTGGAGAATATGCGTGATCAATATGATGAAGAAGGACGAGTCGAAAAAGGACGTGAGCAAGACCAGGTGTGGGATGCGGTCATTCAATTGTTAGAAGAGATTACTGAAGTCGCTGGTGAAGAAACGATGAACCTGCAGACATTCCGTAACGTGTTAGAGTCTGGCTTTGATTCACTAAGATTTTCACATGTGCCTCCAAGTATTGATCATGTTGTCGTTGGCTCGATCGACCGTTCACGGATGCAAGGCATTAAGGTTGCCTTTTTGTTAGGGGTAAATGAAGGAACATGGCCAATGAAGCCTGGCGGAGACGGCTTGATATCTGAGGAAGAACGTACCTTGCTGCAAACGCATGGCTTGCAATTAGCAGAGGGAAGTAAACGTCAATTATTGGATGATTGGTTTTATGTGTATTTAGCGTTTACGCTACCGTCTGATCATTTATGGGTGAGCTATCCGATTAGTAATGAAGAAGGAAAACAAAAAGTCGCTTCCCCTCTAATAAAAAGGATGGAAGAAATCTTCCCAGTGCAGGAAGAGCGTTTGTTTTTACAAGATCCGGAAGAAATGACAGAGGCGAGCCGTTTTGTAACGACACCGAATAAGACAAGAGGTGCATTAACGGCACAATTAGCAAGGAAGCTAAGAGGCTATCCGATTGATAATATTTGGGATTATGTATTAAACTGGTATATTGAAAAATCCGATCATCAACCAATCCATCAACGTGTATTGAAGAGTCTTTTTTATCAAAATAAGCCGACAGATTTAGCAGATGATACAGTCGGTGAGTTGTATCAGAAAGAAATCAATGCAAGTGTGTCAAGGCTGGAAATGTATCATCGCTGCTCGTATCAGCATTTTGCCAAATACAGTTTAGGCCTGCAGGAACGACCGACTTATAAGCTTGATGCACCAGATATCGGCCAACTGTTCCATGAGGCATTAAAACAAATTACCGAATGGGTTCAAAAGGAAGGGCGCGGGTTTTCTGATATTTATGATCAAGAAGCGAAGAAGTATGCCCATCGTGCGGTAGGAGAATTAGCGCCGGTATTACAGCATCAGATTTTGCATAGTTCGAATCGTTATCAATACATTCAACGTAAATTGGAACATGTCATAGCTAGAGCGACGTATGTTTTAAGTGAACAGGCACGAAAAACACACTTTGCGCCAGTCGGATTAGAAGTTGGGTTTGGCTATCCGGATCAATTAGAGCCATTAAAAGTCGATTTGCCAAATGATTATACATTAATGTTACGAGGCCGGATTGACCGTGTCGATCAGGCAATCGAGAACGAGCAATTATATTTACGGATCATTGATTATAAATCCAGTTCAAAAGGATTGAACTTAACAGAGGTTTATTATGGACTGGCCCTGCAAATGTTGGCTTATTTAGATGTAGTCTTACAAAATGCGGAAAGCTGGTTAGGACATGAGGCATCACCAGCTGGTGTACTTTATTTCCATGTCCACAATCCAATGGTCTCAGCCAGTGATTTTCTAACAGAAGATAAAATTGAACAGGAGATATTTAAAAAGTTCAAAATGAAAGGACTACTTGTTGATCAGGAAGATGTCGTCCGGATGATGGATACCTCGCTGGAATCAGGAAGAAGTAACGTCATTCCTGCAGGATTCAGTAAAAATGGCTCTTTCTATAAAGGCTCCAATGTTGCCGAACGGGAGATTTTTGACCAGTTGCAAGGATATATCCATCAATTAATGGAAAACGCAGGATTAGCCATAACAGAAGGGAAAGTAGATCTCAATCCCTTTCAGCAACAACAGTCAACTGCTTGTACATTCTGTGAATTCCGATCGGTTTGTCAATTTGATCCAACACTGGCGGAAAATAATTATCGCCGACTGAACGAGATGAAAGATGAAGAAGTAATCGAAGCAATCAAGCGGGGTGAAGGATAATGCCGCAATGGACAAAAGAACAGGAAGAAGCGATCTATCAATCAGGTCAAAATATACTAGTAGCAGCAGCGGCAGGATCGGGTAAAACAGCTGTCCTTGTCGAACGAATCATTCAAAAATTATTAAATAAAGAACAGCCAATCGATATTGACAGTTTGCTTGTTGTAACCTTTACCAATGCAGCGGCACAGGAAATGCGAAATCGGGTTGGAGCAGCAATTGAATCGGCACTGGAGGATAATCCAACCTCTAATCATCTGAAAAAGCAATTGTCATTATTACAAAATGCATCGATTTCCACTCTCCATGCATTTTGTATGGAATTAGTACGCAAATACGCTTATCAAATCGATATTGATCCGAATTTCCGGATCGCAGACAACATTGAAGCGGATTTAATTCGTCAAGATGTCTTAGAGCAATTGTTTGAAGTATGGTATGGAGATGAGGACGAAACAGAGCAGGAAGCTTTTTTCGCTGTTGTAGACCGTTTCAGTAATGACCGGAATGATTTAGAAGTGGAATCCCTAATTTTAAAAATGTATGAATTCGCCATCCAGCACCCGAATCCTGATTATTGGCTCGACCAGATGGCAACGATCTATCAAGTAGATTCACAAATGCCAGAGGATGAGATTCCATGGCTGCAGTTATTGAAGCAGGAGGTAATCGACCAACTGGAAGTGATGGAAGCATTAGCGGAACAAGCACTTGATGTTACTCGGGAAAGTGATGGGCCTTATCATTATGCAGAAGCGATCGACATTGACAAGGAAATGATCCAGCAGGCAAAAGGTGCCATTCAAATGTCCTGGGAAGAAGCACGTACCGTTTTAGCGGGAGGGAATTTTAAAGCATTATCTCGCAAAAAAGTGGAATGTGCAGAGGACAAAAAAGATAAAGTCAAAGCATTACGCGATCAAATCAAGAAAAGATGGGGAAGTATTGCCAAGGATTGGTTCACGAGAAGCCTGGCCGATCACCTCAGTGATATGCAGGAACTTCATCCAACCATTGTGCAATTAACTAAAATGATTAAGCAGTTTAAAGCTGCTTATATGGAAGCAAAGAAAGAAAAAGGCCTTGTTGATTTTGCTGACTTAGAGCATTTCACTTTAGATATTTTGTTAGATAATAAAGAAAGTGGAACGCCATCGTCCGTCGCATTAGACCTGCAGCGAAAGTTCACAGAGGTGATGGTCGATGAGTACCAGGATACCAATATTGTACAGGAAACGATTTTATCACTGGTGTCGAATCAGGAAGATAGCGGCAATATGTTTATGGTTGGGGATGTGAAGCAAAGTATTTATCGTTTCCGTCATGCCGAACCAACCCTTTTCATTGAGAAATATAAGCGATTTGCTTTAACAGATGATCCTGGTTATCGAATTGATCTGGCCCGAAATTTCCGTAGTCGTGAACAAGTGCTAACGGCAGCGAACTATATTTTCAGACAGTTATTTGACCAAAAAGTCGGAGATATTGACTATGACGAGGATGCAGAACTAATTTATGGAAATAAAGATTATGACAATGTTCCTTTCCCAGACATTGATACCGAACTACTTATCATAGATCAGGAAACAAATGAAAATGATCAACCAGATGAAGAGATTGAGAACGAGGAAGATTTGGAAAAAGCTCAGCTGGAAGCCCGAGCCTATGCAACAAAAATCAGGCAATGGATTGGTGTTAATGGTGATGAGCCAACCGAAATTATGGACAAAAGTACAGGTCAGCCACGAAAAGTGGAATACCGTGATATTGTTATTTTATTACGGTCGATGACATGGGCACCAACGATTATGGAGGAGTTTAAGAAGCAGGGGATACCAGTTTATGCAGAGCTTTCAACAGGTTATCTGGCAGCAATCGAAATCCAAGTCATGATCAGCTTACTGAAGGTGATCGATAATCCAAGACAAGATATTCCGCTTGCCTCTGTATTAAAATCCCCAATTGTCGGGTTAGACGAAGATCAACTTGCGAAAATTCGTCTTGCTAAAAAAGGAGCAACCTATTACGAAGCCTTAAAAGAATATGTTAAAACAACCGATAATGAGACCATTGAGCACTTTATGAAACAACTGAAACAATGGCGGAGAGAAGCTAGACAAGGTTCGTTATCTCATTTGATCTGGGATATTTACCAAGAAACAGGCTATTATGACTTTGTTGGTGGGATCCCTGGTGGTCGACAACGACAAGCGAATTTACGGGCATTATATGATCGTGCGAAAAGCTATGAGTCTACTTCTTTCCGAGGGCTATTCCGTTTCTTGCGTTTTATTGAGCGTATGGAAGAGAAAGGCGATGACTTAGGCGCGGCGAAAGCATTAGGAGAACAGGAAGATGTTGTCCGGATTATGACGATCCATAAGAGTAAAGGACTGGAATTCCCACTAGTGATTGTCGGTGCGATGAATAAACAATTTAACCAACAAGATTTACGTGCAAAGTATTTGTTGCACAAAGAATTAGGCTTTGCTACCAAATATATTGATCCCGTCAAACGTATCATGTACCCGACCCTAATTTATCACGGTATAAAGAAAGAAATGCAACGGGAAATGCTGGCGGAAGAGATGCGAGTCCTTTATGTTGCGTTAACGAGAGCGAAAGAAAAAGTTGTTTTAATCGGTACAGTAGGATCTTTAGAAAAGAAGAAAAAGAAATGGGCAAGTATTATCACCCATCAAGATTGGGTACTTCCTTCTTATTATCGATTAGAATCATTATCTTATTTAGACTGGGTCGGTGCCAGTTTAGTTCGTCATCATAAAGGTGAGATTTTAAGAGCGGAAGATCAGCCGTTAACGATCCCAGATGAAATAGCAGAAGATGTTTCCGTCTGGAAGGTGGATCGCGTCCATCAAAGCGAATATCAAACGATTGATGAAAGTAATCGCGAACAGATAGAGGCATTAGATACAGCTATTCATCAGTGGGAAGGTTTAGAGCTGGAGGATAAAGGCTTAAAAGAAAAAGTAGCCAATCAATTAGAATATCAATATCCATACCAAGATTCGATTTTTTTTCGAGCAAAACAAACGGTAACCGAAATGAAACGGCAGCATGAAGTGAAAGACAGCTATAGTGATCAGCAAATCATTGAACCATTCCGTGCTCCGATTCGCAAAAGACCTCGTTTTATGCAAACAGAGCAAAAGCTGACACGTGCAGAGATTGGTACGGCGATGCATACCGTCATGCAGCATTTACCGTTGACAAGTAATTGGGATGAAGTAGCGTTATTAGAATTTATCGCCAAGTTAGAAGCAGAGGAAATGATCACAGCAGGTGAGGCAAATGTGATTGATATACAAGCGATAATAGCATTTTTTGAAACAGATTTTGGCAAGCGATTAGTTGAAGCAGAACAAGTGGAACGAGAAGTGCCATTTAGTTTAACCTTGCCAGCACAAGATGTTTATCCAAAGTGGCAGGAAGAGCAGCAGGAACGTATCTTCTTGCAAGGTGTGATTGACTGTGTCATCCAAACAGACGAAGGTTTGGTGCTATTGGACTATAAAACGGATCAAATCCAAGAAGAAGTAAGCACAGAAGCAGAGGAGAAGTTAAAAAACCGATATCAAATCCAAATTAATCTCTATGCTAAAGCATTGGAACAAATTTGGAAGCAACCGGTCATTGAAAAGTATTTATATTTCTTTGATAAAAGTTTACTTGTAGAGGTATAGCATAAGGAGAATCATTCTCCTTATGCATTCCCACCTACTATTTGATCAACGGCGTCAGGATCAACAGCATTGGTAATATTAAAGCCAGTATTGGTGTTTAAGAAATCTCCGGTATTATTGGCACCAGCACCAGAAGCAGATTTTTCAGCACTTTTTGGTGCTAAATAAAAGCTGTCACCAAAATTGATTACGCCACCGCCTACACTATTAATTTTGATTGGACCTACAATCGAAGGCAAAACTATCACAACCTTTCTGTTTAGCGCTATTTAACTTAATTTCAATAAGTTGCAGCTATCTATTGCGCCTCTCTTCATCTTCAGCTTTTAAAATCCGAATATGTTTTTGACGAGCAAGTGAATCAATTTTTTTATTGCTCCCTAATTGGACAATGGCGGATGAAGAAATCCCAGTTATATCAATAGTAGTAACAGAAATATTTTTATGATGATGGCAATGTTCACCTACTACTACCTCTGGATCAGGTATGGTTTGCAGTGTTGTACGGAAAATTGGATATTGGTCTAATTCAAATCCTTTGTCAGAGGAGACACCACCTTCTTTTTGTACTGCAAGAATGTCGGCATGGGGTTCTATCTCTTTTGCGTCGCCAATTTGAAATAAGGAACTACGGGATACACTATTTATTCTTATTTGCTTAACTTTAGTCGTTCGTGGCATCATGATCAATAAGCTCATCTTCTCTTTCGTTAGTATCAGCACCTACAATAAAAGATTCAGGTGGTGTATCAAATAGTGAAGATAGTTGTATTTCATGGCTGTCTCCAACGATAAAAAGAGAGGAACCTGACACACCGATAATTGATATATTTCCAACTCCTACATTCCAATTATTCACTTTATAATGCATGATGTTTTACTCCTTTTGCTTGTGTTCGAACCATTTTCTAAGACCTATTTGAAATTCTTGTTTTACATTAGACAGAATATGTTGATTCATTTGTTCAGGAGGGACATTGGCTTGTTGATAATGAGCAATCCTACTGGCAATCTGCTGTTTAATATCGTCTAATAATCTTTGCCGATAACCCGAATCTAAAGGGCAATGATATTGCTGTTCCAATGATTGTAAATATCCAGGTAATTCTTGGTCAACATACTGTTCTAATGCTTGGTGTACAGGTGGTAATGGTCCGCCGTTATGATTAGGTATAGAAAATTCATCCATAGATTGTAAATCTTCAGGGGTTACCCCGATATGAAGTGTTCCGTCCAAGCGTTCAATTTTTAATTGATCAAAATGGTATTCTAACTTTTCAATCGTTGTATTTTTATTAGGAGAATTTTGTTGTTCTAATTGTTGGATACGATTCTCTAAGGAGTTGATGTGATTATATAATTGCTGGACTTGCTGTTGTAATTGGGTAATATAATATACCATCATCTGATAATCCATCAGAAATCACTCCTTACGAGAATGTTTAAAACGGTGATAAAGGAACTAATGGTTCTGTAACTCCTTCAGGAACTGCTTCTTCAGCGGGTTCTTCATATCCACCTGTATTGTATAATTGAGAAACTGCTTGCATTTTTCCAGTACTCCCAATTTGTAAAACAGACGAATTAGTAATATTTCCGACTTTTAAAAAATGAATATAGATCGATTGATTCACTGTTAGACTCACATCATCACCTACTATATACCAGTTAAATTTTGATCAAACTCATCATTGTCGACCATTGTTGTTTGTGCATTTTCCAGGTGTACACGTATGCCATCTCCGCTATTAAAGGAACCACCACCAGCGAAGGTTTTGGCTTGAGTATATGGCTGTACTTTGTAAATATCACCAATATTGAAAATGCTGGAAGAACCAATGTTGATAACTTTTACAGCACCAACAATTGCGGGCATAGACATCATCCTAACGTTGATACATCATTCCATAATTATTTTATGAATTCTTCAGCAATATGTGAAAATAGTGTACCGGTTTTCCTAATAATGCTAGTTAATATCTGCTAAATAAGATATAGTGAGACTATGATTATTTTGGGTTTTAACCCCCACTGCACAATAGCGAAACTTATCAGGGTGTTAGTAGCGTCTGTACTTGAAGTGGGGACTTACAGGCGATTAGCACCGTGATAAAATGAATGCAGATAAAGATTAGGGAGAGTGAAAAACTGTGAATAATGCTTCACCATTAGCAGATTCAAAAAGATTACCATGGATTGATACCGCAAGAGGATTTGCGATCTTTGGCATTTTTATGGTGAATTTACTGTCATTTCATGGGCCGTATTTTATGTACGGTAATGGTAACAACTTTTGGGGGATAGGTGAACCAGGGTTTTGGCAAGCGATCATTGATATATTTTTCCAAGCTAGTTTTTATTCACTATTTGCTTTTTTATTTGGATTTGGGATGCAAATTATTTATGAAAACTTACTTGCTAAAAATGTGGATGCACCTCGAAAATGGTTGGTGCGACGATTATTAGTCTTACTGGGATTTGGTCTAATTCATGCTTTTTTTATTTGGTATGGTGATATTCTTATTACATATGCGGTTATTGGATTTTTGTTACTATTATTTTTAAATCGAAAAAATGTCACATTAGTTGTGTGGAGTATATGTATTTTATTGGTTCCGACTCTTTTGTATTCGAGCTTGCTATTTTTAGCTAGTTCATTTGGAGATATTAGCAATTTGGCGAATAGGGCCGCTATTGAAAATGCGAATCAGCATTATGGGGCAGGTAGCTGGGGTGATATCCTATCCCAGAATGCCAATGACTGGTTATACAGTAATCAGGTGATTAACTTCATCTTTACAACTTTTAATATATTGCCGATATTTTTAATTGGTTTACTTTTTGCCCGAAATAAATGGTTGCATGATTTACAAGCATATAGAAAAACATTGCAAAAATGGTGGATTGGCTCGCTTATTCTATTTGTATTATTTAAAGCAGGTCCGTATACGTTTGGTAATCCATTATGGTTTTCGTTGTTACAAGATACAATCGGAGGGTTTGCGTCTGCGATTTTTTATGCGATAACTGTAGCCTTTCTTTATGATAAACTTAAAAAAATCTTCAGGCTTATTGGGTATGTCGGTAAAATGGCACTATCTAATTATATTCTGCAATCGATTATCGGTGTGACGCTATTCTATTCCATCGGATTTGGACTATATGGTAAGCTGACCCCTTTACAAACAATAGCAGTCGGACTTATCGTATATCCAGTACAAATTATTCTCAGTTATTGGTGGCTGAAAAAATATAAACGTGGACCTTTAGAATGGTTATGGAGAAGTTTAATTTATAAAAAGAAGTTGCCAAACAAACGAATCCCTAAAGATGAAGGTGTTTCTGAACAAACAAGCAACATCTAACAAAAAACTTAATAAGTTGGATGACAAATTTATAACAATCTAGTGAAGTGACAGATGAACAATGAAATCTATCACCATCCATGATATGATTAATGTATTGAAAACAATTTGGGGGTGTACAAAAGATGACGCATTTACACATTACAGCATGGGTAGTGGGATTAATTCTATTATTTGTATCCTATGCCATGTACAAAAACGAAAGTAAAGCAGGAAAAATTGTACATATGATTTTAAGATTAGACTACTTATTGATTATTATCACTGGTTTCCTATTATTTATTAACAATATCGCTGTATATACAAATTCAGCCGGCATACTAGGTGAAGTAATAGTCAAAATGATTGCTGGAATTTGGGTAATCGGTGCACTGGAAATGCTATTAATCAAGACAAGTAAATCTAAACCTGCAAAAAGTGCTTGGATACAACTAATCATCGCCTTTTTAATCGTACTAATTCTAGGTTTTGGCAGACTTCCGTTTGGAGTTCAATTTATGGGGTAAATTCGGTCACGGAGAAAAATCCGTGATCTTTTTTTATGGACAGAAACGTTATTTTTTAGAATAACCTCCATTTATCGATTTTTGCGAAGCTATTTATAGTTTTTCTATATAGTTAAAATCGTAAGTCATGTTCATTTTCTCACTAATGCTGCATACATTAATAAGAGTTACTATGATAGGGAAAGGTGTGTCAATACAGTATGTGTGGGATTACAGGTTGGATCGACTTCACCAAAAATATTGAGAACGAACGGGAACAAGTACAGCGTATGGCAAGCAAGATCAGCCATAGAGGACCAGATGAAACCGACTTTTATTTTGAGACACACGTCGGCTTCGGTCATCAGCGATTAATTGTTGTTGATCCAGCCGGTGGTAAGCAACCAATGTGCCATACCAAAGACCAGCATCCATACGTATTAGTGTATAATGGTGAGCTTTATAATACAGAGGATATTCGCAGTGAACTGTTGAAACAAGGATGGCAATTCAATTCTCACTCCGATACAGAAGTCCTGTTGAAGAGCTATATCGAATGGGGAGAGGCACACGTCGAGAAGTTAAACGGTATTTTTGCATATGCTATCTGGGATCAAACAAAGCAGCAATTATTTCTCGCTCGCGATCGTCTTGGGGTGAAACCTTTATTTTACAAGGAACATCAAAATGGACTATTGTTCGGCTCTGAGATAAAAGCGCTTCTCGCTCATGATGAAGTAGATCCTGTTATTAAAGAAGAAGGATTATCCGAGATTTTTGCACTTGGTCCTTCACGTACTCCAGGGCATGGTGTGTTTGATAAAATGAAGGAATTACGTGCAGCACATGTTGGCATATTCAACCGCGATGGATGGAAAACCAGACGTTATTGGAATGTGGAAAGTAAACCACACGAAGATTCTGTAGAAGAAACAGCTGCAAAAGTTCGTAGCTTATTAGTGAATGCAGTAGAGAGACAACTTGTATCCGATGTTCCGCTTGGCACCTTCTTATCAGGTGGAGTCGATTCCAGTGCAATCACAGCAATAGCAGCACAATATCTCGAAAAAAATCAAAAAGATGCTCTTCAAACCTTTTCCATTGATTATGAGGATAACGACAAATATTTTAAGAAAAGCAGTTTCCAGCCCAATCAGGACAAAACCTATATCGAAAAAATGGTACAGTCATTGGGAACCGAGCACCATAACTTTGTGATAGACAATGTTACATTGGTTGATTTATTAAAAGATGCAGTACGATACAGAGATCTCCCGGGGATGGCTGATGTTGATTCTTCGTTATTATGGTTTTGTGAGCAAACCAAAAAAGAAGTGACTGTTGCACTATCTGGTGAATGTGCGGATGAAATATTTGGTGGCTATCCTTGGTTTTATCGGGAGGATGATCTTAATCGCGAAGGTTTTCCATGGATTCGTTCTTCAGAAGTCAGACAAAATCTATTGCGAGCAGATGTGAGTCAACAATTAAATCTGTCAGCATATACGAAGAAAAGATATGAAAATACCGTAAAAGAAGCTCCATTATTAGATGGAGAAGGGGAAGAGGCAACAGCAAGAAGACAGATGTTTTATTTGAATATGCAGTGGTTTATGCCTACGTTGTTAGACCGCAAAGACCGCATGAGTATGGGTGCAAGCTTTGAAGCACGTGTGCCGTTCAGTGATCACCACCTTGTTGAATATGTATGGAATATTCCCTGGGAAATAAAAACACACGGTAATCAGGAAAAAGGAATTCTAAGAAAAGCGTTAGAAGGAATTTTGCCTGATGAAATTCTTTACCGCAAGAAAAGTCCCTATCCAAAAACACACCACCCGGCTTATACAAATGCAGTCACCAATTGGATGAACGAGATTATCAATGACAAGAATGCACGCATATTTGAGATATTAGATCGCTCCAAAGTAAAAGGATTGGTCGACCAGAAAGCAGCAAACATTAGTGCACCGTGGTTTGGTCAATTAATGACAGGACCACAATTGCTGGCACATATCGCACAAATAGAATACTGGCTGCAGGAAAACAATGTTATGATTGATGTATGATGCGATAATGTCGAAAATGGATGAAAGTAGTGACGGTTATGAAGAAATTATGGATCAGTATTTTGCTTCTATTTCTAATTCCTACCACGTTACATGCACTGTCTTGGGCTTATACGTTTGTTGTGTTAGATGGCCGCGTATATGAAGTTACCGATGAACAAATCAATGCTGCTCTTATCAGCAAATCGGTTGGAGAAGTAACCACCCAGGCAGATGACCACACCGGCAAGTTTTATGGCAATGCATCGAATCATTTTCCTATAGGTACAAAGTATTTCAAAATGGAAGGCACAGACATTAACGATGCCATTGCAGTGGAAGAACAAGGAACGTATCTTAAAGCCGAATTTGTCGAACGAGTTCCTTTTCACTGGCGCAACATTCTCTATTATCTCACACCCATTCTTTTTTTAATCGGACTTATTATCATTTACCGAGCACGAGAAAAAGTAAAGAAAAATTATCAAAACTCTCTATCATGATAAGATAGGGAGTTTTTTAGTCACAAAAATTTCATCTTATTTTCTGATTAGGGATTTGACTTTCTTTGATTGTCTAGGATAATAGAAGACGAATATATTTTGAGAAAAGGGGACCATTATGCACTACATAAGAAAAGTATTACTAGTTATGGTTCTATTCCTGTGTTTCATCCCAACTATAACCGTAATGGCAGAAGAACAAACAGGAGAAAGAATCTATTATATCTTAGTAGACCGATATGTAAATGGAGACAGCAGCAATGATATAGAAATTAATATTGATGATCCTACTGCATACCATGGCGGGGATTTACAAGGCATTATCGATAGAGTTCCTAATTTAAGTGAATTAGGGATAACTACACTTAATTTAAGTCCTGTCATGACGGCGGGTTCCTATCATGGTTTTGATCTTTTAGATGCGCAAAGTGTGGATCCGCAGTTTGGGAATATAGCAGAATTGCAAAATTTAGTTGCAGAAGTAGATGAACATGATATGAAAGTTATCCTAGATTTTGTTTTAACTCATGTAGCTGATGACCATGCTTGGGTAAAACAACAGTCTGATTGGGTAGCTGAACCATCTATGAATCAGTTAGATGAAGAATTGCCAACCATTAATTTAGAAAATGAAGATGTACAGCAATATTTCTTAGAAACAGCTGTTTATTGGATCAAGAGTACGGGAATTGATGGGTTCCATGTTTATGTGGATGAACAGACACCACCATCCTTTATTGAAGAACTACGTCAACGGATACAAGCAGAGAAAGAAGATGCGTTTTTAATAGTGGATGGAATAGAAGACGAGAATCAAATCGACCATGATTTTCAAAGGGAAGTGGTTGATATTCTCAAACAACCCGGAAAGTCTCTTGAGCCACTACTTACACAGGAGATAAATGGTTTCCATTACATGGAATCTGCACTTACTTCACGCTTCACGCATGAAACAGTCAAAGAAGGCTTTCATCCTGTCACAAGATGGAAACTTGCCTCTACATTGCTTTATACATTACCAGGATCTTCTTTTGTTTATCAGGGAGTAGAAGTGCCAATGGATAATGGTGTAGATGAACCAGATCACCGCATGGCTGAATTAAATAAAGAGGACGAAGAAATAACTCAGCATTTAGAAAAGTTAGCAGCTATCCGTCAAGATTCCTCTGCATTAAAGAATGGCGATATAGAACTGATAGCCCAAGCAGGTGCGATGTCTGTTTACAAGAGAAGTGCTGAGGATCAAACGATGTATATTGCGATTAATAATGACACCGAAACACAGGTTGCCTCGCTGGAAGGAATTAGTGCGGATATGCAACTAAAGGGATTGCTGGAAGATAACATTGTCAGACAACAAAATGATGGTACATATAGAGTGATTTTAGAACGTGAAACAAGTAATATCTTTGTTTTAGAAGAAGATACTGGGTTTAACTGGTTCTTTATTGCTATGATGATTGTGATTCTTGGTGGGTTCGTAGCGTTTATTGTGGCGATTAGTGTGAAGAATCGGAAAATGCGACAGGAGTAAGTATAAAGACAAGAGTAGACTATAGTTGTTCTTGTAAGGTGGACAAGCCTTGAAATCACATCACAAATAACATATAGTTTCGAAGTATAATTATTGCTAATATTAGTATCTTTATTGACAAGAGAAACGCTTGGATAGTATTTTAATTTTCATATCCAAGCGTTTCGTTATACATTCACAACCTAACTTTCTTCACTAAGGTTATTTTCGTCGAAGTTAAAAAGTTTTTGTAATTCAGCTTTCCCGAATGGAGTTACTTTAACAGCCCGTGTATTGGGCACACGTGTTATCCATTTTCGTTCTAGCATCTGTAATAGCAAAGCATTTCCCAACGCTCCGGCAATATGATGTTGTCGTTCACTCCAGTCTAAACAACAACGCGCATATGCTCTCCGTTTCTTTTCCTGTTCTTCTAGATTTATGCCAAAGTCTTGAAAAAACTTGGAGCCTTCTGGTGTTACTTCAAAGTTTAACTCTACCTTTTTTATATAACCTTGTTCCATTAGAGAATTTGTAATCTGCACACCCAAATAACCAGCTAAATGATCATAACAAGTTCTGGCGAAATGGATTGCCTTTTGTTCTCTGGATTCTCTAAATGAAGTAACAGGAGAGTTAGGCGAAATACTTAACATTTGTTCTATCACTTTTGCCACATCACTATTAATCAACTTATAATAACGGTGTCTTCCGTGTTTTTCCACATTAATAAGGTTAGATTCTAGCATTTTATGTAAATGGAAACTTGCAGTTTGAGGTTTCACTTTTGCAATAGAAGCTAATTCACTTGCTGGGTGGATACTTCCATCCATAAGACTAAGTAAAATAGCTGATCGAGTTGGATCTGATAATAATGAAGCGATTTTAGAAACATTAGGATTCATCATTTTCCCTCCTTACATTCATATTTCGATGATAGTTGAAATTTTAAAGATTTACAATATAAATGTAATTATGTTAAAGGAGGAAAAAAACTTGAATAAGACAACAAATCAGGACACTTTAAGTTTTAAAGAAATCAAGCCTAAAATTATGTATTATGGGACACCAACATTACTTCTTAACACGTTGAATGAAGATGGAACAACAAACATAAGCCCAATGTCTTCGTCTTGGGCACTTGGTGACTGCATTGTACTCGGAATAGGACTTGGAGGGAAGGCTATCGAAAACTTAGAAAGACATAAAGAATGTGTTATTAATTTACCCAGTCCAAACCTTTGGGAAAATGTTGAAAAAATCTCTTCTTATACCGGAAAGAAAGATACCCCCTCTTATAAGCAAGAGATAGGATTCACTTATAAAAAAGACAAATACGAATCATCAGAGCTAACTCCCTTAGAATCAAAAACTGTTTTACCTACTCGGATAAAAGAATGTCCTATTCAAATGGAAGCATTGGTTAAAAATATTCGAATCCCTGAATATAATCCATTGTTTGCAATTGTTGAAGCACAAGTATTACATTTCCATGCAGAAGATAGAATAATACAAAATGAAATCTATATCGATCCATCAAAATGGAGTCCATTAATATATAATTTTAGGCATTACTTTGAACTAGGTAAAGAGGTAGGCAAAACATTCCGTTCAGAAACTTGAAAAATTAAGTCTTAAAGAATAAATAATTGCACATAAAACGTTTGGATAAATATTTTAATCCAAGCGTTTTAAGCTATATGAGAATTAAATTCGTTCTGAAGAGTTTCATAGCTTCACTCTGAAAATAAATTCTTCATATTGCAACATATAGGTACGTCTGTTATAATTTTCATAACTTAAAGGAACGGAGGGTTGCTTAAAAATGGGTATCTGCTATATTAGAATCCGATTTTAATCTTTACGCTACTAATTTTATAGTGTTTAAATGCTCTGCCTGTGTGTAGAGTAATCGGATAGGTCTGCCTATTTTTAAGTAATCATCATAAAAACACAATATATAATTCGTAATGAGTGAACAGGATTCTTTTATTTGAATACGGTTTTCTTGTTATGTCTTTATGGATGATTTTATAACTCACCAAGCGATAATCCGATTATTCAGCACAGGATGGTACACCTGTGTTTTTTTATTTGAAAAATATGACTAGGATGTGATGATAAGTGAGTAAAACCGTACAAGAAGTGATGGACATAACAAGGAAGCAAGGTCTTCCATTGCAAGAGGATTCTTTAGAATTTAATGAATCAGGGCTAGATTTTCAGGTTGTATTTGCAAAAGATCAGGAAGGAGAAGAGTGGACGTTACGCATTCCGAGAAGACCAGATGTAATGCCGAGAACGAAAGTGGAGAAAGAAGCTTTAGATGTAGTGAATGAACATGTATCTACTTTTCAAGCTCCGAATTGGTCGATATATGCAGATGATTTGATTGCATATAAGAAATTAGATGGGATACCCGCTGGGACAATTGATCATGAAATTCAAAATTATGTATGGGAAATTGATATTAACCATGTACCAACTAATTTTCATAAAACATTAGCAATTGCTCTGGCAGATCTTCATACCATTCCATTAGAGAAAGTAGCAAAAGCTGACTTAATTGTACACAGCCCAGAAGAAGCGAGACAGTCTATGATCGAAAGAATGGAGGCTGTGAAGGAAAAATTCGGGGTAGGAGAAGCTTTATGGAATCGTTGGCAAGCATGGGTGAATAATGATGAAATGTGGCCAAAACGAACAGGTTTCATTCATGGAGATATCCATGCAGGTCACCTTTTAATTGATGAGGATGCCAAGGTAACTGGCATAATTGACTGGACAGAAGTAAAGGTAACAGATATATCGACTGATTTTGTAGGTTACTATCAACTTTTTGGTGAGGATGGGCTTATTTCCTTGATCGATGCTTACAAAGAAGCGGGAGGTTATAGCTGGCCATTGATGAAAGAACATATTATGGAATTAAGTGCTGCATATCCAGTAGCCATTGCTGAGTTTGCCTTAGTTTCTGGCATGGAAGAGTATGTGGAAACGGCAAAACAAGCATTAGAGGTTACTGATAAATAGAAGTCTTATTTCTGTCTATAAAAGCAAAAAAGCATACCATTCACTATGTGTACTGGTATGCTTTTTGCCTTGTTAATAGTGAAGATTTGTTATTTCACTACAGATTGTGTTTCTTTTGTAACAAATGCTTTTTTTACCCAAATTCGCGACCGCCATCTTCCTAGCATAAATACTCCTCGAAGCCATTCATCAGCAATAAAGGCGATCCAAACACCTAATAATCCTAAATCTAAAAAGATACCAAAGAACCAAGCAAAGGTAACACTGACTCCCCACATCGAAGCAATCCCAATCACAACAGGAAACTTAACATCTCCAGCAGCTCTTAATGAGTTAATGACGACAAGATTAAATGCCCGACCAGGTTCAAGAATAATCGTAATGAGTAAAAGGAGCATACCTTGTTCAATAATGGCTTCGTCATTCGTGAAAATGCCAAGTAATTGCGAACTGAAACTATAGAAAATAATTGCCATTAATGTGCTGATTACAATGGCTATTTTCAAGCTTTTGATACAACGTTTATAGGCACTTTCTATATCTCCCGCGCCAATCATATGACCGATCAGAATTTGTGAACCTTGGCCTATGGCGATGGAAAATAGGAGAATAAACATCATTAAGTTTTGCACATATACTTTTGTTGTAATCGCAATCGTTCCCATCTGTGCAATAAAGTAGGTGATTGCCATCTGACTAGCATTATATGATAACTGTTCCCCTGCAGAAGGTATGCCAATTTGTAATAACCCTTTCACGTGACTCTTTTCATAACGGAAAAAGGATGAGAAAGGAAGCTGTCGTTCACTACGCCACGCTAAGATAAATAATAAGATAACAAATCCGATAAATCGACTAAGCATGGTTACATAGGCAACTCCTTCGACACCAAGCACCGGAAATCCAAAAGGACCGAAAATAACAAAATAGTTACCAATCACATTTAAAATATTCATCCCGATCGTGACAAACATGGTATCTTTCGTAAACCCATAGCTTCGTAAAATAGCCGAAACTGTCATAATCAATGCTTGAACAAAGATAAAACCACCAACGATGTTCATATAAGTAGAGGCTTCATTCATTAGTTCTACAGGCAAGTCCATCAAACCTAAAATAAAGTCACTGAAAGCAAACAAAATAATACTTAATCCTAATGAAAACCATAAATTTAAACTAATCGATGTTACGGCAATCTTTCCTGCTGTCTTCGGCTGTTCTGCCCCGAGATTTTGTGCAACGAGTATCGAGGCCCCAGCAGCAACAAAGCCAAACATCACAATCACAACAGATAATACTTGATTGGATACACCAACCGCAGCAACCGAATGATCGGAGTACTGACTTAACATCAACGTATCTGCATTCCCCATTAACATATGTAACAAAATTTCAATAAAAATGGGCCATGTTAAGGCAAACAAACTTAATTTTTTCGTCTCTGTCTGATTCATTTTGTTCCTTCTTTCATTTCATTTGTTTCTTAAGGATATTACTTTACACTAAATATTGAAAAAAGGAAACGGTTAAATCTTTTTAATTGGTGAAAAAATCAAGGTTGTTTGTGGTAAAATATTACATAAAATGAGAGGGTGTGACTGGCTTCATGACTTCTTCCGATAGTATTCAAGCATATAACAGTTTAGAAAGAGTAAAGCAATATCATCAAAAATTTAGAAGTGTTGTATGAAGAACTTTCAACCGAGTATTACCACTTTTTTAGTCATCAAAATAATCCCGAGCACACTATCACTGCTGAGCATCCTCAATATGGTCTTTGTGCGTTCACACTTGTTGATCTAGTTCATCATGTCGTTAATCATGGAACATATCATCGTGGAAATATATCAGCGATGCTTCATCAACAAGGTGAACGAGGTGTACCAACAGATTATGTGTATTTTGCCATGAAATGAAAAATGCTTCATTTACTTTGTTTTAAATAATTGTTCCACCATTAACATGAATCGTCTGACCTGTTACATAGCTTGCGTCATTACTTGCTAAGTAGACATATGCTGGTGCAACTTCCGATGATTCACCTGGTCGACCCATTTCCGAATCAGATCCAAAAGTGGCAACTTGATTTTCATCAAAAGTTGCTGGAATAAGTGGTGTCCAGATTGGTCCAGGTGCCACACTATTCACGCGAATTCCTTGTGATACCAGTGATTTTGCTAGTGATTTCGTAAAAGTCGTGATCGCTCCTTTAGTGCTGGAGTAATCGATTAGACTTTCATTACCTTGAAAAGCAGTAATGGAGGAAGTATTTATAATTGCACTTCCTTGTTTTAAATGAGGGAGTGCCGCTCTCGTCAGATAAAAATAACCAAAAATGTTTACTCGAAACGTCTTTTCTAATTGATCATCTGTAATCTTGAGAAAATCCTGTTGAGGATATTGAATAGCAGCATTATTTACTACGATATCTATTTTCCCATGTTCACCTATCACTTTTTTTACTACATCCTGACAAAAATCACTATGAGAGATATCTCCTCGAAATAAATTACATACTCTACCTTGTTGTTCGACCATTTTTTTCGTATCGTTGGCATCTTGATCTTCATCAAAATAGATAATGGCTATATTTGCTCCTTCTTTTGCGAAATGAATTGCAACAGAACGGCCAATTCCACTATCACCACCAGAGATGATCGCTACTTTATCCTTTAGCTTATTACTCCCTTGGTAATTTTCATTTAAGGAAACAGGAAGGGGAGTCATCTTATATTCAAAGCCAGGTTGTCGATCTTGATGCTGCTTAGGTAATACTTCTTTCTTCTGATTTGCTGACATTACTTACACTCCTTGAGACTTTTTCTCCTAGTATGGCAAAAATGAAGAACACCATACGTAAAAATCCCTGCTCCGATTTGGAAGCAAGGATTTTTAAAAGTGTCCAGAAAATTTATGGAAGTGTCCAGAAAGCACCGAAAAGTGTCCAGAAAACACCAAAAAGTGTCCAGTAAAAATTATCAGTACTTTTTATTTTGGGGAATCATTTAAGAAAAATAGAGCGATTGTACCTGGTCCAGCATGAGCACCGATGGAAGAACCAATCATATTAATTTTAATATCTTTGACATTCCATTTTTCACGGATCATGTTTGCGATATGTTCTGCTGTATCAAGTGCATCCCCATGGCTGATCGCGACTACTTGGTTTTCTAGGTCCTTACCACGTTCTTCCATCACTTCGATCATGCGTTTGTACACTTTTTTTGAACCTCTGACCTTTTCTAATGGTATCAGCTTTCCATCTTCCATGTGTAATAAAGGCTTTACTTTTAATAATGTACCAACAAAAGCGGCAGTTTTACTGACACGACCTCCACGGTACAAATATTCTAAGTCATCAACAGTGAAAATATGCTCCATATGTTCATAGTGATACTTACTTACATCGAGTATTTCATCCAAGCCTGTTCCTATTTGAGCTAACTCAGCAGCTCTTAGGACAACAAGTCCATATCCTACTGATGCACACTTGGTATCGACAACATGTAATTTAAAATCAGGATGCTCTTCTTTTACTTCTTGTTCCATTAATTTTGCACCTTGATATGTACCAGACAGTTCGGATGATAAAGTTAAATATAAGACCTGGTTACCTGCCTTGGCATGTTTTTCGAAGGTATCTTTAAAAACTTGTGGACTGACTTGTGCGGTTTTGGGAGCTTTACCTTCTCGCATTGCATCGTATACTTTTTTAGATGAAATCGAAACACCGTCCTCATAATCTTCACCATCTAGTTGGACTGTCAGTGGCAATACTTCGATATCAAATTGATGTAAATCTTCAGATGAAAGATCACAAGCAGAATCTGCAAGAATTTTTACAGTCAATGTAACCCCTCCTTTTTCCTTTTAGATCATGTATGATGATCGTATTTTAGCTTAATATAAGTGTAAGCTTAACGGACAGCTACGTCAAAACAAATTTACAAACTTTTTGGTTAAAAGTACTTGGTTTCTAGGTCAGATTCTAGTATAGTCTATTCTTGTGCAAAAAAGATTATTTAATCATATAAAAGGGTATGGAATCATGTGGATTCCGTAAACAGGAGGGATGAACAGCATGTTTTTAATGGAAGCAAAACGAATAACGATTGTAATAGTTGGTGCGATACTTAACGCCATTGGTCTTAATTTTTTCTTAATTGGTGCAAATGTATATGCTAGTGGCTTTACTGGTATTTCACAAATTTTAGCTACTATTTTTTCTGATTACTTAGGAGTAGAAATTGCAAGTACCGGTATTATTCTATTTATTCTTAATATACCAGTAGCTATTATTGGTTGGTTAATGGTAGGAAGAGGCTTTACGATTTACAGTTTTCTTTCGGTTATTGCTACCTCTTTTTTCTTAGAGGTGTTACCAATTGTTACTTTGTCTAATGATATTCTGCTTAATGCTGTATTTGGTGGAGTTATTGCTGGTGTCGGTGTGGGGATTACCTTGAAATGGGGTGCTTCCACAGGTGGTTCTGATATTATCGCAATGGTATTATCTCGGATGAAGGACAAGCCAATTGGTGGTTATTTAATGGCGATTAACGGGATGATTATCGTTGTAGCAGGTATTTTAAACGAACCGGAGAACGCACTTTATACTTTGGTAGGATTATATGTAACAACTCGTGTTATCGACGGCATACATACTCGTCATGAAAAAGTAACTGCTATGATTGTAACGAAAAAAGCGGATGAGCTGCAACAAGCAATTCATGATACGATGATTCGCGGAATTACGATATTGCCGGTTAAGGGTGCTTATACAAAAGAGGATAAGTATATGTTATATTTAGTTATAACCAGATATGAGTTGTATGATTTAGAACGGATTATCCATGAAGTAGACGAGAATGCCTTTACGAATGTTATTCAGACAGCGGGTGTCTATGGATTCTTCCGACGAAATGATTGAAACCTTTTCTCGTATCAAACGTCTAATCTTTTAAAGGGGGTCGCAGAAATATGAAAAAATATGTCTCTCTCATATCTATTATGTTGATTATTTTGTTGATGGCTTGTGGGACTGATACTAATCAGGAAGATACAGGAGATTCTGAACCGGTGAATACTCCTGTTGATTCTACGGAAGAAGAATCATCTGAAACGGAGGATCTTTCATCTATTATGGAAAATTTAGAATTACAAGTCGCTGCGGAACAACAAGGTACTGGTATTGACTTTACATTTCAGTTAACCAATAAAAATGAGAATACAGTTGACTTGATGTTTACCTCTGGTCAGCAATTTGAAATTAAGTTATACCAAGCAGATAAAATAGTTTATCAATATTCTGAAGGGCAAATGTTTACGCAAGCTATAGTAGAAGAATCATTAGCACCTGGTGAAATGAAAAATTGGACAGAATCTTGGGAAATGTCGCAATCGTTGGATCCAGGTGAGTACGAAGTGGAGATGACTCTCATCCCAGCTGAGGTAAACGGACAGGAAATTGATGGTGAGCCGTTGCAACAAACCATTTCAATCACATTAGAAGAAATGGAAGCTGACAACAGTACGGATGGTCCATTTCGTTCTGTTAAAGCGGAAGGAGCAAATGGTGAATACACGGTTACAGGCGAAGTCGATACCAGTGTTGGAGTAACGTATTACGAGGTAGAGGATGGTCACAATTACTTAGTCGAACAAACAGAAATCCCTGTCGAGGGGGATGGATGGCAGGAGTTTGAAATCAATGTATCGATTGCAGAGGAACTGTTACCACAGAATGGGGCAGTTGTTATGTTACTGTATACGGAAGATCGCTCTGAACAAATGCCAGTACAGTTAGATGTAACGCCATAGGAAGAAGAGAAGGTTAGTGACCTTCTCTTTTTTTACAGACAGAATGTATAAAATTCTATAAAGATTTTTGTGAAAAATCAAAATAATCAACAAATCCAGGCTAAAATAAGCTGAGGTTTGTTGATTATAATTACCTTATCTCCCATTAATTTAAAGAGAAGAGCCATCAACTCCCAAATTAAATGATGAATCGTAATAATAAAGGGAGTCTGTGTTGCCTAGATATTCTTTTTAATAACCATATTTTGTTATTACTTCTTCTACTTTACCGGTAAGCTCGTCCCATTCGACATTCATTTTTTTGTTAACGGTGATAAAGTGTTGGAAGCCAAATACATTATCGACACCTTCTAGCTTCATTAGTTCGTTCAAAATATCATGTTCACTTGTTTGACCAGGCATAACAGAAATACTATTGTTACCTTCAAAAATCATTTTGTCACTAGTGAATTTCATTGCATTTGGATTTGGTGTTGCTTCTACATGAATACTCATAGTCTCTCCTCCTATACGAACTTTACGACAATCATATCAAAATGTAGATGATTATGAAAGCAACAAACATGCAAAGTCGAATGTAAATTATATCAAGATAAGAAAAGAAGGTATACGGGGGCGTATACCTTCTTTAAACAGAGGAGCTTACTTTAGTTCGTTCTGTTGCTTTAATTGGTTCTCTAATTCGCGAAGTTCTTGTTGTTCTTCTGCTGTTGCATTTGTATAGGCAGACTGAATCGCGTTTTGAGCTGCTTGCTTATCTTGTTGGTTGAAATTCCCGTTCGCACGATTCATTAAGCGATTGACGGCATCTCTTGCTTGCTGAAATAATTGGTTTTGCATAATAAATCCTCCTGTCTATTGAATCACTAGGCTTATCAGTTGGATTACCATCATGATCCTTTTTAAATGGTAGTAGAGAACAACTGGGAGCTTCGTTCTTTGATAAACCACCACTGAAACAGATCTTAAGGAAAAAGCATGAACACCAATTTGATGTTCATGCTTATTATGGATTAATCACGCATTTCTATTCAGATAGATCTTTGCCAACCTTAACGTTTGCTTCCAATTTCAAATAATCCACAAGGAAATTGCCGATTCCGTCTTCTTCATTGGTTTTAGTTTGATAATTAGCAATTTGTTTTAATTCGTTTATAGCATTCCCCATTGCCACTCCAACACCCGCATATTCAATCATTTCTAGGTCATTATCTTCATCACCAAAAGCAATAATATTATCTATAGGAATGTGGAAATAGTGTGCGATTTTTTTCAGACCGACAGCTTTGTTAATCCCTTTTCGTACAATTTCAATTATATTCCAAGGCACGCCCCATTTTCTGTGTTCAATTATCGATGCGTGCTTATCATCTAAGTATTGACGTAATTCTGCGATGTGATCGTCCTTAGGGTGGATTAATAACGATGTAGGATCTTCTTCTAAGTGATTTTTTAAGCTTCCAATTGTAATTAAGTCTTGCTGATTTGGCTCTGAAAACATGTCGATAATTTTTTGATCAAATCGATCTAAATACATATTGTCTCGAATTTCTGCAAAAATATTATCGACTTCGAAATCGTAACAAGTTTGAATGATTTTTTTTGCGGTCCGATTTGGTAATGGTGTGTGTAATGCGTCCCATTTATGGTCTGTTGGGTGATGGATAAGAGCACCGTTAAAGTTAACCATCGGAGTCTGTAAACCAAGTTCCTGATAATACGTAATGCTTGCGCGATGCGGTCGTCCTGTGGCGATCACGACTATATGTCCTTCTTCTATTGCTTGTTGAACAATTGATTTTGTATAAGGGCTAATCTTCTTGTGATCGGTCAACAATGTTCCGTCTAGGTCTAACGCGATTAAATGTCTATTTTTTTGCATACATTCACCTCACTATTGTAAGTATAGTTTATAGATCTTTCTTTAAGGTGTAAAGTTCTTGTAATTTTTCATTTCTATATTTTGCAAGTTTGAATAAGAAGTTATATCATGAAAGTAAGAAACGATACGAGAAAGGAATGTACCAATGATAGAGATAAGCAAAGAATACTGGAACGACATTCCGTTATTACATGTCGTTGACCAAGAAAAGAAAGATCAAGCATTACCAACGTTGACATACATACACGGCTTTACGAGCGCCAAAGAACATAACTTACCATTAGCTTATCTTTTAGCAGAAAAGGGCTATCGTGTATTGTTACCGGATTCGATATTACATGGTGATAGAGAAACTGATATTTCACATGCAGAAAAAGAGATACGCTTTTTCGATATCGTTAAGCAAAATTTGGATGATGTTGAAAGCATTTATCAAGAATTAATCGCTAAGCAATTACTCGAAGGTAATCGTTTTGGATTAGCAGGTACAAGTATGGGAGGAATCACGACTGCTGCTGCTTTAACACAATTTTCATGGATTAAGACAGCAGGTGTGTTAATGGGATCCCCAAAAATCACCGCCTATGCCGAGCAATTAATAGGCTATATGAAAGCTCAACAAAAAGAACTTCCAATCCCTGATGATCAACTTATCCTACTGATAGATGAACTAAAAGAAATGGATTTATCGTTACAAATGGAAAAATTATTCGGAAGATCACTATTTTTCTGGCACGGAGAAGACGATATGGTGGTTCCCTTTGATCATGCGTATAGTTTTTATGAAGAAGCAATTGATCATTATAAAAACCCTGAAAATATCCGATTCTTAAAAGAAATTGGTCGCGGACATAAAGTGAGTCGATTTGCAATTTTGGAATTTGTAAAATGGTTAGAATATCAATTATGATATAAATCATTTAAAAAGTATCGAATTTGTTTTATAATAAATGATAAGAGTTTGAAGGAGGGATAGAGATGGATCAAGCACTAGAAGAGAATTTAATGGGAGCACTGGAAAATGTGATTGACCCAGAGCTTGGTATAGATATCGTTAACTTAGGTCTTGTCTATGGTGTAGACCTTGATGATGAAGGTATTGCTACTGTTACAATGACACTTACTGCGATGGGGTGTCCTCTTGCTGGTCACATTGAACAAGATGTGAAACGTGTAATGGAAGATTTACCAGAAGTAAAAGATACAGAAGTGAATATCGTTTGGAATCCGCCATGGTCCAAAGACCGTATGTCGAGATATGCAAAAATCGCACTCGGTATTCCTGATTAATAAGAAAAAGCGCCCTTCTAGCAAGGCGCTTTTTTATTATAACTACTCATATTCAAATAGCTTGTCTTCTATTTTCTCTACATCAATTTTCCACATATTATTTGTGGTTGGTTCGATTAAGGCTTCTTTTCTTAATTGGCTGATCGTCCGACTGATAGTTTCCCTGGTCGTACCAATCATATTAGCTAATTCTTTGTTAGAGAATTGCTTCGCTAAAAGTACGTCACCAGTTTTGTTTTCTTTACCATGTTTCTTTACCAATCGTAAAATCAGCATCATGATTTGTTCCTGTGTATTATGCAAAATTTGTTCTTCCAACCGTTGTTGCAAGTCAACGATCATATCACCAAGCACTCGAAACAATTTGACACTTATTTGTGGGAATTGCATTAAGAAATCTTCAAATTGCTGTTTCGGAATATAGACCAGTAAACTAGGATCTACTACTTCTGCATGTGCCGGATAAGTATCATGGCGGAAGAATCCCTGATGAGGGAACATGTCACCGGTACCTAACATATTTACGATTTGCTCACGACCATGGATGTCTGTTTTATAAATTTTTATTTTGCCATCTAAAATAAAGTAGACATTTGAAAGGCGGTCATCTTGCATAAAAACATGTGAGTACTTTTGATATCTTTTGGTATGGGCAATTGTTTTTAAAGAGTCGATTTCATACACAGTTAATTCTTTGAAAATTGGGATCGAATGTAAAATTTCTTCAATCGATTGCTGCTTCATAATGTCCCCTCCTCGTCACTTTGATCACGGAGCTAACCGTCCGTAAGACACCTCCAAATGATGGAAGTCTCACTTTATAGAAGGATAAAGGCGATAATACCTACGATAAAGCAATAGAAAGCGAAATATTTCAAATTCCCTTTCCTCATAATATTCATAAACCAGCGCAAGGAATAATAAGTAGCAATGATAGCTGCGATAAAGGCGATTAGATATGGAATCCAAAGCGCACTAAAATTTGGATCATTTACTACATCATCAATAGACAGCATCATGGTACCCACACTGACAGGTATAAACATTAAGAATGAAAAGCGTAATGCGGTTTCCTGTTTCATTCCTAATAACATGGCTGCTACAATCGTCGCCCCTGAACGGCTAATTCCTGGTAATAAAGCAACAGATTGAGCAAAACCGACGATAATCGCATCCTTAAAGGTCAAAGCACCATCATTTTTGTTTCCTCGTAAGTTTCGAATAATCCAAAGCGCAATACCTGTAACAACTAAAGTAATCCCAACCATTTTTGCCTGGCCAGCAAAGGTTGCTTCAATATAATCATCTAATAGCAATCCGATTACTGCTGCCGGGATAGTAGCTACAACTAGGTATATGATAAACATAAAATCATCATGATATGCTTTATCTTTTGTTGTAATATAGTTAATACTATTTTTTGCGATCTGGATAATATCTTTCCAATAAATCATCAATACCGCAATTAAGGACCCAAAATTGACTAATACTTCAAATGATAAACCACCTACACCTACACCGAATATTTCCTGTAATAATACTAAGTGACCACTCGAAGAAATTGGAATTGGTTCTGTAAAACCTTGTACTAACCCTAAAAACAAATATTTGATCAATAATAGTAGTTCTTCCATTTATGTATCCCCCTAAAATCTGTCATCCATAAAGATAACCCTTGTCACTGTTGTTGACAAGGGTTATCGGTTAACTCGAAAGTGATCGAACTCTTCTAGATATTATTTTTATTCTTCTTCCTTCAAGACGCCATCACCTAGAACGATTGCAACGATACTAAAAATAGCTGCAATGGAAATAGCAGAAGCCAAGTTAAAGTCTTGTCCACCCATGCTTGTTAATACATATGATACAACGGTTAAAATAATGACTGCCCAAAAAATGGTTGCAAAATATTTCATTGTCTCACCTCTCTGACTATTATGTATCTCATACAATTTATTATGAATTATGTATACCCTTACGTCTTTCACCATATATAGTTTATCAAATTTTATATATAAAATAAACAAAAATCTTGCGTAAAAGAAAAATTGTGTTCGTTTTGTGAATGCTGATGTTATGAGGGTTTCAATGCAATTGTAATCTATTTGTAATGTTTTCTTGGTTTACGGAATGTCGAGTAAGCGATAAAATAGTCCTAAGGATAGTCTGTTCGTCTATGCCATTCTTTAAGGAGTGCGGATATTGAAAAAATATTTTATCTTGCTCATTATTGCTTTTATAATTCCCATATTATCCGGATGTAACTACCATGCAAATGGTGAAAAAATAGAGCGTGTAGGAATGTTAATTGAACACACCATTCATGATCAAAACTGGGGCAATAAGGGCTATCAAGGTTTACTCGATATACAAGAGGAATTTAACATGGATGTTTATTTCCGTGAAGGCGTCCAGACACAACAGCAAGTAAATATAGCCGTTGAAGAATTTGCCAATCAAGGAGTGCAGGTTATTATTGGTCACAGCAGTACCTATGGTGAATTTTTTAATCGATTACAAGCGTCCTATCCTGATATCCAATTTATATATGTAAATGGTGGCTATTCAGCGGATAATTTAATTAGTTTAAACTTTAATTCTTTAGCAATGGGGTTTTTTGCTGGTATGGTTGCAGGTGAAATGACGAAAACAAATCGTGTAGGTATCATTGCAGCCTATGAATGGCAGCCAGAGGTAGAAGGTTTTTATGAGGGTGTACTTTATCAAAATGAAGATGTGAACATAGATATACAATATGTCTATGATTGGGATGAAAAAGATCTGGCAATAGAGCATTACCAAAAGATGCTTGATCAAGATACGGATATTATTTATCCAGCTGGCGATGCCTATAGTGTTCCGATTATTGAGTCTGCTATGAATGAAGGTATATATTCGGTTGGATATATAAATGATCAGCAATCTATTGGTGGACAGTCTGTATTAACGAGTACGATTCAACATATAGATAAATTATATGTTTATGCAATAGAGCAATTGGAAAAAGGTAATTTAGATGGTGGAATTTATAATTTCGGTTTTGCAGAAGAAGTTATTACAATGGGACCTTATAGTGAACATTTACCAGAAGACTTTACGGATCAATTAAATGAACTAATTGCTGACTACAAGGAAACTGGTTTATTACCTCACCAAAAGGAAAAATAGCTGTCGAATGGATAGGACAGCTATTTTTTTATGTTTTTAAAAATATCTTTGAGCGGAGATAATTTCCGGTAAGTGTCATTTAATAATTCTACCGTTTGGAATAAATCGAACGAGTTTTCATTATCTTCCTTTTCTTCTGGTTCATCAGGCTCTGACTTTTGTTTTTTACCGAACATTAATTCATCAAATGGGTTTTGATCTTCCATATCTATCCCTCCTAAGTTATCTTATGGGAATATCCACTAGGATGTTTGGGTTTCTTTCCTAACTGGAAGGAAACGTATAAATTTATAGCATGCTGTCTAATTCTGAGCACCAAGTTAACTTTCTAAGCAGGCGCTTAGAGCCTTTCTTATAAGGAAGAAAAAAATACACAAACTAGTCATTCAATCACTACGGGGAGAGAGTATTTTTCATCAGAATGGACAGACTTAAATAAATAAACTTGAAAAAAATGAGATTATGCTATAAAATTAGTACCAAGTCTTAATAATTGATAACAATTCCTTTGAGAGGAAGGATAAACATGAAAGCAGGTATTCTAGGTACAGGACATTACGTACCGGAAAAAGTATTAACAAATAAAGATATGGAACAAATTGTTGAAACAAGTGATGAATGGATTCGCACAAGAACAGGAATTGAAGAGCGAAGAATAGCTCATGACAATGAAGATACATCCGATTTGGCATATAAAGCAGCAGAACAAGCTATAGAAGAAGCAGGTATTAAGGGAGAAGATCTTGATTTAATTCTAGTCGCAACCGTTACACCAGATCAACCCTTTCCGACAGTATCTTGTAAATTGCAAGATCGATTGGGCGCTAAGAAAGCTGCTGCAATGGATATAAGTGCCGCTTGTGCAGGCTTCATGTACGGTATGATTACAGCAAAGCAATTTATCGAAACCGAAGCATATAAACATATCTTAATAGTAGGTGCTGAAAAATTATCTAAAATTACTGATTGGGCCGACCGTAATACGTGTGTACTTTTTGGTGATGGTGCAGGTGCAGCTGTAATGGGACCTGTCAGTGAAGATAAAGGGGTACTATCTTTTGAACTAGGTGCGGATGGCAGTGGTGGTCAGCACTTAGCACAAAATGATGATTATATATTTATGAATGGAAGAGAAGTATTCAAATTCGCTGTACGACAAATGCCTGAATCATCTGTACATGTGGTGGAGAAAGCAGGTTATGCTAAAGAAGATGTCGATTATTTAATTCCTCATCAAGCAAATATTCGTATTATGGAAGCTGCTAGACAGCGATTAGGTATTGCAGAAGATCGTATGGCGGTTAACGTTAATAAATATGGTAACACTTCTGCAGCATCAATACCTATTGCTTTATCAGAAGGTGTAAAAAACGGTAAAATAAAGGATAATGATTTAGTTGTCTTAGTAGGTTTCGGTGGAGGCTTAACTTGGGGCGCTGTTGCATTAAAATGGGGTAAATAGAAAAAAAGGGAGGAATCGATATGAGTAAAAATCGAGTAGTGATTACTGGTATGGGTGCCGTGACACCTTTGGGAAATACCGTCACTAAATTTTGGGATCATTTGAAATCTGGTACTTCGGGAATCGATTATGTGACAAAAGTCAATATAGACGATTTTCCTGCTAAAGTATCTGGAGAAGTAAAAGATTGGGATCCAACAGAATATATGGAGAAAAAAGATGCTAAACGTATGGATTTATTTACACAATACGCAGTAGGCGCTGCCAAAATGGCGGTAGAAGACGCCAACCTTGAAATCACGGATGAAATTGCTAATCGTGTTGGGGTTTGGATTGGCTCTGGTATTGGTGGTATGGCGACATATGATGAACAATTTAGGAAATTTATGGATAAAGGATATCGCCGTGTAAGCCCGTTTTTCGTACCCATGCTAATTCCTGATATGGCTGCTGGTCAGGTATCAATTCAACTAGGTGCAAAAGGGATTAACAACTGTTCCGTAACTGCCTGTGCGTCAGGAGCAAACTCAATCGGAGACGCTTATAAAGTAATTGAACGTGGAGATGCTGATTACATGATTACAGGAGGAGCAGAAGCACCATTAACACCAATGGCTTTTGCAGGTTTCTCAACAGCAAAAGCATTGTCTTTCAATGATGATCCAAACACTGCAAGCAGACCTTTCGATAAAAACCGAGATGGATTTGTAATGGGTGAAGGTGCAGGTATTCTCATTCTAGAATCATTAGAATCTGCAAAACAACGAGGTGCTACGATTTATGCTGAGATTGTAGGTTATGGGGCGTCTGGTGATGCTCATCATATTACCTCACCAGCACCGGAAGGAGAAGGAGCAGCACGTGCCATGCAGCAAGCACTCGAGAATGCTGAAATATCTCCTAACGAAGTAGACTATGTAAATGCACATGGTACGAGTACGGAATACAACGATTCTTTTGAAACACAAGCGATTAAAACAGTTTTCAAAGAGCATGCTTACAAGATGAATGTTTCCTCAACGAAATCAATGACAGGACATTTATTAGGAGCTGCTGGTGCCATTGAGTCTATTGCATGTGTTAAAGCAATTCAGGACGGTATTCTACCACCAACGATTAATTATGAAACACCAGACGAAGTATGTGATCTCAACTACGTACCAAACAAAGCGATTGAACAAGACATCAACATTGCTATTAGCAACTCACTAGGCTTCGGTGGTCACAACGTCACACTCGCATTCAAAAAATATCAATAATATTAATCAAGGGGGACAGAAGCACTGTCCCTTTTTCTATTGTCAAAAATATAAACTATGCACAATATTTATAAACTGCGCAGTAACTCTTCTTTGTTTTTTCATGATCATTCTGATGCTTGGTTAAGTACTATGGGACATCCCAGTAGAATTAGCAGTTTGTACAAAAATATAAAAAATAAAAGATTACCCTGTATCTCTATCTAACCCCGACCTTTTGTCATAGATTATGGGCTTGTACATATAATGAGTATAAAGTGTTAAGGGGCGGGTTGTGTTGATATATGTGTTGCTTTTTTTGATTGGGTTTGGGTTGTCTGTTTCGGGTGGAGTATCGATTATTCTTTATCTGAATTTTATCCCGGCTGGATTGTCTTTCCTTGATTATTTTGCCATTGTCCAAGCAAAAATCGAATGTTATTTTTTTCTCCTTGGCCTTATTTTTATGGGAATATCTGTTCAAAAGATGACACTTTTTTCTGTTAAATAATAACAAGAAAAGAATAAATTATCCTGTATTGGTCATACTGTTTGATAAACAGATTAGTCAAAGTGAGGGTTCGTCATATGTTGTATTTACATGATGTATGGGTCAATTGGTTTGAAGGAGAAGAAAACGGCTATAATGTATGTTCTTTCCATGAATGGAGAAAGTCAGATGGTATTGAAATTCTAGATCAAGCTCCGATACTCTTCATCGATGACAAAACCTTTCAATACATTGAAAACGATCTGCAAGATATACCTCAATCTATGCTAGATCAAATTTATCAACGTGCATATATTCGGAAAAATCAAGAACGACAACAGCTTGACTATGCTTGTGTCATCACGAACGGTTCATCGATACTAGCATTTGATACGATGGGATATCATATTCCCATTCGAAAAAGCAGATTAATTCCACGTCAAGAGCGGTTAGTACTGGATCTGATTGAGGGACGAACAGCCAAGACATATCCAATACCTGACCAAACAGATAAAGAATTTCACATTTTATCATTACAACCAGAATATATGGTCGGACTAACAAGAAGAGAACGTCAATTAAAACAATTACTAATGATTGCTTTGGATCAATTAGAAGTCGCTAATTGTCTGGAAGAAGTAAGATACTGGTTAACAGAATGGACGCCAGACCAATATCACTCGATTAAAAAAATGACATTTAGTGAAGCATGGGAAAAACTTTACCAGGATGTAGTAACTGGCTGGAGTACAAAACATGAGATTTTTTGCAAACAAATTATTAAAGGCCAAGCTTTTTATGAAGATATATGGGAAAGGGAACACGAACCTTATTCAACCAAATCATTACGATCTTAAAAAGTATTAAAAAACCTTGGAGTTTATCGTTGCCTCCAAGGTTTTTTATGTTATTATTTCTTTTTCTTCACTCGTCCTAGACCCATTGCTTTTTTCGCTTTACGTAACATTTTATTTGCAACAAAGTTGGCTTTGTCAGCTCCTTGATCAAGTAAATCATCCAATTCCTCTGATTCAATTAATTCGTAATAACGCTCTTGAATCGGACGTAATGCCTCAATTACAGCATTTGCAGTATCTTGTTTGAATTCGCCATAGCCTTTGCCTTTATATTTTTGTACCAATTCATCAATTGATTCACCTGTACAACTTGCATAAATGGTTAATAAATTACTGATACCTGGCTTGCTTTCTTTATCATAAGTGACAATACCATCTGAGTCTGTAACTGCACTTTTAATTTTCTTCTCAATCTGTTTTTCTGTATCTAGCATAAAAATAGAAGCTTTCTGGTTATCATCTGATTTACTCATTTTTTTCGTTGGTTCTTGCAATGACATGATACGTGCGCCAACTTTTGGAATGCTAATTTCCGGAATCGTAAAGATATCATTGAAGCGGTGATTAAAACGCTGAGCTAAATCTCGTGTCAATTCCAAGTGTTGTTTTTGATCATCTCCAACAGGTACGATATTGGTATTATATAGCAGAATATCAGCAGCCATTAACGGTGGATAAGTTAATAAACCAGCAGATACGGCTTCTTTACCTTTGGATTTATCTTTGAATTGAGTCATGCGCTCTAATTCACCTATGTAACTAACGGTTTGTAACATCCAACCCAATTGTGTATGCGCGGGAACTTCAGATTGAATAAAAAGTACAGATTTTTCCGGATCTATTCCTGAAGCTATGTATAATGCTGCAAGGGATTTAATATTTTCTCGTAATTTCAATCTATCTTGTGGGACCGTAATCGCATGCTCGTCTACCACACAGAAATAACACTGATTATCTTCTTGTAATGCGACAAAATGCTTCATCGCACCTAAATAATTTCCTAATGTTAGGCTACCGCTTGGTTGAATACCTGAAAAAATTGTTGTCATCTTTCTTCACCTCAATAAATCTATATGTATATTTTAAAATTAAAAAAACTCTTTATTTCCTAAAAACTTTTTCACGGTGCTAATCTTCCGCGTAAAACCCTCACTTCAAGGTTTAAGTATATCAAACAATCTAAGTGGGGATCAGGTGAGCTAACCCCCTGATAAGTTTCGCTTCCCCTCAGTGGGGAAAAACCCCACTGAGGGAAAGTCTCGCTTTATATGTAATTGATTCTATCACATATTTTGAATAATTTCTCACATTAACTTAAACACTTTTCCTCTTAATTTCCTACTAGAATACATAATTGTACGAATATTCCCTATAATAATACCATTTGTTAGGTCAAGTTGAAAGATTGCTTTCATTCTCATAGAGATGTTGATTAAAAGACATTACTGGATTAGCCAAATGATGCATTATCTTATTATGTACGGGGTATCATACAAATAAGATTCTTAAAAGAAAGGAAGAACAATTCTATGTCCACAAACCCGATTAAAATAGATGCTATTATAAATGGCGAAACATATAGGACCGAGAAACAAGAACCACGTGAAAATCCAGCACATCCGGATGAAATTGTTGGCTATGCCCCCATTAATACAATGGAAGATACAATAAAGGCCATTGACGTAGCACATGAAACCTTTACCACTTGGAGAGAAACACCTATTGATGAGCGGGTGGAACGCATGAGAAGTGCGATTCAGAAAATCAAAAATAACACACCTGAGATTGCAGAATTGTTATCACGTGAGCATGGAAAAGCACTTTATGATTCAGAAGGCGAAATCGGCGTTTCATTAATGTGGA
Organism: Gracilibacillus salitolerans; assembly: GCF_009650095.1. Taxonomy (GTDB): domain Bacteria; phylum Bacillota; class Bacilli; order Bacillales; family Amphibacillaceae; genus Gracilibacillus; species Gracilibacillus salitolerans. Next base: position 3,541,415 of record NZ_CP045915.1, on the reverse strand, counting down.
TGGAATATGCATGTGACAATGTCAAGGAAGTTTTAAAAGATGAAGTGCAGGATCACGATAATGGGAAGACCATTCTCGCAAAAGATGCCATTGGTGTTGTATCCGCTATCACCCCTTGGAATTATCCAATCTCACTTTCCACTATTAAGGTGGCACCAGCATTGTTAGCAGGAAACACGATGGTATTGAAACCAAGTCCTTTAGCACCACTTGCGGTAAGTAAAGTTATAGAATTAATAGCGAATGAATTTCCGCCAGGAGTATTAAACATGGTCCATGGGGAAGCAGAGGTTGGTGTCGAATTAACATCAAATCCTAAAGTAGCAAAGATTGCCTTTACGGGCGGGACGGAAACAGCGAAACACATCATGAAGTCAGCAGCTGACACAATTAAACATATGACGTTAGAATTAGGTGGAAATGATGCAGCCATTGTCCTAAGTGATTTTGATGTAAATGATGATCGGGCAATGAGACGTCTAGTTATTTCTAATTTCCTTACTGCAGGACAAATATGTATGATTGCCAAAAGAATCTATGTCGATCAATCGATTTATGAGCAATTTGTTGAAAAGTATATAGAGGCGGCTAATAAGTGGATTAGGGTTGGAGATCCTTTTGATAAGAACGTTACGGTTGGTCCTGTTAATAATCAGAAGCAAGTAAAGTATGTGCAGAGTTTAATTGATGACGCTGAAGGAAATGGAGCTAAGGTAGTGAAACTGGGTAAGATTCTTGATCAAAATTTATTTGAACAAGGTTATTTCATGCAGCCTACCGTCGTTTTAGGTGCCGATCAAAAAGACCCAATCGTTGTAGAAGAACAATTTGGTCCTACAGTACCTATTTTACCTTTTGAGAATGATAAACACGCGATTAAGCTTGCCAATGACAGTATTTTTGGCTTGACTAGTTCTGTTTGGGGGAAAGAAGAACATGCCATAGAAGTTTCGAAGCATATACAAGCCGGAACTACCATGATTAATACAGCTGCTGTTCAAGGACTTGATGTACGTTTCCCATTTGGCGGTGTAAAACAATCTGGAATGGGGCGTGAATATGGCAAGGAAGGGATCCTTGCTTACACCGATACCCATGTTATTAACGTTCCTGAAAATCTAGATTTACCGTATATTCCAGAATAGCCACTTGTTCATTATTTTGAATAATTCGAAGAAGACATAATACTTTCAAACCAATAATAAAAGCCAGCCTTGGAAATGTTCCGAGGCTTTTACTATGCCTATGATTAATTAGAATATAACATACTTATCGTGTCTAATAATATAATATTAATAATATAAGCATAATCACAAGAAGTGATCCCCCTTGAATAGAAAAGAAATTCACCCAATTGGTATTGACTCTATCAGATGGTAATTCATATTCTTCAAAGCTACTTTGCCATTTTTTCTGTTTGTTAACTTTTGCAAACACTTTTCGAAAGCTTAAAGCTGTTATATCAAAGAATTTTTTTGATATGACATAAAGTAAAAGCCCTATCATTAAATAAACTGCTCCCATATAAAAAGTGATATTAATATAATCAAGTAATGAAGCATTTGGTGTAAATAATATAATAAATAGTAGACAGACTAAGCAATGTACAATGAGTAGAGCTGTATGAATGGTCCATTTTATCATGTTTAATTGTCTCCTTTCATTGCTATTATGAAATATTCATACTATAATATCAATTGTCAGAACTATTAGAATTCACTGAAAATAAACAAAATTCAGAATAAGGAAAAGGAAATAGGACAAAAATATCATTTTAATTCTTTGAACAGCTGAAAACAAAGCTTTTTGTTGAAATATGGCGAAAAAATTTAGTGAATTGTGTGAAAATTAAATGTATAATACCAATTATGAGTTTTGTCTTCATTTCAAAATAAAAATTATAGGGGGTATTATGATTAATGAGACATAACAAATGGTCTTTGCTGGTATTAGCGATGATTTTAGGATTAGTTTTAGTTGCATGCTCAAGTGGAAGCGATAGCACAGAAGAAGAAGAAAAGATTTTAAATATAGCGGAAAGATCGGATATTCCGACGATGGATCCAATCATGACGGAAGATAATGTATCAACTCAATGGATCGATACTGTTTATGAAGGATTGTATCGTCAAGCACCGGGAGGGGAAATAGTTTCCGGTATTGCAAAAATGGAAGAAACAGAAGTAAGTGAAGATGGGTTAACATATACGTTCCATTTACGTGAAGATGCGGAATGGGAGAATGGCGATCCGGTAACTGCGCAAGATTTTGTATATGGTTGGCAACGTGCAACCAATCCAGATAATGGTTCTTTCTATGGAAATTACTTAATGAGTGGAAAAATTAAAAATTCAGAAGCAATTTTTGCTGGAGAGATGGACCCAGAAGAATTAGGTGTTAGTGCTCCGGATGATAATACATTTGTTGTAGAACTTGAAACACCGGTTGCATATTTTGATTCTTATGTAACAAACGCTAACTTCTTACCTGTTCATCAAGAGTTTTTAGAAGAACAAGGCGATGATTTTTCTCTATCACCTGATAGCATTTTATCAAATGGCCCGTTTAAAATGACAGAATGGAAATCAGAAGAAGGCTGGACAGTTGAGAAAAATGAAAGCTATTGGGATGCAGAAAATGTAGCATTAGATGGTATTTCTGTTAAAGTTATTAAGGACTCAGATACACAGCTTTCTAACTATGAAGTAGGGGATTTAGACCGTGTTTCATTGTCAGGTTCACAAGTCAGTGATAACCAAACTAGTCCTGACTATCATTCATTAACAGAATCTAGTGTATTCTGGTTAAAAATGAACCAGGAATCAGTTGAAAATAGTGAATATATGGAAAACTTGAATTTCAGAAAAGCATTAGCAAAAGCTTTCGATAATGAAGCATATGTTGATGTTGTATATGGAAATGACTCGGAACCGGTAGATTATTTTGTTCCATCTAATTTTGTAGAACACCCAGAAACTGGTGAGGACTTCCAAACTGGTAATGAAGAATTAAGCTATGATGTGGAAGCAGCACAAGAATATTGGGAAGCAGCTAAAGAAGAGTTAGGATTTGATGAGGTAACATTGAGCTTCCTAAGTCAAGATGATGATGTTGCTAAAAATATTAGTGAATTTATGAAGACAGAGCTTGAAAAGAATTTAGAAGGTTTATCAATTGAAGCTAATAATGTGCCATGGTCTAGACAATTAGAACTTATGCGTGAGAAGGAATATGATTTAGCAGTTTCTGGTTGGGGCCCTGACTATAAAGATGCTATCTCATTTGTCGATCTTTGGGTAACAGATGGAGAAAATAATGATGTTGGTTACTCTAACGAAGAATATGACGAAATCGTTAAAGCTGTTAAAGGTGAATTGGCTAATGACCCTGTCGCTAGATTTGAAGCGATGCAAGAAGCTGAAAAAATTGCATTAGAAGACGCTGTGATTTCTCCAATTATGCAACGAAAAACGTCTGTATTATATAAAGGAAACGTGAAAGGTTTAGATCAACTAAATCCTTATGGAAATAACTACAGTTACAAATATGTTGATATTGAATAATAGAACATTATAACTGTAAAGGCGAGAGGGAGTATAGCTATCGATGGGGATAATCGCTATACTCTCTTTTCGCTTTTTTATATAAAGATGTATTATAGGAGGTGGAAGATATGGTTAAATATATTTTTCAACGTATTATTTATATGGTCATTACATTATTTATTATCGCAACGGCTACTTTTTTTCTTATGAAGTTGTTGCCAGGTTCTCCATTCAATGACCTAGGTGGCAAAATGACAGAAGCACAAGAACAATTATTGATGGAGAAGTATGGCCTGGATGAACCAGTACCTGTTCAGTATGCGAAGTATATGGCTGGGATGGTCCAGGGAGATTTAGGCGTGTCTTTTCAATATGATAACAGGAGTGTAACAGACATTATACTAAGCAGATTGGGTCCATCTGCTCATTTAGGTGCTCAAGCTCTGATCATAGGTTCTTTATTGGGAATTATTTTAGGTATGACGGCAGCAATTAGACATAATACTTGGTGGGATTACACTTCAAACGTGTTAGCTGTAATTGGTATTTCCATTCCATCGTTTGTGTTTGCGGGTCTACTGCAATATTATTTAGCTGTGCAATGGAGGCTATTTCCTGTATCTTTCTGGGAGGGGCCTATTTATACGGTATTACCAACTATTGCATTAATGATTTTCCCAATGGCAATCTGTGCACGTTTTATGCGATCAGAAATGCTTGAAGTATTAGGGTCTGATTATATTGAATTGGCACGAGCGAAAGGTGTTTCAAATAATACGATTATGTTTAAACATGCATTACGAAATGCATTGATTCCCGTCATTACAGTTTTAGGTCCAATGACTGTAAGTTTAATGACAGGTACGTTAGTAATTGAACAGATTTTCGCGGTACCAGGAATTGGGGAGCAATTTGTTCGCTCGATTAATACAAATGACTACCCTGTCATCATGGGTACAACGATGCTTTTTTCAGTGATGTTTATTGTTGTCATCTTAATTGTTGATTTATTATATGGTCTAATTGATCCAAGAATTCGAATAACGGGAGGGAAGGACTAATGGACAATCAGAATAAACAATATGATCCAGAAAAGTTTAAGCAAGTCCATTTAAAAGATGATATTAGTGAAGAATTATCACGTCCCCAACTCTCTTATTGGAAAGATGCTTGGTTACGACTGGGTAAAAATAAAGGGGCTATCTCTGGATTAGTCGTTTTAGCTTTTATCATTTTACTAGCATTCGTGGGTCCATGGTTAAATGATTATTCATTTGATGGAGCTGATTATGATGCCGCTTATATGCCACCTAAGGTAAAAGGCCTAGAATGGATGGGGCTTGATGGCATGCAAACATATGAGGTGGAAGGTACTTCTGAGCAAGATGCAATTGATCGAGGTTTAGAAGGCTATGAAATAGAAGAACAATATATTCAGAACACGGATATTGTTTTAACTCCCGAAGAAAGCGAAAATGGTTATTATACAGTAGCTATGGAAGTAGATGTGTATGCTGCAAAAGGCTATGATGAAGAATATTTCTGGTTCGGAACAGATAGCATGGGGCGAGATTTATGGACTAGAATTTGGAGAGGTACACAGATTTCTTTATATATAGGCTTTCTTGCTGCTATGATTGACATGGTTATCGGTGTTTTATATGGCGGAGTCTCCGGTTATTATGGTGGCCGCACAGATAATATTATGCAACGAATTATTGAAGTGTTATCCGGTATTCCAAATCTAGTCGTAGTAATTCTAATGATTATGTTATTAAATCCAGGAATCATAGCTATTACGATTGCCCTTACCATTACAGGTTGGATCGGCATGGCTAGGATAGTACGAGGACAAGTGTTGAAGCTGAAAAATCAAGAATTTATTTTAGCTGCACGAACTTTAGGTGCAAATGATAAACGAATCCTAATGAAACATTTGATTCCAAACGTAACCAGTGTGATTATTATTAATACCATGTTTACGATTCCGAGCGCGATTTTCTTTGAAGCATTTTTAAGTTTTATTGGTCTTGGTTTACAACCGCCATTTGCTTCTCTGGGTACGTTGATTGATACAGCCTTTGATGACTATAGGGTATATCCTTATATGCTACTTTACCCGGCTGTGATTATTTCCTTATTAATGATTGGCTTTAATATATTAGCAGACGGATTACGAGATGCATTAGATCCGAAGATGAGAAAGTGAGGTGTGCGAAGATGGATCCGATTTTAGATGTTCGTAATTTACATGTATCGTTTGATACCTACGGTGGTACAGTTCAAGCGGTAAGAGGTGTGAATTTCGCACTGAAAAAAGGAGAAACGCTAGCGATTGTTGGGGAATCCGGTTCCGGTAAATCCGTAACAACAAAAGCGTTAATGGGGCTTGTTGCGAAACCGGCAGGTCACATTCCTGAAGGAGAAATTCTTTTCGATGGAAAAGATCTAACGAAGCTTTCAAATAAAGAAATGCAAAAAATTCGTGGTAAGGATATGTCGATGATTTTCCAGGATCCGATGACATCCTTAAATCCAACTATGAAAATTGGAAAACAAATCATGGAAGGTTTGATTCTACATCAGAAATTATCGAAAGCAGCGGCTCGAAAACGTGCCATCGAACTGCTAGAGTTAGTAGGTATACCTGATCCTTCCAAACGAATCAATCAATATCCACATCAATTTTCAGGTGGTATGAGACAACGTGTTGTTATTGCGATAGCACTTGCTTGTAATCCGCAAGTATTGATTGCGGATGAACCGACAACAGCACTGGATGTAACTATTCAAGCACAAATTTTAGAATTAATGAAAGATATTCAGAAGAAAATGGATACTTCCATCATTTTTATTACACATGATTTAGGAGTAGTAGCTAACGTAGCGGATCGTGTAGCAGTTATGTACGCTGGTAAAATTGTTGAAATTGGCACAGTGGATGACATTTTCTACAATCCTAAACACCCCTACACATGGGGATTGCTTGGCTCCATGCCGACAGTAGATAGTGATGAAGAAAAATTAATAGCAATACCTGGTACTCCACCTGATTTAATGAATCCGCCAAAAGGAGACGCATTCGCTGCACGGAATGAATATGCCTTACAAATTGACTTAGAAGAGGAACCCCCATTATTTAAGGTTTCTGATACACATTATGCTGCAACTTGGTTATTACATGACGATGCACCTGAAGTGGAACCTCCTGAAGCGGTAAAGAAGCGAATGAAAGGTATTGCCAAAGGTAATGTCTCTGCTGAGGAGGAGAATCCATCATGAATAAAGAAAAAATATTAGAAGTCAAAAATTTAAAACAGCATTTCCAGACAGGGAGAAAGAGTGTCGTTAAAGCTGTAGATGGTATCAGTTTTGACATATACCGTGGCGAAACATTTGGGTTAGTTGGAGAGTCCGGTTGTGGGAAATCGACAACTGGAAGAACGATCATACGTTTATATGATGCGACGAGTGGAGAAGTGAATTTTAATGGTATAGATGTTCACGGACGCAAGTCTAAAAAAGATTTAAAACAATTCAATCGACAGATGCAAATGATTTTCCAAGATCCGTATGCATCCTTAAATCCAAGAATGACAGTAAAAGAGATTATTTTAGAAGGTATCCAGATTCATGGGTTGATTAATAATGAAAGTGAAAAAACGAAACGTGTGGAGGAATTATTAGACACTGTTGGTTTAAATAAAGAGCATGCGACTCGTTATCCGCACGAATTTAGTGGTGGTCAACGTCAACGTATTGGTATTGCAAGAGCATTAGCAGTAGATCCTGAATTTATTATTGCCGATGAACCGATTTCTGCTTTGGATGTATCTATACAGGCACAGGTAGTTAATTTAATGAAAGAACTACAAAAAGAGCATGGACTGACATACCTTTTCATTGCTCATGACCTTTCGATGGTGAAATATATTAGTGACCGTATTGCGGTAATGTATTTTGGAAGGATAGTAGAACTTGCAGATAGTGATGAATTATACGAAAATCCATTGCATCCTTACACGAAGTCGCTGTTGTCAGCAATTCCATTACCGGATCCGGATTTTGAGCGTAATCGTAAGCGAACTGTTTATGATCCTGCACAGCATGATACAGAAAATGCTGAATTTAGAGAAGTCAAACCCGGACATTGGGTATTATGTACAGAAGAAGAATATAAAACATATCAAGTTAAATAAGCAAAAAGCTCTTATGCTTTCTAGGGTAAGAGCTTTTTGTTTTATAAAAATGTATGGAGAATGAGTATTTTTGACTACTATAAAATAGAGGAAGTTAGACATTATTACCATCTTTTAATAGAAGAAATACAAAAATGAGAGGAAAGAACCAAATTCCATTTTTTTTAATATTTTTCTACGAATATTAACAAAAGAGTACAGAAATTCTATATAATAGAACTATACATAATTTTAGTCGTAGGAGTTTGATGGAATATGCGTAAGTACATAAAATGGTCAGTCAGCACGATGATTGCAATGCTTATGTTAGTTGCAATCACCACAACAGTAAGCGCTGAAGAAGAAGGAGATACACTGCAAGCGCAAGCTCATAAGAAGAAGGAAACAGAGCTATTTATTCACGAATTACCAGAAGCATTAGCAAGATTTTCGTTTGTATCTGATTTCCAATTTGAATATCCAGATGCTGTACGTGGAATCTATGTAACCGGTAATTCAGCTGGTGGCAGCCGGTTCGAAACATTATTGGATCTTCTTGATTCAACAGACCTTAATTCGATGGTAATTGATATTAAAGAGGATAATGGATTTCTTACATATGAACCCGAGGAAGAGCTACCCTATGAAGGTGTTGCTAAAAATTATATGAGTGATCCAAAAGAAGTGTTGAAAACACTTGAAGAGAAAGGAATTTATCCAATAGCGCGTATTGTTGTATTTAAAGATTCTGTCTTAGCAGAGGCAAGACCAGATTTATCTTTTACAAAAGATGGTGAAGTTTGGGCAAATGGTAAAGATGAATCCTTTGTAAGTCCATTTCAACATGAAGTGTGGGAATATAACCTTGATATCGCCAAAAGGGCAGCAGAACTTGGTTTTAAAGAAATTCAATTTGATTATGTTCGCTTCCCTGAAGGCTTTGAAAAACGTGATAAGGAATTAGAATATGATCTAGGTGATTATAAAGATGTCGAACTGAACGACGTTAAAAAAAGAGTAGAAGCTGTGACAGATTTTGTTGCATATGCGAGGGAAGAATTAAAATCTTATAATGTTGATGTATCAGTTGATATATTCGGTTATGCAGCAACATTGGAAGAAACACCAGGGATTGGACAAAACTTTTCGAAAATTGCAGATAATGTCGATGTGATTTCATCCATGATTTATCCTAGTCATTGGACGCCATATTTCGGCATTGATTTTCCAGATAAAGAACCATATCGATTAGTGGATGAATATGCCAAAGTTGAAAATGAGGTATTAGGTGCACTAGATAATCCACCTGTATCTAGACCATGGATTCAAGATTTCGAAGCACCATGGCTCTATAGTGGTTCAACTTTCCAGTATGGGGTGGAAGAAGTGGAAGCACAGATAAAGGCTTTAAATGAGAATGGCATCGATGAGTTTTTAATATGGAATGCTGGAAACACATATACTGAAGGGGTCGATTATACACCATTAGATTAACCTCACCAATGTGAGGTCTTTTCTATTAAGATCTGAATTCTTGCGATTAATTATAGCAAATGAGGGAATAATGAAAGTGATTCTATGCAAACAGGAATGACTTTAATAAAGGGGAGATTAGTTATGAACTGGTTCGAGAAATTAAATCAATATTTCCCTGTTGAGGAAATGAAATCAAAACAGCATATGGAATTACTATTAAAAGAAAAAGGAGATGTTTATTATAAAGATGAAGGTCCTCACCATGTATTAATGTATGCTGAGTTTCCTACTTTTCTTTTTATTGACTATGTCTATGTATCAACGGAATCACGTGGTCAGGGAATCGGCCATCAGCTTATGGAAAAGCTAAAGAAAAAAAATAAGCCGATTATATTAGAAGTTGAACCATACGATTACCAGGATAGTGATTCAACAAAGAGGTTACGCTTTTATCAGCGAGAAGGCTTTAAACATGCCGTATCCATCGGTTATTCAAGAAAATCTTTGGCAACAGATGAAACAAATTCATTAGAAATCTTGTATTGGTCACCAACAGGAGAAAATGAAGAAGAGATTTATGAGCAAATGAAGCGGATGTATGAAGATATTCATACGTATAAGGATGAAGAAATTTACGGAAAATCATATCAGCCTGTTGATGAAGTGTTGACATATAATGATGACCGGGAAGCGGATGATATCTTTGAAGCATTAGATAAACAACAGGAGAATAAAAATAAATAAAGTTTTAAAAATGTGTTTAGGGATGAAATGGAAGGGAATACTTTTAATAAAGGTGAAGATATGTAAAAAGTGAATAAAAACACATAACCCCCTATCATTCCGCCACAAGATATAGTATACTTAGTACATAGATGATAGATTAAACTCATTTTAAAGTAATAAAAGGTGTAAGTGAAAAGCATCTAAAAATTATAAATTAATCATTTTGAGGAGTGAAGTTACATGGTAACACTTTATACCTCGCCAAGTTGTACATCATGTCGTAAAGCGAAAGCATGGTTAGAGGAACACGATATTCCGTTTACAGAACGCAACATATTCTCAGAACCATTAACGCTTGATGAGATTAAAGAAATATTAAGAATGACGGAAGACGGAACAGATGAGATCATTTCAACTCGTTCAAAAGTATTCCAGAAATTAAATGTAAACTTGGATCAGCTTCCATTGAAAGATTTATTCCAATTGATTCAAGATAATCCTGGATTGTTAAGAAGACCAATCATTCTAGATGAGAAAAGACTACAAGTTGGATATAACGAAGATGAAATTCGTCGCTTCTTGCCACGAACTGTTCGTACTTTCCAACTACGAGAAGCACAGAGAATGGTAAACTAAAGCAAAAGCAGATCTTAATACTGAGATCTGCTTTTTTGTTAAAAAGAAAGTATCACCAATTCAACAATTACTCTGCCTTCTTTTTTATATTTTGTTAATAAATTGTAATGTGCTTTTTCACAAATTGAAGCAATTAACTAGTGACAAATAGGGCATAATAAGCTACAATCTATAATTAATACCATGTTTTAGGTCCAATTTTATTTTTTTAGGTTTTTATGTTTTCAAATAAGCAGTAATTATCATACAATAGAGGTAACATCCTTTTTAAATTAGATAGGATGACCAAAGGGTATATGTATTAATAAGGGTTTAGATAGATGAACAGTGATCCCTTCCAACCCAATCACTTATCAAGAAGGGAGAGTTACAGGATGGAAATAGAAAGAATTAACGAAAATACAATAAAATTTTACATCTCCTATATGGATATTGAAGACCGTGGCTTTGATCGAGAAGAAATTTGGTATAATCGTGAAAAGAGTGAACAACTTTTCTGGCAAGTAATGGATGAAGTCAATTATAACGAAGAAGAATTCCAAATTGATGGTCCATTATGGATTCAAGTGCAAGCTCTTGAAAAAGGTTTGGAAATTGTGGTAACGAAGGCACAAATTTCTAAAGATGGCCAAAACTTGCAACTGCCAACAGAGTCTGGAAAAACAATTGATATGCCAGTTGATGATAAGATTGAATCGCTTCTAGAAGAGAAATTCGGTCCGACAGATAAAGAAATGCCGGAAATGGAACAACAATATGGGCAGGATTTTGTTGTGGTGGTAAATTTTAAAGAGTTAGAAGATATTATTCAATTAAGTCATGTTTTTGAATCGTCTATAGGAATGAGAAATGAATTATATTACTACAACAATCAATACATGTTAATTACTCGATTTGATGAAGATTATTTGACAGATGATGAGCAAGAAGATTTAATTAGTCAAATTTTAGAATATGGTCAGGAATCGACGTTAACTGTGTTTGTTGTAGAAGAATACGGTAAAGTGATCTTTGAAGAAGATGCATTGGAACAAGTTTGCGAACATTTTGCACGTTAACTAAGTGTCCCATATGATGCTTAGTTTTTTCTTTGTTGTCTGTTATTTCGAAATAATACAAGTATTAACTGCGGAAAGATAGTATCTTTTCGCAGTTTTTCATTATGTACTTCGATTCTTATATATATTAGTTATCCTTCATATAATAAAGAAATGAAAGGATTTTCATTCACTTGGAAAATATAAAAAATCTTGCATTTATTTCGTATATCGAAATATTTTATGTTATGATATAATCTGTATGTTAAAAATGGAAAGAAGGAAGAGTATGAACAACGATATAGAGATAAAACGCACACCATTGATGATTGTTTTAATGTCAGGTGCATTTGTCGCAATATTAAACCAAACATTATTAGGAACAGCATTACCACATATAATGGCTGATTTAGAAATCGATGCGGCTACTGCACAGTGGTTACAATCGATTTTTATGCTTGTAAACGGGATAATGATCCCAGTTACAGCATTTTTGATTGAACGTTTTACCACTAGAGCATTATTTTTAACAGCGATGGGATGTTTTGCGGTAGGTACCTTGGTAGCAGCAGTAGCTCCTGGCTTTTCTGTTTTGATGGCTGGGAGAGTATTACAAGCAGCTGGTGCAGGTATTATGATGCCATTGATGCAGACCATTATGTTTTTGATTTTCCCAATTGAAAAGCGTGGAACGGCAATGGGCCTATTTGGGATGGTTATTGCGTTTGCGCCAGCAATTGGACCAACGTTATCAGGCTGGTTAGTAGAAACTTTCCCATGGAGAAGTTTGTTCTACGTTGTGTTACCGATCGCTATAATTGACTTGATCGTTGCAAATAAGATTTTAGTTAACGTAACGAAGCAGACATTCCCGAAAGTAGATGTTACCTCGATTGTTTTATCAACGCTAGGTTTTGGTGGTATTCTTTATGGATTCAGTATGGCCGGGGACGTTAATCACGGTTGGCTAAGTGGTATGGTACTTATTCCATTAGTTGTTGGAGCCATAACGTTATTTTTCTTTATTCATCGTCAGTTCCGTTTGGAAAAACCAATTCTAGAATTTCGTATATTCAAGTATAGTATGTTTAGCTTGACTACCGTTATCGGGATGATCTCCTTTTTAGCGATGATTGGTGGAGCAATTATTTTACCGATCATGATGCAGGACTATTTAGGATTCACAGCATTGGAATCAGGACTAGCATTGTTACCTGGTGCCGTTTTAATGGGATTAATGAACCCAATTACCGGGCGCTTATTCGACCGTTTTGGTGGAAAATGGCTAGCCGTGATTGGATTAGGATTACTAACGATCACAACATTCTTATTAGCAATTCTAACAACAGAGACAAGCTTTGCTTACATTACAACAGTGAATGCAGTACGGATGTTTAGTATTTCGATGGTAATGATGCCGGTAACTACTGCTGGGTTAAATCAATTACCAAACAATGTTATCCCTCATGGAACAGCGATGAATAATACAATGCGTCAAATGGCAGGTGCACTTGGTACGGCATTGCTCGTTTCCGTTATGATGAATCAAGCGATACCTTCTGATGGTTTGGCAGGAATGATCCATGGTGCTAATGTTTCGTTTATGGTTGCTGGTATTATTTCGGTAGGAGGTTTTATCTTAGCTTTCTTTATCAAAAACTCTATACCAGGAAAAACCGCAGAATAATGCAGGAAAAATTACCTCTTTGTAGAATTATATTACATGGAGGTGATTTTTTTATGTTACAAGCAGTTAATCAAACAGGAGAGCTTGTACCTATTTGGAAAATGAATCTTGACGAAATTAAGCAAAAAAGAAAGGAAAGATTTTTCTGTCCAGCCTGTAGAGAACCTTTAATGATCAAAGCAGGACTGAAAAACACGCCACATTTTGCTCACCACCGTAAAAGTAATTGCAACCTATCCGGTGAAGGGAGCTATCATGAAAATGGAAAAAAGGATATTTATTTGTGGTTAGTTGCGCAAGGGTATCAAGTAACATTAGAGCATTACTTCGCCGATATTAAGCAAAGGGCAGATATTTTTTTGGAGATGAAGAAGAAAAGAATTGCTATTGAATATCAGTGTGCTCGTATTTCTATACAGGAAATGTGTCGAAGAACGCAAGGTTACCGTTCAATAGGTGTTATTCCGATTTGGATCCTCGGGGCCAACAAATTACAGAGAAAAGGTACACACTCCATCAGCATTACTTCTAATGATCAAGCTTTCCTACATCAATTCCATCATTCATTACCACTAAGCATATTCTATTATTGTTCCAATACAAAACGTTTGATCATCTATCAAGATTTAATCTTTTTAACGAAAACCAAAACATTTGGGTCATTGCATATATCAAAGTTATCATCACTTGGATGGCGCGATCTGTTTCGATCAAGATATCGCAATAAAGAATTATTCCACAAATACTGGCAACAACAAAAACAACAATGGCGCAATCGTCCAGTACCACCATATCAGCGAGAAGAGATGAATTGGCGACAATGGTTATATCTTCATCAACTAAATACACAATCCTTACCTTCCTTCATTTATCTTCCAATCTCTACGCAATATCAAATGAAAAGCTCACCATGGATATGGCAATCCAGACTCTACATTGACCTTTTTTTAAAAAAAGAATATTTCACAATCGATCAAGCGATGCATCTTCTCCGTAATCATTACTATTCTTCTAATTATTTTCCTTTAATTCAGCCGTCAAATCACCCAATTAGTGAATATTTACAGTTATTGGTACGTATAGGTATTTTAAAGGAGGTCTCTGAAACCAATTACCAAGTAAATCGTACTACTGTATGAATAATACACAAATAAGTTATAATAAGATAACAGTAACAAAGAAGGAGGAATTTACATGGCAAAGGCTCAGAAATCACTACCGAAACGTGATGAAGTACCTGAAGAGTTAACATGGAAATTAGATGATATTTTTGCGACAGATGATGAGTGGGACAAACAATGGGAAGAAGTAAAAGCGTTATTACCTAAATTTGAAGAATTTCAAGGAAAATTGAATGATGGCGCAGATAAAGTATATCAATTATTGCAATTACAAGATGAAGTATCGGATCGTCTGAGTAAACTCTATACATACGCGCATATGCGTTATGATCAGGATACGACAAACTCTTTCTATCAAGCAATGAATGGTAAGGCGGAGAATTTGATTACACAAGCTTCCAGTAAAATGAGTTTTATAACGCCAGAAATCTTAAAATTGGACGAGCAGACGTTAGAACAATATTTACAGGATAATGAAGACCTACGTTTATATAAACATACACTAGATGAAATAAATCGCCAACGTCCACATGTTCTAACAGAGAAAGAAGAAGTACTGTTAGCAGAAGCATCTGAAGTGACGGACAATGCGTCGCAAACATTTGGTATGCTTAACAATGCTGATTTAACCTTTCCATCTGTTAAAGACGAGCAAGGTAATGAAGTGGATTTAACACATGGTCGCTATATTAATTTCCTTGAGTCAAAAGAGCAGCGTGTTCGTCATGATGCATTTAAAGCGATGTATGACACATATGGCAGTTTAAAGAATACATTTGCTTCGACGATACAAGGAGTGGTCAAAAAAGATAATTTCTATGCTAAAGTACGTAATTATGACTCAGCGAGACAAGCTGCTTTAAATAAAAATAATATTCCTGAGAAAGTGTATGATAATTTAGTTGAAGCAATCCATGATGGGTTGCCATTACTTCAGCGGTATGTAGCATTAAGAAAGAAAGTATTAGATATAGAAGAATTGCATATGTATGACCTGTATACACCATTAGTAAAAGATGTCGATATGTCATTTACCTACGAGCAAGCACAAGAAACTGTGACAGAAGCACTAAAGCCTTTAGGTGAAGATTATTTACAAGTCATGCAAAGGGCATTCAATGAACGATGGATTGATGTCGAGGAGAACAAAGGGAAGCGTAGTGGTGCATATTCTTCTGGCGCATACAGTACGAACCCATACATTCTAATGAATTGGCAGGACAATTTAAATAACTTATTTACATTAGCCCATGAGTTAGGTCACTCGATGCATAGCTATTACACACATAAACATCAGCCATACCGTTATGGAAACTACTCCATTTTCGTAGCAGAAGTAGCTTCTACCTGTAATGAAGCGTTATTGAATAATTATTTAGTGGAGAAAACAGATGATCCAAAAGAAAAATTATTCTTACTGAATCACTTTTTGGAAGGATTCCGTGGTACTGTATTCAGACAAACCATGTTTGCAGAATTTGAGCATAATATTCATGTATTGGCACAGGATGGGGAAGCATTAACTGCAGATCGCTTAACTGAACTGTACTATGATTTGAATAAAAAGTATTTTGGTGATGACCTGGTGGTAGATGAAGAAATCGGATTAGAATGGGCGCGAATCCCACATTTCTACTACAATTATTATGTCTATCAATATGCGACAGGCTATGCAGCAGCACAATCATTAGCCGCGCAAATTTTAGAAGAAAAAGAACCAGCAGTAGAACGTTATCTTGGCTACTTACAAGCAGGAAGCAGCGACTATCCTATCGAAGTATTGAAAAAAGCAGGTGTTGATATGACCGAAAAAACTCCTGTTACCAATGCATTAAAAGTATTCGAAGAAAAGCTTGATGAAATGGAGAAATTATTAGAGCAAGTTAAATAAGAAAAGCGCAGAGCGCTCGAGCTAGACAAATACCCAAATTTTATACTTTCATCCCTAATAAAATAAAAGGCCACCTTATCTGGTGGCCTTTTGAAATCCTTTAAATTGTTTTCTGTCACGTAAGAAATATACAGTCATGTAAATGGTGACAAATAATAGTGGCACAGTAAAATAGAGAGGAATCATACGCATTAATCCAAAAATATTAAGTATAAACGCAAATACCGGCAGAATGAAAAGTAATACTTTCATTACAATACCACCTCCAAGGGAGTGAATAGATGAAACTGTCCAATTATCAAGCACTACTCGAACGACTCAATCCACACCATCCTCAGTATGCCTTTATCAATAACCAATTCCGAAAATATTAATCAGGAGTGTATGGAGAAGATTCACTTAATTATTATTTTCGTATGAGTGGCCAGCATGACAAACAATTAATAAAAGGTTTACGACTTAAATATCAAGCCTATTTTCATATGGATCGTGACTGATAAATTCAATAATAACAACTATACTTTAATCGTATGCATTAGGCTGTAATGTAGAAGTGTGAAACTTTTGTGAATTTGTGCACAAACCTATTGTCATCCGGCTTCACGCTTGGTATAGTTAAGACAAGGTAAAACAAACAACCCCTTTGTTTGACCTGAAACTTTCTCCCATCCCTTATCTAGTAATAGGTAAAGCAGAAGAGGACATGTTGCGTAACATGTCCTCTTTGCTATAGTTAAAGAAAATATAAGTTGGGCTTTCTCACCGTGATTCCTTTATCTCAGTTGATTCGCTCCAGTCGCTACGTTACTAAAACGGGCGCTCTGCGCTTTTCTTATTTAGCATATTTCCAGAAGTATCCAAACTTCACCGGTACTTTTTCAACTAGTTGTTTAAGCTGTAACTTTTTCATTTCTTTTTCTGCTTTTTCCATTGACCAATCATAGACTACCGCTATTTCTTTTGTTCCAACAAAATCATAGTGTGATAAGAAGTCCAATAACTTAGGCTTCTTAGCAGGAAGTGGTTCTTTTTGCAGCATTTGCTTCAAGACTTTCACATAAATTTCATACGGATAAATACCAGAAATTTTTAAACCGGCATCATCTTCTGATTCATTAAAGAAAACCATAGTTGGGATATATTCAACGTCCATTTCTTTCGTTATTTTCAAGTCACATTGCAAAGCTTTTTTAGACGATTTTGAATAAAGGTCTTCACGAAATTCATCAATATCCAAGTGAACTGTTTTAGCACAATCTAATAATACTTCTTCCCGTGAAATATCTTGTTTATCTAAAAATGCAAGCTCCTGCAATTTACGCAAGAATCTTTTACCTGCCTTTTTTCCTTGTAATTCTGCCGCTTTAATTGCAATGGAAGCAAGCCATGGATAATGAATTGGGTTTTCAATCCAGAGATCCCCATCACAACTCATTCCGGTACGACTTGCGGTTTTTTCCCATATATCCTTTAATTTTCGTGGCTTTTCAAATTTATCTTTATGCAAGTTCGTTAGTTGTCCACTCAGAACCGTTCTTATCGTAAAAAAACGTCCGTACTCTATGGAAAGTTTCTTTAAATATGGCTCCAGAGACCAACATTCAGGGCAAAGTGGATCAATAAACACATATATTTCAATTGGTTTCTTTAAGATATCGATAAAGTGATAATGCGCTGTTTGGTTACGATCTTGAGGTTGCCAAGATCCGGCAGAATTCCAATTCACAATGATTCTCCTTTCTTTTCAGGCGTATTCATCATGTGATTGGCCGTAAGAGTTAGCCGATCAAACATTGCACTTCGAAATGGTTCCTCAATATTTGCTTCTTCCAGAGCACCCTCCATACAGGAAAGCCACGCGTCTCTCCTTGTCGGTGTAATTGGAAAGCGTAAATGACGCTTTCTCATCATAGGATGCCCATGTTCTTGTATATATAACGGTGGACCACCAAAAAATTGAGTCAAAAATTGCTTTTGTTTCCGTGCTACTTCGGTAAAGTCCTCTGGGAAGATCGGAATTAGATCAGGATGTTTAGACACTCGTGCGTAAAAAGCCTCAACTAATTCATCAATTTTTTTCTGTCCACCAATTGCTTCATAGATGGAGCCCGCTTCTTCTCTCATATTCCTCCAAACCTTTCATCTCATGTTACTAAAAATTCTCTGTCTTTATGTTACTATATTGTAACAGTGTTTACATAGAACTAGCAACTTATGTGTTTTGACAGCTTAATCCTTTTAGCTGTAAGCATGTAACTGTTATTGAACAGTAAACGAAAAAGTATAAAAATTAAAATGAAAGCGGTTCCTATATCTTTAGTGTATGATAAAATCGCTCAATTTTATTCGCCGTTTTCCGTTTTGGAATTTGATGTGTAGATAAAAGCTCTAGAAAAACTGTTTTACCATGTTGCTCATCTTGTGCTTCTAATTCTAGTTCATAGTCCGTATGGCCGTTATAATGACTTTGGTCTAGAACGACGGTTGTGTTATTATACATACATTCCAATCGGTATGTCTCCAACATGCCACCGTATGTTAAATCCTGCAAATTAATATTCATTGTATGTAGAGCTTTCGTTATTTCATCTTTTGCAATAATATGCCCTTTGATCCATTGTTGTGCTTCATCTGTTGTTATATCACAATGAGTTTCTAATAAACCAGGACCATTTGGGTTTGGCTGTTTTAGTGTTAGTTGGAATTGCTCTTTTTTTTCTCTAATTCGAAGTGCAGCACGGCTCTCCTTTAATTGGAAATCGGCTGTTTCAAAATAGTGGTTTTTCTGCTTCATATCAGTTAGTTTATAGGAACGGAAATGTTTAACTAATTTCTGATATTCATCTTTTGTTAAAAGGTTTTTAAATTCAATCTCAATTTCTTGTGACATATACTTCATCCTTTCATGCTATTATATTTTGAAGGATTTCTGACAAAAAAGCAAAAATAACGAAAATGGCAAAGATTACTTCTTTGTCAGATTATATGATAAAATAAACACAGATAATGTAAACATAGGTGGTGCAAGACATGAATTGGAGAAACTTCTTGGCACCTTATGCACAGGTGGTTGAAGAATTAAAGGTAAAACTAAAAGGAATGCGATCACAATTTGAATATGAGTCCAGTCACTCACCGATTGAATTTGTGACGGCCAGAGTTAAACCGGTATCAAGTATTAAAGACAAGATGAAACGAAAAAACATACATATTGATAATATAGAAGAGGAATTGCAAGATATAGCAGGGGTTCGTGTTGTTTGTCAATTTGTCGATGATATATATGATATCGTCGACCGCTTGAAATCACGGAATGATTTTGAAGTAATAGAAGATCGTGATTATATTAATCATAAGAAAGAAAGTGGTTACCGTTCCTACCACTTGATTATCTCTTATCCAGTGGAAACGATTCATGGAGAACGAAAAATTATTGCTGAAATTCAGATTCGCACGTTGGCAATGAATTTTTGGGCGACAAATGAGCATTCGCTTAATTATAAATACGAGGGCAGAATACCTGAAAAGGTTAGGACAAGACTAAAGCGTGCTGCTGAGGCAGCGTTTAAATTAGACGAAGAAATGTCAAAGGTAAAAGATGAAATCCAAGAAGCACAACGAATTTTCAAAACGAACAGAGAAAACAATGACAAGTAATGGAGGGGAGTAACATGCGCTTTGCAATCCTATCAAGAAGTGACAATAAATCAGAAGTGATTAAGTCGAGAGTGAAGCAATATTTAGCCGATTTTTCACTTGTATATGATGTAGAGGAGCCTGAGCTTGTTATTTCCGTCGGTGGGGATGGCACGTTTCTGGAAGCTTTCCATACCTATAAACACAGATTAAAGGATACCGCCTTTATTGGTGTTCACACAGGTCATTTAGGCTTTTATGCAGATTGGGTACCAGAGGAAGTGGAGAAGTTAATTATTGAAATCGCCAAGAAGCCTTTTGAAGTCGTGGAATATCCACTATTAGATATAAAAATTCACCCAGTTGATAGTGATCAATATAAGCAATTCGTGGCATTGAATGAAGCTTCTGTGAAATCATCAGAAGGAACAGTTGCCATGGATGTTCATATTAAAGGAGCTCATTTTGAACGTTTCCGTGGTGATGGATTATGTGTATCAACCCCATCTGGAAGTACCGCATATAATAAAGCCTTAGGGGGGGCAATTCTTCATCCCTCGCTTAATGCTTTACAAATAACAGAGATGGCATCGATTAATAATCGTGTTTATCGTACAATCGGTTCTCCTTTAATTTTACCGAAACATCATGTATGTGAACTTTTACCGCTATATCATGATAGAAGTTTTTTAATTACAGTTGATCATCATACCGAAATGTACGACAATATTGATCGCATTGAGTGTCGTGTCTCGGATGAAAAAATCCGTTTTGCCAGATTTAGAGCCTTTCCGTTTTGGAAAAGGGTGCACGATTCCTTCATTTCTGATGAAAGAACATAATAAAAATGTAGGTGGATAAATTGAAGTGGAAAGTAAGTAAGCAGTACGATGGCTTATTGTTAAGAGAATATTTGTTAGAAGTTAGAGGAATATCACGTAGAATTTTAACTGCCATTAAATTTGAGGGTGGTAAACTGTTAGTCAATAATAGCAATGTGACCGTCCGGCATCCACTATCAGAAAATGATGAGGTCGAGGTTATTTTCCCACCAGAAAATAGAAGTGAGTTATTAGTTCCGGAGCCTATACCTATTGATATTGTTTATGAGGATGAGGATATCCTAGTGTTGAATAAAGCACCGCATATAACTACTATACCGTCCTCTCACCATCCTAGCAATACGCTTGCGAATGGAATTATTCATTATTATGACCAGCAGCAAGTTCCTTATACGGTTCATGTGGTAACGAGATTGGATCGTGATACATCTGGTTTACTATTAATTGCGAAACATCGTTACAGTCATTCGATTCTTTTTCAGGATCAGCACGAATGTACAGTAAATAGACGCTATCAAGCAATCGTTGCTGGTCATCTTACTGAGAAAAAAGCGGTGCTAGATAATCCAATTGACAGAGCACCGGATTCGATTATCGAGCGAATGGTTGCCTCTACCGGTAAAAAGGCAGTGACACACTATCAAGTAAAAGATGAGTTGAAAGATATATCGTTGGTGGAAATTAAATTAGAAACAGGAAGAACCCATCAGATCCGTGTTCATTTCTCTTCAATTGGCCACCCTTTAATCGGTGATAGTTTATATGATGGGGATACTACTAAATTAAAACGACAAGCATTACACTGTCACAAGCTTGCCTTTAATCACCCGCTTACAAAAGAACGAATGGAATTTGAAATTCCCCTTGCAGACGATTTAGAAGAAGTCTGGCAACAGTTTAAATTAGCAAAGTCATAAAGAGTAAATATTTAGATTCACTCTTATTCGCACAATAAGGTAGCGTTAGACAATGAATGTTTTGGTGAGGTGATACTATGGATAATAAAAAGCTCGCAGGTGAAAAAGCCGTTGAATATGTAACAGATGGCATGTTTTTGGGTCTTGGAACTGGTTCAACCGTTTATTGGACTATTTTGAAATTAGCTGAGCTTGTAAAAAGAGGACTTGATATTAAAGGTGTACCAACTTCTAAAAACACTGAAAAACTTGCAAAAGAATTAGGAATTCCATTGGTAAGTCTGTCTTCAATCAACCATTTGGATTTAACAATAGATGGTGCTGATGAAGTTAATCCGAATTTAGAACTAATAAAGGGTGGTGGAGGAGCTTTATTACGCGAAAAAATGGTGGCATCTATTTCGGAAAGCCTTATTATAATTATTGATGAATCAAAATACGTTACTAATTTAGGTGAATTTCCGTTACCTGTAGAAATAGTACAATTTGGTTGGGAAATAACCAGTAATCAGATAAGTAGATTAGGTTGCAATCCTAAATTACGTATTAAAGATAACTCTCCTTTTATTACAGATAACGGGAACTATATATTAGATTGTTATTTTGAAAAGATACAAGATGCTTATAAACTGAATGGTACATTAAATATGATTCCTGGAGTTGTTGAAAATGGCCTTTTTGTTAATATGGCCGATACAATTGTGATTGGAAATAAAAATGCTACCATAGATATCTCACACAAATAATATTCACCTTATGTATTTGAAGTTATCGGGTGTAAGAGAAGAAAAAGACAATCATTTAACAGATTGTCTTTTTCTTCTCAGTATCTAAATTTCTCCTCTACAAACGGCATCGTGGATTCGACGCTGACTATCTCTTCTTCGGGTAGGCGGAAGGCTGTCAGTTTATTGCCAAATACACAACCAGTATCAATATTAATTGTTTGATTTACAAACCTCGGTTCTAAAACAGGTGTATGTCCGTAAACAATCCATTTGTCTCCATGATAATCTTGTGCCCAATCTCTCCGAACTGGTCTGCCATCATCATGTTTTTCACCGGTAATATCTCCATATAGTACAAATGTTTTTACTTTCTTATCATGTCTTCCGATATATTTTTCGGGAATCCCAGCATGTGCAATGACGGTGTTCAAGTCATCGATCACATGATATAACGGAGCATCTTCATAAAGTGTCATCATCATCTCTTTTACTTTGTCTTGATCTTGTTTAGACAGTTGTTCATATTCCGCTACGGTTGTTTCTAAGCCGTGTTGTTGTTTTACGTTATTGCCGAGAAAAAAACGATACAATTTATCACAGTGATTACCCGGCACATAATAGCCGTTTTTTTGTTCGACAACAATTTGGTAAACAAAACGAATCACTTCGAGGGAATGGGGCCCTCGATCTGTTAAATCTCCTACAAAAGCAAGTTTTCTTTCTTCTGGATGATGGATTTTGTCATTTTTCCAATGATAACCTAATTCTTTAAGAAGAGTTTGTAGCTCCTGATAGCATCCGTGAATATCACCTATAATATCTAATTTCATAAAAATACTCCTATCCGTTTGGTCTACTTCTATGATTCGTCAAACATATAGGTTTTTATACGATAAAAGACATTCAAAACAATTCCGATCGCAATCATATAGGTAAGTGTCGAACTACCACCATAACTGATAAAAGGTAAAGGTAACCCGGTAACAGGTAGCAATTGAATCGACATTCCGATGTTTTGAAAAACTTGAAAGGTAAACATACCAATAATTCCAGTTACCATGTAGCTGGCAAAGGGATCTTTACATTTTAATGCAATATAGATTAGCCGGTAAATAAGTAAAAAGAATATGAGGATTACAATACTAGAACCGAAAAATCCAAATTGTTCAGCGATAGCAGTAAAAATCATATCTGTATGATATTCAGGAATTCGATGTGCCATTTCAAATCCGCCAATTCCTTTTCCGGATAATTGACCTGAACCAATCGCTAACATAGCACGGATAACCTGATAAGCACCACCTTGGCTATGATCTTCAGGAGTGAGCCAACCTTGAAAACGACCAACGACATGGTCTAAATCATGGTCATAGAAAAATTGATTGACTTCATCTGTATACGTTAGATACAAGTAAATAATTGTCACAAAACCAAATAGCAACGTACTAGTTATGGTCAAGATAATTCGCCACTTGATCCCAGATACCAATACCATACATGCTGTAATTGCTGCTAATACCAGTACACCTCCAAGATCAGGCTGCTGTGCGAGAAAAATAATAGGGATAAGTGCGATAATCCCCATTTTACTTAATAACCAAAGATCCATTTTTACAGTATGCTCTGGATATTTTTCATTGTGCGCAACCATGATATGGGCCAAGAAAATAATTAAAAAGACTTTCATGAACTCTGCAGGTTGTATCGTTCCCATTCCTGGAAATTTAAACCAGCCCCATGCACCATTCACTTCCGTTGCAATACCTGGTGGGAAATGAAAATAGAGCATGATCAGTGAAATAATCCCTATTCCATAAAGTAACCAAGATACTTGTCGAAATCGATCATAATCAAACATCATAATAACGGCAACGGCCATCGATCCAGCAATATACCAGGTAATTTGTTTTAAGTACATGTTCTGGTATAAAGGATTTTGATCTAAGTATGGATCTAATGTATATAAAGTAAAAATACTTATAATCGCAAGAAAAATAATAATGAGAATCAATGAATAATCCAGCTTTGCATTCGAGTTTTTTTCCGACATAATCATATAACCTTTCTTTCTTGAAAAATATAGTCTATTCCTAGTATAGTGTATAAATGGTTTTTTGAGAATAAAAACAATTATTTCCCTTCATTATCACGGCGCTAATCGTCTGTAACCCGACTTTAAAAGAAGCGTGGGAAAATGGACGCTCTAACTTCCTGATAAGTTTCGCTAACATCAGTGGGGACAAAACCCCCATTGATGGAAGTCTCACTTTATTGTAACATCTTCTTTTGATAAGAATGTGTAAAATTAGCGTTTTTTTTTGCAAGATATGTTATTCTTTTAACATCCCAATTTAATGAATAAGTCAAAGTAAGATAGGGGGCGGAATAATGGAACATCTAGAACAACATGAGCGAATGGAAATGTGGGAAAAAATACAGAAGGCATTAGTCGATGAACAAATCGACCAATTTCGAGCGGAGTTTTTAGAGTTACATCCTTATGATCAGGCAAAGATTTTTGAAGAACAAGATGAGGATATCCGCTTTTTAATTTATTCCTACCTATCCCCGGAAGAAATGGCTGAAGTCATTGAACAGGTCGATAGAGACTTTGTTGAAGAATTCATCATTGAAATGGTTCCTGCATTTGCAGCAAAAGTAATGGAACATATGTCTACGGATGATGCCGTAGATATTTTAAATGAATTAGATAAAAATAAAGTGGCAAGTTTTTTAACGATAATGGACAAGAAGTCATCAGAAGAAATTAAAGAATTGCTTCATTATGAAGAGAAAACAGCCGGTAGTATTATGACAACAGAATTTGTTGTGATCAATACACAAATGACAGTCAAAGAAGCAATGCGGCATTTAAGGAAGGAAGCACCTTCTGCTGAGACGATTTATTATATTTATGTTGTCGATTCCCTTAAAAAGCTTGTTGGCGTTATATCATTAAGAGATTTAATTATTGCCGAAGGTGATTGGCTCATTCAAGATGTGATGAGTGAGCGCGTTGTCTCTGCCCCAGTTGGAGAAGATCAGGAAGATATCGCACAAATGATGCGTGACTATGACTTTTTAGCATTACCAGTTGTCGATTTTCAAGATCATTTGCTTGGAATTATAACAGTCGATGATATTATGGATGTTATGGATGAAGAAGCAAGTGATGACTACTCCAAGCTGGCTGGTATTTCCGAGGTAGAACGAAGCGGTGACACTGCTCTTTCATCCGCTAAAAAAAGACTACCATGGCTCGTTATTCTTTTATTTTTAGGTATGTTAACGGCCAATGTTATCTCTCGATTCGAAGCTACGCTGGAGCAAGTAGCAATTTTAGCTATTTTTATTCCATTAATTGCAGGTATGGCGGGTAACACGGGTACTCAGGCGCTTGCAGTAGCTGTTAGAAGTATTTCAACAGGTGAAATGGAGAAGAAGGGAAAAGTCTCTGTCATCTGGCAAGAAGCAAAAACAGGTTTAATTACAGGCTTGTCGTGTGGGGTTATTATCACAATATTGATTGCAATTTGGAAGAGTAATATATTTTTAGGATTACTTGTAGGTATTTCGATTATGGCAACTTTACTTGTTGCAACGGTATCAGGTGCATTCGTACCACTTGTTATGCACCGTTTTAATATTGATCCTGCTGTTGCATCTGGCCCGTTTATTACAACATTAAATGACCTGATATCAATATTTATTTATTTTGGTTTGGCAACAGCGTTTATGAGCTTCTTAATTTAAGAAGAAAGGGGTGTGCTGTAATATGGAGCATGCTGAGTCTGTCAGTTCATTAGTAATAGTCATCATCGCAGCATTTTTAACGCCAATTCTGTTGCACAGATTCCGGTTGAAAATGATTCCTGTTGTGGTGGCAGAAATTATTGTTGGTTTAATCATTGGACATAGTGGATTTAACCTTGTTGAAGAGAGTAACTGGCTGGAAACATTATCTACGTTAGGCTTTATTTTCTTAATGTTTTTAAGCGGTTTAGAAATAGATTTCTCAATTTTTTCTAATAAGAAACAACGTAAAAATCAAAAAAATACAACTGAAAAAATGCCTAATCCAGTCTTATTAGCTAGTTTTGTTTTTGTAGGTATTTTGATTTTATCGTTTTTACTATCCTATTTATTTGTTTTGTTTGGATTTATCGATAATGTTTACTTAATGACGCTAATTATATCAACTATTTCATTAGGAGTTGTTGTTCCTACATTAAAAGAAGCACAAGCAATGCAGACAACCGTTGGCCAAACGATTTTATTAATCGCCGTTATTGCGGATCTTGTTACCATGATACTGTTAGCAGTATTTGTGTCCTTCTATGGCGAAGGATCCGGAAATATGTGGTTACTACTAATCTTATTTGGTGTCGGTGTATTGTTGTATTTCGTCGGCAAGCATTTTCGTAATCAATCCTTTATTGAAACAATGTCTAAAGGTACGATTCAAATTGGGACAAGAGCAGTGTTTACGTTAATCATTTTTCTTGTTGCTTTATCCGAATCAGTTGGAGCTGAAAATATTCTTGGTGCCTTTTTAGCTGGTGCGTTAGTGTCGTTGTTAGCACCAAACCAAGAATTAGTACAAAAATTAGACAGCTTTGGTTATGGATTTTTAATTCCAATTTTCTTCGTGATGGTTGGGGTGGAATTGGATTTATGGGCATTGTTTGATGAACCCAAAGTATTAGCTTTGATTCCTTTATTATTTATCGCTTTACTGATTTCAAAAGTCATTCCAGTTGCACTTCTGAAAAAATGGTATGATACCAAAACAGTCGTAGCGGCAAGTATGCTATTGACCTCTACATTATCTTTAGTCATTGCAGCTGCGACCATTGGAGAACGATTAGAAATCATTACAAGTGAAATGCATGGGGCTCTCGTGTTAGTTGCTGTGCTGTCTTGTATCATTACACCGGCATTCTTTAAGAAATATTATGAAAATCAAGATGAAACAGACTATCAACAAACAGTTTCTTTCATTGGTACCAACCAGGCAACCATTCCGGTTGTTCGTGAATTAGATCCTAAAGAATTTGAGACACATTTATTTCATACAAAACAAGAAAAATTAGATGATAAACAAGGTCGATCTATTTTTGATATAAACGAACTCGATAATTATAATGTGGAAACATTAGAAGATGCTGGTGTATTTGATCATGATATAGTTGTGGTTTCTACCGGAGATGAATATAAAAATGAAGAAATTGCTACGTATGCTAAAGAGCAAGGGGTTGAAAGAATTATTGCTCGTATCGAAATTCCAGTTATCGAAAAAAGACTACAGGAAATTGGTATTGATGTATTCTCGGTATTGCTGTCGTCAAAAACACTGTTAAAGGCATTAATTGAATCACCAAATGTTGTAAACATCTTTACGCAACAGGACAGCGCATTGTATGAGATTAACATGAATAATGCTAATTATGATGGTACGCTTTTACGGGAGTTTCCATTTACGGGTGATGTAATTATGGTTCGTATTTTCCGTGGCAAAGATTCCATTGTTCCACATGGAGACACAGAATTGAAATTGAATGACCGATTAGTCGTAACAGGATCAACAGAATACGTAGAAGAACTGCAGCAAATATTAGAATATGTGTAGAATCTTTATTAGCTAATGAAATAGTCAGTCATGTTTAAACCCGCTTCCTTTAAATGAAGCGGGTTTAATTTCACCTAAAATATGCGAGCTTTCTGTGGGAAAGCATATACATGTTGGCGAGTATTGAGTCGTTTTACATGAAGAGATCAAAAATACTGTTCTTACCTAAGGCTTTACCTTTTGTAGTAACTTAGTAAAATCTGATATATTGGACAAAAGAGGTGCTATGTATGCAAAGAATCATTTTATTCGATGGTATCTGTAATTTCTGCAGCAGTAGTGTGCAGTTTATTATCAAGAGAGACCCCGATCTCAAGTTCCAATTCGCATCGCTACAAAGTAATGAAGGCAAACAATTATTAATAGAACATCAAATCTCAACAGATATGGACAGTATGGTTCTTATTGAAAAAGGTTGTGTTTATACAAAATCCACGGCTGCTTTACGTATTGCTAAAGAACTAAATGGAGCTTATCAACTCTTATTGGTATTTCTTGTTATACCAAAACCGGTTCGTGATATATTCTATACCATTCTTGCCAAAAATCGTTATCGTTGGTTTGGTAAAAAAGAACAATGTATGATTCCAAAACCAGAAGACAAACAACGCTTTTTAGATACATGAAAGGCTATCTCACAAAAAGGAGATAGCCTTTCTTCTTAACAGGTAAGAAAGTATAAACGGAGATGTCTAGCTCCAAGCGCCAAAAACTAGGCGACTTCCCGAAAGCGCCCTACGCTAAGTCATCATCGGTTCGTATGCTCACCGTGATTCCTTTATCTCAGTTGCTTCGGTCCAGTCGCTACGTTTTTAAGCGGGCGCTTTGCGCTTTTCTTAACTCTGTTCTCTTTTTCTTCTTTTCAATGTATATAGACGTGCTTCTTCTCTGAATGCTCTAAATATCGAGAAGATAACCATAATCATAATAATGGCAAAAGGGAAGGCCGCAATGATCGAGGCTGTTTGTAATGCTTCCAGTCCACCCTGCCATAATAATACAGCAGCTGTACCAGATTGAACAAGTCCCCATGCAACTTTCACCTTAATATCTGGATTTAAATCACCATTCGTAGTTTGCATACCAAGGACGAATGTTGCTGAGTCAGCAGATGTGATAAAGAAAGTACTGATCAGTAATACGGCAAGCACCGACATGATTAAACTTAATGGGAAGTTTTCCAAAACGGTAAAAAGTGCCGCTTCAGATCCAGATTCATTCATGATACTAAGTATATCGATATTTTCGTTCATTTCCAGGTGAATAGCTGATCCACCAAATACACTAAACCATAACGCACCAAAAATGGTTGGTACCAGCAAGACCCCAACAACAAACTCTCTAACTGTTCGGCCACGAGATACACGGGCGATAAACATACCGACGAATGGAGCCCAAGCGATCCACCATGCCCAGTAGAAAATGGTCCAATCTTCTAACCAGTGTGCATTTTCCTCATTAAAAGGCGCCATACGGAAACTCATCTCAGGTAAGTTCGAAATATAAGAGCCTAATGTTGTTGTGAAGAAATTCATAATGAAGTTGGTTGGACCAGTAAATAATAAGAACAGCATTAACAGAATTGCAACGATAATGTTTGTTGTACTTAGAATTTTAATCCCTTTATTCAAACCAGTTAATGCAGAAATCATATATAAGATTGTTACGGCTGCAATAATAATGAGTTGTGTATAAATAGTATTAGAAATATTTTCAGAAATAAATTCTAAACCACTACCAATTTGTTGTGCACCAAGACCTAGTGAGGTAGCAACGCCAAATACTGTAGCAAATACAGCAATCACATTAATTAATGTACCATAGCCACCATTCATTCTGTCCCCGTAAATAGGCTTCAAGGTACTACTGATTAGACCAGGCTCGTCCTTTCTGAATTGAAAGTAAGCTAATGCCAATGCTAATGTGGCATATACTGCCCATGGATGAAAGCCCCAGTGGAAGAAACTATGCTGCATAGCTACACGTGCTGCAGCTGCTTCTGTGTCGGTTGGGTATGGTGGAGCGTGCAAGTGCCAAACTGGTTCTGCTGCACCCCAGAAGACAAGACCAATTCCCATACCAGCACTAAATAGCATACCGAACCATGTTAAATAATTATATTCGGGTTTATCTCCGTCTTTTCCAAGCACAATGTTGCCATATTTAGATACAATTAAAAATATCGCAAAAATTAAAAAAGCAGTTGTTACTAATAAATAGAACCAACCGAAACGTGTTACCAGAAAACCTTGAATAAGAGTAGTGACGTGATCGAGGTTCCATTCAGGTAATACACTGCTAGGAATAATCCCCCATATAATAAATAACACTGAAATTGCAAGAGAAATATAAAAGACCTTTGTAACCTTTTTCATCCTATCATCCTTTCCAAATATTGTTTTGTGTATGAGTGCACAACATACTATACCCTTTTCTGTCACTAAATATTCGCCATTTTTCACACAACGTGTCGGATTTTATCAAATGTTGATAGAAAAATACAAGTAATATGGTTCGAAAATGAAAAAAATCTTCCAGCTTTCTATCGCTGGAAGATTAAAATTAATTATTAAAATACAGAAACAGCTGGTAAGCAAGTAATAGCACAGAAGCAATTTAAGTCTACAGTAATACAGATACCAGTACGCTCTAGATCACTCACTTTTTCGTTGTCCAATTGCTCACAAGGATCGCCGCAAGTAGTGTCATCGTTGTCGAACACTAATAGTTCTAATACTGCACAGCAGTCCTCATCATCCACTTCTGTTACTCGGAAAATAAAACTGCTGAAGCATTCGAATCTACCGTCACTAACTTCAGCTCCGAATCCTTTGAAAGGTTTTCCTTTTTTATCATATAGAATAAAAGGTACTGTATCTAAGCCGTTACCTCGCACTGGTGATACTAAATCTTGAATAGATCGCGCACAGCTTACATCACATTCCATTTCTACAACGTTATCTTGTGCATCATTAATCGCACGAACAACTTCGCATACACAATCACTTCCACTAATTCCAGCTACATTATCATCATGACATCCTGTATTTTTTCCCATTACACTACACTCCTCTTCTGAAAAGATTTCGTTAACACTAATTAATCTATGAAAGAATTGTCTATTCGTATAGACAGAAGCCTTGTTTTACATAATTAAGTATTGCTTTTTTTTTCACATGCTATAGACGTTTGTCATATACATAAGTATGCAGTGTTATAGGGAGGTAGTGAAGATGGACTCCATCAGTGAAAATCGAGAATTACCAAAGTTATATATTACTCAACCCGATTTGGCAGAACCGAAGCGAACCATGCAGTCACGTTATCATTCTGTTAGTGCCTATGATAAGCCACGTCAATCTCAAGATATACCTGATCAGTATATTTCAAAGAAACAACTGGAAAATAAAACATTTAATGAAATGACCATATTGGAAAAAGTAATCTATTTTGCTTCTATGCCTTTTCATGTTCCAAGAGTAAAATGCGAATTAATAACGGAGCGGAAAAAATATATAGGACTGATCGATGACTATCAAAATGATATGGTAATCATAAAAGTGGCAAGTAAACCTAGGCCTATATCCATTCCGCTGAAACAAATTAAAGAAATCCATATGGTCGGCTTATAATATAGGGATAAATGACACTATTCTTTGCCTAATGCATAAGATGTAATGATCAATTGTAACCTAGTACATTGGATATAAAAGGAAGAAGGAGTGAAGAACGTGTCAGAAAAGAAGAAAGTGATTTATGTGAAAGATCTAGTTATCAAAGCAGAGAATGTTCGAATTGAACCAACTCGTCGCCACGATCCTTTCTTTGGTCCACGTGGTGTGGAAGGCGAAGAAGAGGAACTGATTGAAAAAGATGAAGTGGAAGAGGTTGCAGACGAACAAGACGATGATGACAAAGAAAAAGGCGAACGACCTCCATTTTCATGGTTCTAATAATAAAACAGATAGCTTTTTCGTGAGGAGCTATCTGTTTTATTTTTGTAAGAAAGAATATACATTGGTGCATATAAAACATAAACTGCAAAGTAAAATTGTTGTGGATTTGCTTCCTTCTATTCTGATGTATCAAGTACCCAAGAAGGGCTTTTGGGTGGATTTTTCCTGTCTTTTCTTATTAGACGGACAAAAGTATGATTCATCTTCCGAAATTATGGGTATATAATAATATAGAAGCATGAAAGGGGATGGGTGATAATGGGATATATTATGCCAGTTGAGAATTATCAGTATCAACAGTATCATAATCGTGTCACACGTGAAGAGCGTGATCCATTTCCAATTGAAAGGCTATACCCGATCCAATTTGGCATGCGTTATAAAGAGGAACAAACAAAGGATGAACCGAAAAAAATAATGATTCCTCAGCAAAAGAAAAGAAAACGTGATCAAGCAACGGAACAAGAAATTCATACAAAACATACAATATATGCAGAAGTCACTGGAAAAGGTGGCAAATTTGAAGCAACAGTATAGGTTAGTTAAAGGATGGATTGAATGATGATATATTTGATCCATTCATTTTTGATAAGATAGTTTTTAGTTTTGTGGTAAATGCATCATACTTAAATGAAAAAGTAGTTCCCTTTGGAGTACATATAAAAACTTTGTACTCCAAATAGAACTACTTATTAGGTATTAATATCCTTGAACATATAGATTTTGGTCTTTTTCGTATTCAGCAAAAAACACATCTTTAACAGAATTAATTTCCTGTTTCTCTAATTCCTCTTTTAACCAATTTTCATCCTTACCGATTTCGCGAAGGCTATCCCAAATAATTTCGCCGTCATTAATGAGCATGAAGGATAATGCGACTTGTTCAAGGGGAAGATTTAAGTCATTGCGTGTTGGGAGTTGGTGGGCAGTTTTCTTCATTACGGAAACTGTACCGTCTGTTTCCAGGATGGCATAATCTACTTCTCGAATGGAAAATACATCTTTGGATCGCAATAAGTGTAATAACTGATTTATATCAAGCTTTCCTTTTTTCATTTCGTCGCGCTGTAATTTCCCTTTATGGATGACAATTGATGGCCGGCCCTCCAGAATCGATCTTGTGTTCTTAAACCGTTGGGTAGTAATTTCTGTCAAATATAATAAACCTCCCCACAACAGAATTGCAAAAGCAATATCCCTAATACCTACTTCGTTATCATAAAGGGCATTCCCAACTAATTCCCCAAGAATAAGTGCAGAGATAAAATCAAATGCTGTCAGTTGTCTGATTTGTGTTTTTCCAAGCACCTTAGTTAAGATAAACAACATGACAAAACCAAACAAAGTCTCTACAAAAATTGAACCGTAATGCATCGTTGTTTCTCCTATCTTTATCAGATTTTTTATTAGGATATACCAAAACAATAAAGTACATACATATTGAAAAGGTTCTAAAAAAAAAAGCTAGAATGGATTTCCCATTTTAGCTTTAACAGTCTATCACGGTGCTAACCGTCCGTAACCCCTCACTTCGAGCGGAAATTTCAATGAAGTATATTGAGGGGTAACGGTCGCTAACTTCCTGAGAAGTTTTGCTAACCAACAGTAGGGAAAACCACCCCACAATTGGAAGTCTCACTTTATAATGGTTTTGTCATTGTCACATGAGGGATGCCGGCATCCATGAACTCACCTGAAATCGTTTCATATCCAAGCGATTGATAAAATTTCTCCGCTTGTATTTGGGCATTTAGTTTTGCTTTTTTCATGCCTTTTTCTTTTGCTTTGTCTTCCATAAATAAAAGAATATCTCTACCGAAGCCTTTGCCTCGTTGTGATTGTAATACACAAATTCTCTCCATCTTAGCGTAACCATCAACAAAGCGCATTCTACTGGCTGCCACCGGCCCCTTATTTCCATACCCAATAAAATGCAGTGCTTCTTGTTCTAGTTCATCAATTTCTAACTCTTCTGGTACTCCTTGTTCATTCACAAAAACAGTGAAACGAACTTTATAGGCATCCTGTAATTCCTCTTCGGTTTTGACTACTTTTAAATCCATTTCTTATCCCCTTATCCTAACATCTTCATTAATATTTCTTTTAAATCTTTTTGCCAATATTTCCATGTATGATTCCCGTTAAATTCATCAAAATGATAGACCTGCAGTTTCCCATCTAAGGTATGATTTAAAGTGCGATTAGGCGTTAAAAAATCCGCAGTTTCTCCATTTGTCATGTGTACATCTGTTTCTTCTTTTCCAATCGAATGAAATACTTCAATATGTGAAAATTCCGATGCATTGCTTGCCCTTTCCAACACATCCTCATCAACATAGGGTGATTGCATTATCACCGTATCGAACGTATGTGGAAATTGGGTTGCGATTATAAATGCCAATGTACCAGCTAGCGAATCTCCCATTAATACTCGCTTTACCGGTGTAATATGTAAATGATTCTCGACATAAGGAATCGCTTCCTTTACAAGAAAAGCAATATAGGCTTCCTGTTGTTTCCCACTTGGGTGATATTTTCCCCACCGGTCATTCTTATCTTGATAATGAACGCCAACAAAAATAGTTGATTCAATCACTATATCTTCATGTAGCTGATCACTTAAAGTCGCCACTCGTCCCATCCTGAAATAATCATCACCATCATTCATAATACACAATTGATAATCTTTAAAAGCTGTAAATCCTTCTGGAAGGTACCACTTTATCTGGATTTCTTCATTCAAATGGTCACTTTGAATGGTCGCATCTTCCATGGTTCCATTGCGCCCCACATAAACTCCTCCTTATCATTAAGTATTTTAACAGGATTTCCATTTAGATGCATTATTTTAACAACCATCGTGATATGGGTGCCATACTAAGACTTTGAATCGTTAGTGACAATAGGATAACAGTAAAACTGACACCAACCATCCAATCACTGTCAATGACATTTGCATTTTTTGCGTATAATGTCAGAATCAAAAAGACAGACATCGATCCTTTTAGTCCGGCCCATGATATTAACAAGTTATAACGCCAGGAAAGAGAATGAATCACCTTCGTTACAGCATAGGTAATGATAAACCTAACGAAAATCATAAACAGAAAAATGGTGACAGCATATAACCAATAATCAATAGCTAAATATTCGGTAATTTCAATACCGATAACTAAAAATAATATTGCAAGTAAACTGTTTTCCACAATCATCCAAAACCCATCTAATGATTCACGAAAATGAGCTTCTTTTATCGCTCGTCCATATTCAAACGAAATCATCATCCCGCTTGCAACAGTTGCTAAGACACCTGAAACATTTACAGCCTCAGCAATCAAGAAAGAACCATATGCCAAAATAATACTGAGCATAATTTGATAATTACGATAATGAGAATAGTGGACAATTTTGCTAACTAAATAACCACAGACAAGACCGATCGCAATTCCTCCTAATGAAACGAATAGAAAGTCACCAAGAAAAGCAGAAAATGAGAATCCTTTTTCACGTGTGGTAATAGCAAATAAAGTAGTAAAAAGCACAATACTAGTCCCATCATTTAACATGGATTCCCCTTCGACCATACTGGCGATCTGTTCATTTCCGGTTGCTTTTTTGATAATGGAAACAACCGAAACAGGATCAGTAGGTGTAAGTATAGCAGCAATAACAAAAGCACTACCTAAACCAACAGGGGAGATAACAGCAATCAAATAACCTAATATAAGTACATTCAAAATAATCCCGATAGTTGCAAGAGAAATAATTAAGCTTGCATTTTGACGGAAATCCTTTATAGGAAACTGATAGGCAGATACAAATAATAAAGCAGGCAAAAAAATATGATAAATAGTATTCTCCGTTAGTTTTATCGTCTCAAAAAAAGGAATAAAAGCAAGCCCTATGCCAAGTAATATTAAAACAGTAGGAACAGGAAAGTTCTCTTTCTTTGTATCAATTGTAAAAATAAGATAGCCAATAAAAAGTAAGATCACTATTTGTTCAATCGACATTTTCTTCACCACCTATGGTTTAGTTATTCCCATTTTTTTTCACCAAAAACACATGTATGTTTACGATTATTCTAGGTAAGCTAAGCAAAAAAGGATGTGTGCTTAAATGAAGAAGCTCTGTTTATTCTTATTATTCTTTGCGATGATAACTTCCCCGGTATTAGCGAATAGTCAAACTGTTCTGGTAACAGATGAAATATATAAGGATATGGAGGCATTAAAATATCCTCAAGTTTCAGAAACTGAAAAACCCGGGATGGAAGATAAAATCAATAAGACATTCCAGAAGTATATTAAAGAGTCTTTTAAAGAACTGAAGGAAAATGAAGAACAAAGTAAGAAATATGATTTTCATGCGGAATATCAAACTGATTATGAAGTGAAATATAACCAAGCTTCCAAATTGAGTATCTTGACAAGTAATTATATTTTCAGTGGAGGGGCACATGGTAACACTACTGTCGAGTCCTTTAATTATGATATGGATAAGGGAAAGCGTGTATACTTAACCAATATCCTTACAGAGGAGGAGCAAATTGAAGCGGTTCGTGATTATGTATGGGAGTATGCCACTGAGCGTCCAGATATATTTTATCCAGATTTGAAAAAAGAAGATATTAAGTTAACGAAGGATACGGCATTCTATTTTACAGATGATGGTATTACTTTGGTGTTCCAGCAATATGAGATTGCACCATATGTTGCAGGAAATCAAGAAATTCATGTGCCGACAGAGGTATATGAGTAAAATAAAGAAAAAAGAGAACTGGTAGCTCCAGTTCTCTTATTTTGCAAATACGTGATTCCCAATTTTCACTGTTGTTTGTTGGTCAAAAATCCAAGCGCTTGCAGCCGTTTCTGGATTATAGAAATAAATCGAACCTTGCCCTTGTCCACGAAAAGCGATTGCTTCTTCTACTGCACGTTTTGCTTCACTATCAGCTGGTTTATTGATTTCCCCATTTTCAACAGGACTGAATGCATAGATCGCTCCATTCTCATATGTTTCATGCACAACACCTTTTATAGTGTTTGGAAAGTTAGAATGGTCGACACGATTTAAGATAACAGTTGCCACTGCCACTTTTCCAGCGTATGGCTCTCCTTTTGCTTCTGCATGAACTAGTCTAGCTATTAATGCTTTGTCCGATTCTGAAATAGACGCTGGTACCGTGAGTTTATCACCAGGGTATAAAATGGAAGAAGAGTAGTTATTAATATGCATAAGTTCATTCGTAGATACTCCATGTTTTTGTGCAATTTTCCAGAACGTATCTCCTTTTTTTACTGTATACGCATCAACGAAACCAGGCATAACCGTAAGACCTGTAATAACAATTAAACTAGTTAATAAAGCTTTTATTTTCAAATTCATTACCTCCTGCAAATTAATCTATCTACTAGACTAGCAAATGTAATATAAAGAATCGCTCTGATAATTTTTCCAATCCATGTGAAGCTTGATGTAATAGGTGGCAGAAAAGTTTACCAATGTTTAATTGTTTGGTAATAAAAGGATGTAATAGCAATTACGCCTAAGAATATGACAATTGTAAAGGTATTGAAACAATGGATTCGTTAATGATTGGATTACATAATTTTGATGAATGGCGCAATATTGTTTAAAATTCAATTGACAATTACTACGAGTTCTCATATATTTAAATAGAAACTAAAATATGATTCCGTAGCTCAGCTGGGAGAGCGCCACCTTGACAGGGTGGAGGTCGTTGGTTCGAGCCCAATCGGAATCATCCTATGTAAAAGGCTGAAATCCTTGGTACTAAAGGGTTTCAGCCTTTTTATATGTCTTCCTAGTTTTGAGTGTTTTTATGTCCAATCAACTGATGTTCGCATTTTGTTACCCTTAGTGTGCTAAAGCGCTTTTTGATGTATTGAATGTGAATAAAATTGAAGAGTTAGTTAGCTAAATTTAATCAAATATATAAGATCTGTTTTGTGTTAGTATTTTTAAATTGCTCTACAACAGTTAGTACCCACTACCTTCACTATTATCAATAATATGTACATACTCGTTAAGGTGTTTGAAAGAAGTTGTGTTTCTTCTGATAATATCTTCAGTCGGAATGTTGTGACCGCCATTTCTGATTCTCACTGCAATCCTAAAAAAATCCATTATAATCACCATAATTTTACTATTCATCTATAAAATCATAATTAAATGGAGAAAAGATAAGATGTATCCTAGCTAACATAAAGATTCGCTACTTTTTACATTATATAAGAAAAAAAGAGAATACTAATCTATACCGTTAACACATGTAGGAGGTAATGTGATGAAACAACGTTATTTAGTGTTTTACATATCCATATGTATACTTTCTATGCTCGTTATTGCTGGAATTATTATTCCAAATGTATTAGACGAGATCACGTCGAATATTCAAGCTTTCTTTTCTGATGCATTTGGATGGTATTATCTTATCCTGGTCACTATTGTGCTTGTTATTTGTCTATATTTATTAATTTCTCCTGTTGGTCGGATTAAGCTCGGAAATCAAGATGAAAAACCGGAATTTTCTCGACCGACTTGGATTGCTATGTTATTTAGTGCCGGAATGGGAATAGGGCTTGTTTTTTATGGCACATCAGAACCGATTAGCCATTATGCAATTAGTTCTCCTACTGGTGAAATTGGTACCGATCAAGCTATAAAGGATGCACTTAGATTTACTTTTTTCCATTGGGGGATTCATGCTTGGAGTATATATGCCATCGTTGCTCTAGCAATTGCCTATTTTCATTTTAGACACAATAAATTGGGTTTAATAAGTGCAACTTTACAGCCGATTTTCGGTGATAAGGTGAAAGGCATTACAGGAAAAGCTATTGACATCTTTTCTGTATTGGCAACTGTTCTTGGTGTTGCAACATCGCTAGGGTTTGGGGCAGTTCAAATCAATGGTGGTTTGGCATATCTATTTGACGTATCTACAACTGTTTGGATACAATTTATTATTATTGCCATTGTTACAGTACTCTTTTTAATATCGGCATGGTCTGGATTAGGTAAAGGAATAAAAATATTAAGCAATGCTAATATGATTTTAGCCGGAGCTTTATTTTTACTTATGTTTTTATTCGGTCCAACGTTATTTATTCTAAATTTATTTACCAATACGATTGGTTCATATTTTCAAACGTTACCACAGATGAGCTTTAGGATTGCACCTTTAAACGAAGACATTCGTGGATGGATTAATGGATGGACAATTTTTTATTGGGCCTGGTGGATTGCATGGGCACCATTTGTAGGTATCTTTATTGCCCGAGTTTCTAGAGGAAGAAGTATTAGGGAATTTGTTTTTTTTGTACTACTAATACCTTCAATCGTTGTTTTTTTATGGTTCTCAACCTTCGGAGGTTCTGCGATTTCACTTGAGCATAATGGTATTGCTGAGATATCAAGTCTATCTGCAGAAGAATCGTTATTTGGCGTTTTTTCGCATTATCCATGGCCTCTAGTAACATCCATAACTGCTATGGTGCTTATTGGGTCATTTTTCATTACATCTGCTGATTCAGGAACATATGTATTGAGTATGATGACAACAAACGGATCACATTCTCCTGGTAATAAAATAAAATTCACATGGGGGATTTTGCTTTCTGCAATAGCAATAGTGCTTCTATACTCAGGTGGTCTTCAAGCTTTAGAAAATATGATGATTATAGCAGCCTTACCGTTTTCTGTAATTATTGTTTTAATGGCAATTAGCCTATTGAAAGCTTTACGTGAAGAAGCAAAAAAACTTGGAATAGGTCGTATAAAAAAAAGAAAGACATAAAGTAATTAACGACCGAGTAGCTATGTATTTTATACTAAAAAAACAATTTCTCTCAGCTTATATTTTAGGACACATTCCTTCAAAGGGGGTGTGTCTTTTTTAAAATTAAGTTAATATGAATTTAAAAAAGGTGGAGTTACTTTGCAAATTAGAAAATTAAATAAAAACGACAAACCGCCAATAGATTTATTGTTCCTAGCTGATCCTTCTCGAAAGCTGATAGAGGAATATCTGAAACGTGGAGCCTGTTATATAGCTGAGAAAAATAATAAAATAATTGGAGTATATATTCTACTACCTACAAAACCAAATACAATAGAATTAGTAAATATAGCTGTTTCTGAGCACGAGCAAGGAAAAGGTGTTGGAAAACAATTAATCATGGATGCGATTCAAAAATCAACAGCAAATGGTTATAAAACTATCGAAGTAGGAACAGGGAATTCAAGTATCGGGCAGTTAGCTCTATATCAAAAATGTGGATTCAGGATTAATAGTATAGATCGTGATTTTTTTGTAAGACACTATGAAGAAGATATTTTTGAAAACGGGATCTGGTGTAGGGATATGATTCGGTTATCACAAAAGTTGAAATAAGAAAGCTGTGTGAAACCTCCTAAAAAGAGGAGTATTTTTCTATGTGGTATGTAAGAGAGCATCACTTTTAAATTTATTTAAAATAACAAAATTCACAAAAAGTCTCATTGAATCATATTTATTTATTACAATAATTGGTAAAAGGAAAATAGAATAGAATATAGTTATAAGTAAACGACATAGCGGGGAATGAATTTGGAATCTGTGATAATAGAAGGAGGGAGGAGAGATTATGCAGGCTATTATAGCCACCTTAGTTATCATTGTAGCCATTATAGCTGACTACTTCTGGTTTGATGTCAGTGAAAAAAGGTGGGGCTGGATGCGAGGATGGTCCACTCGTAATAAAGTTTTATTCTTTTCCGGTTTTCTTGTTGTATCAGCATTAATTTATCTTGGTTTAAGTACAGAATATTTCAGTTAGATCATCACAAGAAAAAAGCCTAAATTGAAAAACATTTAGGCTTTTTTTGAATTGTGCGAATTGGTTTCAAAAATGAGAATAAGCTCAGCCACAGGCTATTCCGTTTCGAAAATTTGATCCTCATCAGCAGAATAATCGCTAGTATTTCCCTCTTCCAATTCCAATTCCAGTTCTTGCTTCAATTGTTGAGAGGTAGTGTTTATTCCCTCTTCTGATGGTATGAAATACCAAGTACCATCTATTTTTTGATCTCCACCTTCTATTTCAAAAGTTTTGATATTAGAAGAATTCATGGAAGAATATGCTTTCTGTAAATTAAAAATTTCTGATGCACTCAAGCTTGTAGTCACGTTTTCACCTAAAATATCCGTGATTTCTCCCACTTTGAAGAGTGATTCTGCTGAAATAGCTTCATCAATAGATGCCTGGATAAATTGACGCTGTCTTTCATCTCGAGAATAAATATCATTTACATCCCGTTTTCTCATCCGTACAAAAGCTAAGGCTTCTTCGCCATTTAATATGCTTTCTCCTTCTTCAAAATAAATTTTCTCTCCGCCTACATAGAAATTCTTTTCCCAGAATGGCTCTTTTATATCAACTGTGACGCCACCAAGTGCGTCCACAATATCTCTAAACCCATCAAAATTCACGGTGACATATTCATCAATGGGGATATCAAGCAATTGTTCTACCTTTTCAACAGTCAGTTTATTGGCACCATAGTCAAAAATAGACCCGTAAGTGTAAGATGCATTCATTTTATGGAAGCCTGCATATTGTCCGGCTTCTTCTGCTGAAAATTCCATCCTTGTATCACGAGGTACAGTTGTCATTGTCATTTGATTTGTATTCGGATTTATTGTCACTACAATTTGAGTGTCTGCACGACCATTCTGACCATCTGTTTCGTAATCCTCCACACCAATTAATAAAATGGATATAGGGTCATCTCCAATCGTAACTTCATCTTCTCTAAGCTCTGACTTACCATCTGGACGAACTATCTCCTCATGGGATTCTTTCGTTGCACCATAAACATTCACAAATAAGTATATACCGTAGCCAATGACGGAGATAAACAATAATAAAACAATCCATAATATTCGCTTTTTCCACTTGTTTGATTTTTTTCTATTTTTTCTGTCTGTTCGAAGTTCACTCAAAATAAATACCTCACCTTTGTCTATTAATCTATTAGAATTTTTTTCATATATTGCAGTAATATATTCATCTCTAAATTAGACGAATTACCAATTAAAAAGTTACATTTATTTCTCGATATAGTCAAATAATAACGGATTATTTTGAGAACTCTTAGTTGAAAATTCATCATATTTTACTCTGAAAGCCTGTTAATTAAACGCATTAACCTCTTACCAGAAGAAATTTTGTTGCTATAACTTTGCGATAGAAATTCAGTGATTGTATTGTCCATATATGATTGTAAATTTTTATTTGTGAAAAAATCAGTGACCAATTTTGATAGTTGCTTAGGGTCAGACTGTAGAAGTTTTTCCATATTATGATAATAACCGGTATTACCAGGGAAGGCTTCATCTAAAATAAATACAGGTTTTTTGGCTAACATAGCTTCCAAAGCAACTGTGGAAGCATAAGAAACAACCACATCTGATAAGCTGAAAAGGTCATAATGATGATACCCTTTGGAAGCATAGACAAAGGAATGGGTGTCTAGAAGAGGATGGTTCTCTTTATATCTAAAGTCCTTGATTATCACATTTATGTTATCTTTGGTGCCTAAATGGTCGAGGAAAGCATTCCATTTTTCAAAGAGAAGCTGCCCTCGGATAATCAGTAAAAGGGTTTTCTTAGTTGGGTCAATTCCAAGATTTTGTTTTATTTCTTCTTTACGTATCTTTGGTACCTGGTTGATCATATCAAACCTTGGATGTCCGATGATTTCTAAATCTTTTTTATTTATTCCGTTCTGTTGATACCAATTTATTTCAAATTGCCCATAAACGGCATCGATGTCTGCAATTTTTGGTATATAACCGAATTCACTGGAGATAATCCCATGCTGCATACAAATAGTCGGGATCCCATAACCAGCCGCAACAAAAACTAATGTACGGCTTTCAGGGTAATGGGTGGAAGGGACAATGACAGTGGAGATTGACATTTTCCTAAATAAGTTCGCTACTTCTTCAATACGATTAACTATTTTAGCTATTTGCATAAACAATCTACTTCTGAAAGTTTGATTAGTATAGACTAAATGATTAGGGAACTTAGATAAGATTACTTGTGCTTTCTTTTTCAGTTTGTTGATCGGATCTGTCACATCTTTTTTATAGTTGTCAAAGTTTTGTATTGGATAGCCTTTCAATCCAACAAGATATTGTTTTTCTTTCCTTTGAGGAATAGTGTCTTGCAGTATCAGTGTCTTTCTTTTGTCAAAATAATGATAGAAGGTGTCGTTTGGAAATCGTAAAAGGTCATATACATCGTGTAAGAGTATTTTGCCA